>NZ_JAWOTC010000040.1:0-48080 GCF_033338675.1 Vibrio sp. Vb1574
CCTACCCGAGAACAATACGAGCAATTCAAAACGACCGTTACTCGTCACACGATGGTACACGAGCAAATCGCAAGCTTTTTCCATGGCTTCCGACGCGATGCTCACCCAATGGCGGTAATGTGTGGTGTAGTTGGAGCACTTGCAGCCTTCTATCACGACTCTCTTGACATTAACAACGACGAACACCGCGAAATTGCAGCGTACCGTCTGCTGTCAAAAATGCCAACACTGGCGGCGATGTGTTACAAATACTCTATCGGTCAGCCATTTATTTACCCTCGTAACGACCTTAGCTACGCAGAGAACTTCTTGCATATGATGTTCGCAAACCCTTGCGAAGAGTATGAAGTGAATCCTGTGGTTGCCCGTGCGATGGATAAGATTTTCACTCTACACGCGGATCACGAACAGAATGCGTCGACATCAACTGTTCGTCTAGCTGGCTCTTCTGGTGCGAACCCATTTGCATGTATTGCCGCTGGTATTGCATCCCTTTGGGGACCCGCTCACGGTGGTGCAAACGAAGCCTGCTTGAGAATGCTAGAAGAGATTGGCAGCGTCGATAACATCCCTGAATATGTGGACCGCGCGAAAGACAAAGATGACCCATTCCGCTTAATGGGCTTTGGTCACCGCGTTTACAAGAACTACGACCCACGTGCGACAGTAATGCGCGAAACGTGTCATGAAGTTCTCAAAGAGCTAAACATTCAAGACCCTCTGCTAGACGTTGCAATGGAACTTGAGCGCATTGCACTTTCTGATGAGTACTTCGTGTCTAAGAAGCTGTACCCGAACGTAGACTTCTACTCAGGTATCATTCTTAAAGCGATTGGTATTCCAGTTTCTATGTTTACGGTTATCTTCGCGATTTCTCGTACCATCGGCTGGATTGCTCACTGGAACGAAATGCACAGCGATCCACTGAACCGCATCGGTCGTCCTCGTCAGCTATACACTGGCGAAACACAACGTGAGTTTTCTCCACTTCACGAACGTGAATGATCTTTTAGTACGAAGATAGACAAACAAAAGGGTTGAGATTTTCGTCTCAACCCTTTTTTTCTTTTTTGCGTTTAACGTTATTAATGGAGAACGCTAAACCGGATTATCAATATCGATAAACTCCACATGTAGGCCATATTCATCCGCTAGCCATTTGCCTAAGGCCTGAACACCATAACGCTCAGTAGCATGATGACCTGCAGCAAAGTAATGAATGTCCATTTCACGAGCAGTATAAGTGGTGCGCTCTGAAATTTCTCCAGAGATAAATGCATCCAGCCCGTGCTGTACAGCAAGTTCAATGAAATCTTGCCCTCCACCAGTGCACCAACCGACTGTCTCAATCATCTTATCGGTATTCTCTGGAGCAATATGCAGTGGTTCTCTATCAAGAACTTGATTGATCTTGCTCGCAAACTCAGCACCAGACATCGGTTTTTTCAAGCGTCCAAACATGGCTACTGATTGAGGGTGTCCTTCAAGTCCACCTTCTACTTCGATTTCAAGTAAGCGAGCTAATTCAGCGTTGTTGCCTAGCTCTGGATGAATATCTAGAGGAAGGTGATAACCATATAAGTTGATATCATTTTTGATCAGGCTACGAATTCGTTTACCTTTCATGCCACGAATTGGCTCAGGCTCACCTTTCCAAAAATAGCCATGATGAACAAGTAATGCGTCTGCATTAAGCTCAATCGCTTTATCGATTAAGGCTTGAGAGGCGGTTACGCCAGTGATAACACGCTTTACCGCTGATTTCCCTTCTACCTGTAACCCATTTGGTGCGTAATCTTTAATTAACTGCGGTGACAGTTTGTCATTAAGAATCTGTTCTAGCTTTAAGTTATTCATTATTACTTCCAATTTCTAGCGCATGTAAACCTAAATAACCTCTCGATGAAATCAGACCGAGAGTGTGCAACCTAGTTGATACAACAACGTTTTGACATCTGGCACCTTGATATCATTTAGGTATTTAAAGTGTATCTCGAACCCTAATATCGATGCTAGCCACCCTACCCTCAAAAGCAAATTTAGTTACAATAACAAAGCTTGTCGCCTCACCATACATTTAGGGATACGGATGAACCAACTGCAACGCTTTTACCAATGGATCGCCACTTCACCTCCTCTTTTCAAGTTACGCCCTCCGTTTGCAACCTTAGAGGATCTTACGGTAACGCCTTTAAAGAACACTGAGCAATACAATGGTAATCCAAGATTGGGCTTTTTATATCAGCACTTATGCACTGCGGCTCTTTCTAATTCAGAACGATATCAGATTATTGCCGAAGAAATTCAGTTAAACGACGCTGAAGGTAAGACCATTGGTGCTGTCGATTTGGTGTTGAGGAATACAGAATCAAATCAGATAGAACATTGGGAAGTGGCGATTAAGTTTTATCTTCTTTACAACGGCATTTGGTATGGCCCGAATGCTCACGACCAGTTACATGCGAAATTGGATAGAATGCTCACGCATCAACTGAAAATGAGCGATCGCCCGGAATTTCAAAAAATAATTCCTTTAAACGACTCTCCAGAAGAGCGCCTAATGATGCAAGGACGACTCTATATTAATCCGTTTACTCCAGAGCCAACTCCTAAGGAGTGCTTGGGTTATGAATTAAATCCAAGTCAGATTAGTGGTTACTGGTGCTATCAAAGTCAATGGGATTTAATTAGTAAACCCCTTTATCATTTACATAAACCATGCTGGGCGACCGGTACAGACGATTTCTCTCAACCTATTGAAAAGCCTTTAGATCGATTCATACACGCACAAACGGAAGACGGTCAATTCTGGTTTGTGGTACCAGATTCATGGCCCGGAGATAAAGCTGTTCGGGGCACTTAAACATGAAAGGGTTGATGTTTTCACATCAACCCTTTGCTAGATACATTGACCATTGGATGTTTTACAAACCAGCGGCTGCAAACACTTGATTAACGATCTCTTGTGCTTCTGCTTCGATTTGTTTTAGGTGCTCTTCACCTTTGAAGCTTTCACAGTAAATCTTGTAGATGTCCTCTGTGCCTGATGGACGAGCAGCGAACCAACCGTTAGCTGTCGTTACTTTAAGGCCACCAATCGCAGCACCATTGCCTGGTGCATGCGTTAGACGAGCAGTGATCTCATCACCTGCTAGAGTTTCAGCCGCAACCATTTCTGGTGACAACTTCTTCAATACGTCTTTTTGTGGGCCATTTGCTACAGCTTGAATACGGTTGTACTTCGACTCACCGTGCTTCGCCGCTAGCTCTTCATAGTAATCTTGAGGGTTCTTACCCGTTACCGCAGTGATCTCTGCTGCTAGAAGGCATAGCAAGATGCCATCTTTGTCTGTTGACCAAGGCGTGCCATCTTTACGAAGGAATGACGCACCAGCACTTTCTTCGCCGCCGAAACCAAACTTACCAGTGTAAAGGCCATCGACAAACCACTTGAAGCCGACAGGCACTTCACACAGTTCACGACCCAAATCGGCTACTACTCGGTCGATAAGTGCACTTGAAACTAGTGTTTTACCAACAGCGACATCTTTACCCCACTCGTCACGATGACGGTACAAGTAGTCAATACAAACGGCTAAGAAATGGTTCGGGTTCATCAAACCTTTCGGCGTCACGATACCATGACGGTCATAGTCTGGGTCGTTACCAAACGCAAGATCGTATTCATCTTTCAGGGCTAGCAGACCAGCCATTGCGTATGGAGAAGAACAGTCCATACGCACAACGCCGTCTTTATCTAGCGACATGAATTGGAAAGAAGGATCGATCGATTCACTTACTAGCGTTAGGTCTAGGTTGTATGCCTGACCAATTTGACGCCAGTAATCGATACCGCTGCCACCCAATGGATCTACACCAATCTTCAGGTTCGCTTTTTGGATTGCTTCCATATCGATAACGTTCACCAGGTCATCAATGTATGGCTTCACCAAGTCCATCTCTACAAACAGATCCGATGCTTTTGCTTCTGCTAGTGGTAGACGTTTAACACCTTGTAAACCTTCAGCAATCAATTCGTTCGCACGATCTTCGATAGCTTGAGTCAACTCAGCTTCTGCAGGACCGCCATGTGTCGGATTGTATTTGATACCGCCGTCTTGTGGTGGGTTATGTGATGGGGTAATAACGATACCGTCTGCTTTTTCCTCGTGTTTGATGTTGTAAGTCAGAATCGCGTGTGAAATACCCGGTGTTGGCGTGTAACCGTTGTCTTGCTGGACAATCACTTTCACACCATTTGCAATCAATACTTCAATCACACTTGAAAAAGCAGGCTCAGATAGCGCATGCGTGTCTTTACCCACAAACAACGGGCCAATTGTGCCTTGCTCAGCACGAACTTCTGCTACCGCTTGAGCGATCGCTAAAATGTGGTTTTCGTTAAAAGTGTGCTTGTCTGAAGTACCGCGGTGGCCAGAAGTACCAAATTGAACTTTGTGTTCTGCGTTTGCCGCGTCTGGTTGAAGTAAGAAGTAGTTAGCAACGAGTGCTGGGATATTGTGAAGATCTTCCTGCTGCGCTTTTTGCCCAGCACGAGGGTGCATAGCCATGTTTGACATCCTTTCTTTAAATACAAATAAAATTAAAAAAGCCTCATAATATCCGCTCACTGCGACGCATTATGAGGCTTCTATCAGGTTTCTTAGATTGAACCTGTTACTTTTTCTATTAAGTCAGGTTGGAACCCCATGTGTGCCATCACTTGTTCAACCATCTGTCTTTTACGACTTGTATTGTTATTCGTGATAACCCAAAACGGTGTGCCAGGAATGGCTTTTGGCTTGGTCGTATTACCGTTTGCTAGCAAGGTTTCTTCATTATCTGCAAAGTACACGCGTTTGCGTCCTTTTACATTCGTAGCCTGGGCGAAACCTTCTGGATTCAATTTATGTAAGGTCGATAATACCAACATAAAGCGATCAATCGCTTTTTTTAGACCGGCAAACTCATCAGAAATAAGCAGCGAACGCATTTCTTTCACTACATCAACAGATTCCGTTTTACCCGCATCTTTACTTACTACAATCCCTTGTGGCTTCTCTACTACAGGCGCGGCTTTAGCTTCCTGCAACTGACCATCAAGGTTTAAAAGGCGTCGCAAAATATCCGAGGCGCTTTCACCGATATGCTTAGTTTGACTAGCTATATAACGGTATAGATCCTCATCAACCTCAATTGTTTTCATTCGCTTTTCACATTCTCAATGTTTAAACTCTGGGGGATTATAACGAGATCCACGCGGATACTCCACGTTAAACCCATCACGAATAAGATAAAATGTCAGCATTACTCAACTATAAGCAGGAAGGCCAAGGCCAAACAGTTGTTTTGATTCACGGATTGTTTGGTAGTTTAAGTAATCTGGGTCTACTCGCCCGCGATCTTATTAAAGATCACACGGTGATCAGTATTGATCTGAGAAATCACGGCCTCTCTTTCCACTCCGAAGTCCATAACTATACCGATATGGCAAAAGATGTGGCTCAGCTCCTTCAGCACTTAAACGTTGAGCCATCTATTGTTATTGGTCACTCCATGGGCGGAAAAGTCGCGATGGCTCTTGTGGACATTGCGCCAAATGTAGTCAAGCAGTTAGTCGTTCTCGACATGGCGCCTGTTGCCTACACTACGAACCGTCACGATAATGTTTTTAACGGCTTACATGCTGTTATTAATGAAAAACCAGCAAATCGACAGCAAGCCATGGATATCCTAGCTCAACATATTGAACTCGATGGTGTAAGACAATTTCTCTCTAAATCACTGTACAAAAATGGCGATAAGATGGATTGGCGGTTTAACGTACCGAGCCTTTTTGAGAATTATGACCAAATTATTGGCTGGCAAGAAATCACACCAACAGATATCCCAACTTTGTTTATCAAAGGCGGCGACTCTGACTACTTAATGCCAGAACATCAGCCAGCAGTGAAGCGACAATTTAACCATGCTAAAGCACACATTATCGCTGGCACTGGTCACTGGTTACACGCCGAGAAACCGACAGAAGTAATGAGAGTCATTCGAAAATACATTTCGAGTTAACAAATTCGAAAAGCAACACTAGATTATTGAAATAACCCTTCTTGTAGTGCATTAACTTTACCGTTTAACAGTGGTATAGTGCGCCCAAGATTTTTCGGCATGAAGGGCTAAAATGCTTTACGACTATATGGATATGCTCGAGTCTATTGGACTCGATCTTCTTTTTGCTGCTATCTTTTTTTTCATCGGGATGGCGATAAAAGATGTGCTAAAGCAAGGCAATGTACCTGTTTTTGGTCGTCGTATTGTGTGGTTAGTCCTTTTCCTAGGCTGTGCTGGCTTTATTGCAAAAGGTGTAATTCAGCTAACTTGGGAAGGCTCAGGGTTAGGTTAAACCCTTAGTAGCATCGCCAATAACAAACAATGTAAAGGTATAGACTCTATGGCAAGTGTAGGTATCTTCTTCGGTAGCGACACAGGTAATACTGAAGCCGTTGCAAAGATGATTCAAAAGCAACTAGGTAAACATCTAGTTCACGTTCAAGACATCGCGAAAAGCAGCAAAGAAGACATTGATAACTTCGATCTTCTTCTTCTAGGTATCCCAACTTGGTACTACGGCGAAGCACAATGTGATTGGGATGACTTCTTCCCTGAGCTTGAGCAAATCGACTTCTCTACTAAGCTAGTGGCTATCTTTGGCTGTGGCGACCAAGAAGACTACGCAGAATACTTCTGTGACGCGATGGGCACAGTCCGTGATATCGTTGAGTCTAAAGGCGGCACAATTCTTGGCCATACCTCGACAGAAGGCTACGAATTTGAAGCGTCTAAAGCACTTGTTGAAGGTGACGAAAGCCAATTCGTAGGTCTATGTATTGATGAAGACCGCCAACCAGAATTGACTGACGAGCGTGTTGAAAGCTGGGTTAAACAGATCTATGAAGAGATGTGTTTAGCTGAGCTAGAAGGCTAATCAAATTGAATGATGCAAAGACCTCCACTTGGAGGTCTTTTTGTATGTATTGTCACACAGCATCGGTAAGTACTTCCTCTTCGCGATACTGAGGTTTCTTTCTTACATAAAGCTTGCGTTGAACCTCTGAAACCACATTCCCCTGTTTATCTTTTACATGAGTAATAAACTCAGGAAAACACTTTTCTCCATTCCGTGTCATTTGATAAATGTTTTCCAGCATCCCTTCAGTGACCTCAAATTCTGCAAACAAATCACTTTGCCCCGGCTTAATAAAGTTAATGCTTGCCTCTTTATCCCACACATAATATTCCTCTCGTAGAATCCCCATCAGCATCAACGAGTAAATTGGATCAGTTAAAGAGAAAATACTGCCGCCATATTGGGTGCGATTGGCATTTTTATTCCACCAGCGAAGCTTTAAACGTACCTTTACAGTACGGAAGTCTTGAGAAATATGTAAGATTTTAATACCCGCCCCCCAAAAAGGAGGCCAAATATTGAGTGCGAACTTTACAATTCCTGGTTTGTATATCTTCGCTAGTCGCCTATTCATCGCTATCCATGCCCTCTCCAAGCTTAATGTTACATAATTGTAACTGGTCAGAGCTGTAATATAATAGACCTGTTTCTAATTTACAAAAAGATTCTATTAACCCTTTGAAGTTCGTGGTTTAATGTTCCGAACGCTTATCCTATAATGGTAGGAAGATTGAATTCTGTTAAATCGCTGCAGATGATCCAACGGGAAAGTATATGTCAGATAATAATCAGGCGCTGAAGGATGCGGGTTTAAAAGTAACCCTTCCGAGGCTAAAAATTCTAGAAGTACTTCAGCAGCCAGACTGCCAGCACATCAGTGCTGAAGATTTGTACAAAAAGTTGATTGATCTAGGTGAAGAAATTGGCCTAGCAACTGTTTACCGAGTTCTAAACCAGTTCGACGATGCTGGTATTGTAACTCGTCACCACTTTGAAGGTGGAAAGTCAGTCTTCGAATTATCGACTCAACATCACCACGACCACCTAGTGTGCCTAGACTGTGGTGAGGTAATTGAATTTTCTGACGATCTTATTGAAGAACGTCAAAAAGAGATTGCAGCTAAGTACAATGTCACACTAACAAACCACAGCTTATACTTGTACGGCAAGTGTAGCGATGGTGGTTGTAAAGACAATCCAGATGCACACAAACCGAAAAAATAAGGGTTTGTTAATTTAAAAAGTAAACGTCAGCACATGCTGGCGTTTTTTGTTTTTAGAAGTCAGTACCTTAGACGTCAGTACTTTGGTTACAGAACAAAAGCTACTAAACACCCATCTTTTTTATCCACAGTTTTGCACATCTGTATAGCACTCTGTGGGATTAGGTATAAAAAATGCCAGCGTTTGCTGGCATTTTTTCATCGTTCTCAGCATTAATTGAGATTATTGATTCTCAATTTTTGCCCAGGTATCACGTAGACCAACCGTGCGGTTGAATACTAGATTATCTGCTGAAGAGTCTTTCGAGTCTGCACAGAAGTAACCCATACGTTCAAACTGGTAACCTTTTTCTGCTTCTGCGGAAGCTAGGCTAGGCTCGACGAAGCCATTGATCACAACTAATGATTCAGGGTTGATAGTAGAAGCAAAATCTTCCGCTGCGCCTGGGTTTGGCACCGTAAATAAACGATCGTACAGACGAATTTCCGCTGGAAGAGCTTTATCAGCTGACACCCAATGAATAACGCCTTTCACTTTACGACCATCTGCTGGGTTTTTACCTAGCGTATCTGCATCGTAAGAACAGAAGATCGTTGTGATGTTGCCTTCGGCATCTTTTTCAACGCGCTCAGCTTTGATCACGTAAGCACCACGTAAACGAACTTCTTTACCTAGCACTAAACGCTTGTACTTTTTGTTCGCTTCTTCACGGAAGTCTTCACGCTCAATCCACAATTCACGCGTGAATGGCACTTCACGCACGCCCATTTCAGGTTTATTTGGGTGGTTGGCAACTGTCAAGTTTTCTACTGCGCCTGCTTCAAAGTTTTCGATAACAACTTTAACAGGATCCAGTACAGCCATTGCACGCGGAGCGTTCTCGTTTAGGTCATCACGAATACAAGATTCTAATGAACTAAACTCGATCATATTTTCTTGCTTCGTTACACCAATACGCTTACAAAACTCACGAATAGATGCAGGTGTGAAGCCACGACGACGCAGACCTGAGACAGTCGGCATACGTGGATCATCCCAACCATTAACCAGTTTTTCAGTAACTAGCTGGTTAAGCTTACGCTTAGACATCACTGTGTATTCAAGGTTTAAACGACTGAACTCGTATTGATGTGGACGGCTTTCGATCGTGATGTTGTCTAGAACCCAATCGTACAGACGACGGTTATCCATGAATTCAAGCGTACAAATAGAGTGCGTAATGCCTTCTAATGCATCAGAAATACAGTGCGTAAAGTCGTACATTGGGTAAATGCACCACTTATCACCAGTTTGGTGGTGCGTAGCAAAACGCACTCGGTATAAAACTGGATCGCGCATGACCATGAATGAAGAACCCATGTCGATTTTAGCACGAAGACACGCTTTACCTTCTTCAAATTCACCAGCGCGCATTTTTTCAAACAACGCCAAGTTCTCTTCAACAGAACGGTCACGGTATGGACTTGGTTTACCTGGCGCCTTTAGTGTGCCGCGGTATTCACGAATTTGCTCTGGACTTAGCTCATCTACGTACGCTAAGCCTTTGTTAATCAATTCAATTGCATATTCGTAAAGCTTATCGAAGTAGTTTGATGAGTAACATACTTCACCACTCCACTCAAAGCCCAACCAGTTTACATCTTTCTTGATAGACTCAACGTATTCGATGTCTTCTTTTTCAGGGTTTGTATCGTCGAAACGCAGATTACATTGACCCTGGTAGTCCTGAGCAATACCGAAGTTCAAACAGATAGACTTAGCATGACCGATATGCAGGTAGCCATTTGGCTCCGGCGGGAATCGAGTATGCACGCTAGTGTGTTTACCATCCGCTAGATCTTTATCAATGATCTGGCGAATAAAGTTTGATGGACGAGCATCAGCTTCACTCATCTATAGCACCTCAAAAATATTAGTATTGTCAGAGAAAACGGAACCCTGTATCCAAGTATGGTTTCACAGAGTACATTGTTACTAATGATCCACAATTCTAAGCAATTAGACAACAAGAACTCGCTCTAAAACGACAATATTTATCGAGTTAGCGTGAAAGCAAAGCAGATTCAAAGGGCCTAAACGAAAAAAGGCCTCCTGCGGAGGCCTTTTGCGATGTTGTAGTATCAATTGTTTGCAATACCAATAACAAACAATCACACCACTATTAAACAGTTAAGCTGGTAGCTGAACACCACTTAAGTCTTCATCTTTAGATACATTCTTCATCTCACCAGCAACAATCTCTGCTAGTGGACCAAGGATAACTTGTAGGTTGTTTGTACCTAGCTTCACAACTCCCATAGCTCCAAGATCTTTCAGAGTTTTCTCATTGATAACGCTCATATCTTTCACAGAAAGGCGCAAACGAGTAATACAGGCATCGATAGAACTTAGGTTGTCATGACCGCCAAGTGCTTTCAAGTACTGACGAGCAAGCTCTGAAGAATTGCTTGATCCAGCCACGTTAGATGAAGCTTCTTCATCATCTTCACGTCCCGGTGTTTTAAGGCCAAACTTAACAATCACGGTACGGAACACGAAGTAGTAAACCGCAAAGAAACCAAGACCTTGTACAATGAGCATGTACCAGTTTACCGCTAGCGGGTTACGAGTCGACAATACTAAGTCGACTAAACCAGCAGAGAAACCGAAACCTGCAATCCACTGCATTGATGCCGCGATATAAACTGATAGACCAGTCAGCGCTGCGTGAAGAACGTACAGTCCTGGAGCAAGGAACATGAATGCAAATTCAAGTGGTTCTGTTACACCTGTAAAGAATGAAGCAAACGCAGCTGCAATCATGATAGATGCCACTTTCTCTTTATTCTTTGATTTCGCAGTATGGTACATCGCTAGAGCAGCGCCTGGTAAACCAAACATCATGATTGGGAAGAAGCCCGCTTGGTACATCCCCGTAACACCTACCGTTGCCGTGCCTTCAGCTAATGATTTCGCACCGCCAAGGAAGTTTGGAATGTCATTAATACCAGCAACATCAAACCAGAACACTGAGTTTAGTGCATGGTGCAGACCAACAGGAATTAGAAGACGGTTGAAGAATGCGTAAACACCTGCACCTGCTTCACCCATACCTTGAATGCTTTCACCAAAACTTACCAGACCGCCGTAAACTGATGGCCAAACGTACATCAGGATGAACGCAATAACGATACCAGCAAAAGACGTTAGGATCGGTACAAGACGCTTGCCAGAGAAAAACGCCAGTGCTTTGTGCAGCTCTACGTGAGAAAAACGGTTGTACAACTCAGCAGAAACAATACCAACCAAGATACCGACGAACTGGTTATTGATTTTACCAAATGCAGCAGGTACTTCACTTGGGTCAATGCCTTGAATTTGTGATACTGCACCAGGGGCCAAAAGCGTTGTGACAACTAAGAAGCCCACGAAACCTGAAAGTGCAGCGGCGCCATCTTTGTCTTTAGACATTCCGTAAGCAACACCAACAGCGAACAATACTGACATATTGTCAATGATCGCTGCACCAGCTTTAATAAGAAATGCAGCAAGTGCACTGTTTGCGCCCCAGCCATTTGGGTCGATCCAGTAGCCAATACCCATGAGTATTGCTGCTGCAGGAAGTGTGGCAACCGGCACCATAAGCGCCTTACCCACCTTCTGGAAGTATCCGAGAATGTTCACCTTAAGTTCCCCCTATAGGATTAGATGTTATGTTGAATGACTTATTTCAGCCGTCCAATTTAGTCATCCTAAGTTTATGATATTAATTTTGCTCCGCAAATTAAAAGCTCACCGTTTGTGATCATAATCACCACAATTTGCCCTTTCGGAAGGTTTTTGCTAGCGAGATCATAAAACTTATTTTATTATACGAAAAAATGGCGTTTTAAAGATAATATTCTCGCACTTTATGCAAGGCAGAATCAGTGTTATTTTGGTATCTAGGCGGGTAAATCACTGTAACTTTGCTCTGAAAAAGAATCATAAAAAACCATACAATTATTACTTTTCAGTTAGTTACTATGACAATAACATCGATAAAACGCGACTTGCTGTATGTGACTCGTTATCTAATTCAGTGATACAAACTAAGTACCCATATGACTGAAGCAGTCTCTACTTAGATAACGATATAGAAATTGAATTCTCATCTATAAGGACTAGCTGACTATGTACGCGCTAAGTAACTGTAAAATTTATACCGGTAGTGATGTTCTTACCGATCATGCGGTCATCATCGAAAACGATCTTATTCAATCTATTGTGCCGGTTTCTGAGCTACCTCAAAGCATCGAAGTAAAAGACCTTGCAGGCGCTAATCTAAGTCCAGGCTTTATCGATCTGCAGTTGAACGGTTGTGGCGGTGTAATGCTAAACGATGCAATTACCCCTGAAACCATGCAAATCATGCACCAGGCAAACCTCAAATCTGGCTGTACTAGCTTCCTGCCAACACTCATTACATCATCTGATGAAGATATGCGAACTGCAATTGCCGCAGCTCGTGAGTACCACAACAAATATCAAAATCAATCGCTTGGTTTACACCTCGAAGGTCCTTACCTTAACGTCGCGAAAAAAGGCATCCATAACGTCGATTTTATTCGCCCATCAGACGAAAGCATGATCGACCTTATCTGCGCAAACGCCGATATCGTAGCGAAAGTAACACTAGCACCTGAGCATAACGACCCAGAGCATATTGCGCGATTAAAGGCTGCTGGCATCGTGGTTTCAATTGGCCACACAAATGCAACCTACGCCGAAGCACGTAAAAGCTTTGAAGCAGGCATTACTTTTGCTACACACCTCTTTAATGCAATGACACCAATGGTTGGTCGTGAACCAGGAGTTGTTGGTGCAATTTACGATACTCCTGACGTTTATGCTGGCATTATTGCTGATGGTTTTCACGTCGACTACGCAAACATCCGAATTGCTCATAAAATCAAAGGTGAAAAGCTTGTTTTGGTGACGGATGCCACAGCTCCAGCAGGTGCTAACATTGATCACTTTATTTTTGTCGGTAAGAAAGTATATTACCGAGATGGTAAGTGTGTTGATGAAAATGGCACGCTAGGCGGCTCAGCTTTGACAATGATTGAAGCAGTTCAGAATTCAGTTGAGCACGCGGGGATCGCTTTAGACGAAGCTCTACGAATGGCCACGTTATACCCAGCAACAGCAATTGGTGTTGAGGATCGCCTTGGCCGAGTTCGAAAAGGGATGGTTGCAAACCTGACTATTTTCGATCGTGACTTTAAAGTAAAAGCGACGGTTGTTAACGGACAATACGAGCAAAATTAAGCATGAATGGCGGACAGATTGGTAATGTAGATTTAGTAAAACAGCTTAACAGCGCTGCGGTATATAGGCTGATTGATCAGCAAGGTCCTATCTCCCGTATTCAAGTCGCGGACGTGAGTCAGCTCGCGCCTGCTAGTGTTACCAAAATAACCCGCCAACTTTTAGAGCGCGGCCTTATTAAGGAGGTCGCCCAACAAGCTTCAACTGGTGGTCGTCGTGCGATCTCTTTGACTACTGAAGTCAAACCTTTTCATTCGATTGCCGTTCGCTTAGGTCGAGATTACGTACAGTTCAGTTTATACGATTTAGGTGGTACCGCGCTGGCAGAAGATCAGCATGAACTGCACTACACTAACCAAGCAGACTTAATCGCAGGACTTATCGATTTATTAAAAGATTTCGTAAGCCGTTGCGAAGACAAAATTGATCAACTCATCGCTATCGGCATCACTTTACCGGGCCTTGTTAACCCAACAACTGGCGTGGTCGAATACATGCCTAATACCGATATCGATAATCTTGCTCTCGGTGAAATTGTTGGAGAGAAGTTTAATACAGCATGCTTTGTTGGCAACGACGTACGTGGCATGGCGTTGGCTGAGCACTACTTTGGAGCAAGCCAAGACTGCCAGGATTCTATTTTGGTTAGCGTCCACCGCGGTACTGGCGCAGGTATTATCGTTAACGGCCAGGTTTTTCTTGGTTTTAACCGCAACGTCGGTGAAATTGGTCATATCCAAATTGACCCGCTTGGTGAGCAATGCCAATGTGGAAACTTTGGCTGTTTAGAAACCGTAGCTGCAAACCCAGCGATTATTCAACGAGTGAAGCAACTGATTACTCAAGGATACGAATCAAGCTTAACCGACCTTGAAAACATCACAATTGAAGCGGTATGTCAGCACGCAATGAATGGTGATGAACTTGCGAAACAGAGTTTAGTGCGAGTGGGCAACCAGCTAGGTAAAGCGATTGCGATTACGGTTAACTTATTTAATCCACAGAAAATTGTAATTGCTGGCGATATTACTGCAGCACAAGATATTCTTTTCCCTGCAATTCAACGCAACGTAGAGAATCAATCTCTTAAAACTTTCCATAACGACCTCCCTATCGTGGCTTCTCACATTGATAAGCAGCCAACGATGGGCGCATTTGCGATGATTAAACGCGCTATGCTGAACGGAGTTTTGTTACAAAAGTTACTGGAAGACTAAGTTTATACAACCAATTGAGTTACAATCTCGGGCTGTGTTTTCACAGCCCGTTTTTGTATATCAGGAATACAGCTTAACAGTATGGAAATTATTCTAATTACAGCCGCTTTTTTAGCTGGTTTTATTGCGCTTAAATGCAGCCTCCCTCCCCTCGTTGGTTTTCTACTAGCTGGATTTGGCTTGCATGCATTTGGTTACCAAAGCAATGACGTTATCGTCACTCTCGCAGATCTTGGTGTTACTCTTCTTCTGTTTACTATTGGACTCAAACTCGATGTAAAAACCCTGCTGTCCAAAGAAATATGGGGAGGGGCAACCGCCCACAACATACTCTCTACCGCTTTTTTTGCCCTAGCGTTATCCGGCTTAAAACTACTGGGCTTGACTTCGCTAGCCAGTATGGACGGCAGCCAAATCCTGCTTTTAGCTTTTGCACTATCGTTCTCTAGTACCGTTTTTGCCGTAAAAGCATTGCAAGAAAAAGGCGAAATGAACGCGACCTACGGCACACTCGCGATCGGTATCTTGGTTATGCAAGATATTTTTGCCGTAGTATTCCTGACTGCTTCAACCGGAAAAGTCCCAGAATGGTATGCCATCGGTTTGTTCGCACTGCCTTTCCTTCGTCCTCTATTCTATAAGCTGCTCGATAAAGTTGGCCACGGTGAAATGCTAGTGCTATTCGGTATTTTCTTCGCGCTTGTTATCGGTGCTGGGCTATTCGAGTTGGTCGGGATGAAACCAGACTTGGGCGCGCTAATTTTAGGCATGCTACTCGCAGGTCACCCAAAAGCCTCAGAACTATCCAAGTCATTATTCAATATGAAGGAGCTCTTTTTAGTCTGCTTCTTTTTGAACATTGGTTTATCCGCCTCATTGAGCGTGAATGGCGTCGTTCTCGCCCTGCTATTTATCTTACTGCTACCAATCAAAGGACTCTTGTACTTCGTCACTATTAATCATTTTAAGTTTCGAGTACGTACCTCTTTGCTCGCCTCTTTATCACTATTTAACTACAGTGAGTTTGGTCTTATTGTTGCTGGGTTGGCCTATAAAATGGGCTGGATGCCAAGTGATATGCTTGCTGCGATTGCGGTTGCGGTGTCGGTATCCTTTGTAATTTCCGCGCCACTTAACCGCCTTAGCCATAAAATTTATCAACATTCAGGTAAGTGGCTGCAAGAGACAGCGGTAGAAAAGCTCAATCAACGCGACCAACTCATCAACCCAGGTCATGCCCAAGTATTGATCTTAGGTATGGGGCGTATTGGAACGGGCGCTTATGATGAGCTACGTTCACGCTATGGCAAAATTTCATTGGGTATAGAAATTCGTGAAGACGCTGCACATCATCATCGTTCAGAAGGAAGAAATGTGATTTCTGGTGATGCCACCGACCCGGATTTCTGGGAGCGAATTTTAGATACAGGTCATGTAAAACTGGTTCTGCTTGCAATGCCACATCATCAAGGTAACCAAACAGCACTTGAGCAGCTTAAACGCAGAAAATATAAGGGGCAAATTGCCGCTATCGCCGAATACCCAGATCAATTGGAAGGCTTACTTGAAAATGGCGTTGACGCAGCATTCAATATTTATAGTGAAGCTGGTAGCGGTTTTGCTCGACACGTCTGTAAACAACTTCAACCTAAATTCACACCAATTAAATAAGCAACAGCACTGATATTTTTCGGAAGGCTTTCTATTGATAGAAAGCCTTTTTTGTATAGTTTTTATACCAAACATTGATCTCATTCACCAAAACAACGGTTTAGTTAAATATTTTCCATACAAAAAGGCCTTTTATCATTTTTTTAATCACAAAACGTTGCTTTTTTTATTAGTAATGGCAAATTTAAACCATACCGATTAGAAATTGTTTAGTTTAGTAAGGATGTAGTATGTGTTCAGTATTTGGCATTTTAGACATTAAAAGCGATGCAGCCGCATTGCGCCCTATCGCATTAGAGATGTCGAAAAAACTTCGTCACCGTGGCCCAGACTGGTCTGGGATTTACTCTTCAGAGCGTGCTATTTTAGCGCACGAGCGCTTGGCGATTGTTGGTCTAAATAGTGGTGCACAGCCGCTATACAGCCCTGATAAGAAGCTCATCCTTGCCGTCAATGGTGAAATCTACAACCATAAAGAAATTCGTGCTCGTTACGAAGGAAAGTACGAATTTCAAACCGATTCAGACTGTGAAGTCATTCTTGCACTTTACCAAGATATGGGTGCAGATCTCCTTGAAGAACTAAACGGTATTTTCGCTTTTGTGCTCTACGACGAAGAAAAAGATGAGTATTTAGTCGGCCGTGACCATATTGGTATTATCCCTCTTTATCAAGGTCACGATGAGCATGGTAACTACTATGTGGCATCAGAGATGAAGGCTCTTGTTCCAGTATGTAAAACAGTAAGTGAATTCCCTCCTGGTAGCTACTACAGCTCTAAAGATACTGAGCCAACACGTTACTATGTTCGTGACTGGAACGAGTACGCAGCAGTACAAGGTAACAGCACTAGCAAAGAAGAATTGACTGAAGCGCTAGAAGCGGCTGTTAAACGCCAACTAATGACTGACGTGCCTTACGGTGTACTTCTTTCAGGCGGTCTAGATTCTTCTATTACATCTGCGGTAGCAAAACGCTTTGCAGCGATGCGTATTGAAGATGATGAAAAGTCTGAAGCTTGGTGGCCTCAACTGCACTCTTTTGCTGTTGGCCTAGAAGGCGCGCCTGACCTGAAAGCAGCTCGTGAAGTTGCCGACCAAATTGGTACCGTTCACCACGAAATGACGTACACGATTCAAGAAGGTTTGGACGCGATTCGTGACGTGATTTACCACATTGAAACGTATGACGTGACGACTATCCGCGCATCAACACCTATGTTCTTAATGGGTCGTAAGATCAAAGCGATGGGTATCAAGATGGTATTGTCTGGTGAAGGCGCTGACGAAATCTTTGGTGGCTACCTTTACTTCCACAAGGCGCCAAACGCGAAAGAGTTCCACGAGGAGACAGTGCGTAAACTGCTTGCTCTGAACATGTTCGACTGTGCTCGTGCTAACAAGTCGCTGGCAGCATGGGGAGTTGAAGGACGCGTACCTTTCCTAGATAAAGAGTTCATAGATGTAGCAATGCGCTTGAACCCAGCAGACAAGATGTGTGGCAACGGTAAAATGGAGAAACACATCCTTCGTGAGTGCTTCGAGCACTACCTGCCAGAATCGATCGCATGGCGTCAAAAAGAGCAATTCTCTGATGGCGTTGGCTACAGCTGGATCGATACGCTGAAAGAAGTCGCGGAACAGAAAGTGACAGACCAGCAGATGGAAACAGCTCAATATCGATTCCCATACAACACGCCAACGACAAAAGAAGGCTACGTGTACCGTGAAATCTTTGAAGAGTTATTCCCACTTCCATCAGCAGCAGAGTGTGTACCAGGAGGCCCTTCAGTAGCGTGTTCTTCAGCGAAGGCGATTGAATGGGATGAATCGTTCCAAAACTGTGTTGACCCATCAGGTCGTGCAGTACAGACCGTTCACAACGATTCATACTAATTCTCTACGATAAAGATAAGGGTTGGTTCGTCCAACCCTTTTAAAACAGACAAAAAATTAGATACGATCAATTAGATACGATCAAAAAGAGGTGCTTTTGCACCTCTTTTTATGTTTGATGGAATTAGGCTATTTTAAATCTAAATCACTATTGTCTATGCTGACAGGAACACGCTTGGTGATCATCTGAACTAGCATAATTGAGCGTTTCTCACCATCTTGTTCTTGGAAGATGGCATCTATGCCCGCAAATTGACCGCTTTTAACTCTAATTTGATCGCCTGGTTTTGGCATGCATTCAGAAACGGTATTGTCATTACAACACTTTTCTAGCTGCATCAATTCGAAGACCAAGTCACCTTGAACTTCTTTCGGTTGAGCACCAAAACGCACAAAGTCAACAACACCTCGAGTAGAGCGGACTGAGGTGAAGTTTGGCCCTTGCTCATAATCAAAGTAAGCGAATACGTAACAAGGAAACAGCGGTTCCTCGACTTTTTGTCTTTTCCCGCGCAAAATCTTCTCAACTTCTACAGTTGGATAAAAGCACTCTACACCTTGGTTTTCAAGGTGTTGTTTCGCCCTAACCTGCTCCCCACGTTTACAATAAAGTAGATACCAACGTTTCATCTTTTTACTAGCCAATTCTATTTTGTTTTTATCCTAGCATTAAGCCAAAGTTGAGTCATTGATATTCAGTTTATCTATAAAAGTATGATTATACATCGCTCGCATTAACGAAATTTTTCAGCAACTTACGATAAAGAAGTCCATAGGCAAAAATGGAAATTAAGTTTGTAACACAACCAATACACCATCATATAATCTGCAAATCCAACCAAAAACAGCCACTTAACAAACAAAAATAGTTGAATGGCAAAATTTTATTATTTGTCACTCGTTGAATTGCATTGTATACGTAGAAGTCGTTAAAAAATGTAATAACTATTATTAGAAGAGCTTATGTCAAACCAACATCAATATTTTGGTCATCCACGTGGCCTGTTCTTATTGTTCGGTACTGAACTGTGGGAACGCTTTTCTTACTACGCAATGCGTGCCATTCTCGTGCTTTACCTTACTGATACAACAATGAATGGCGGCCTTGGCTGGTCAACCAAAGACGCATTAGACCTATACGGCATATACACAGGGCTTGTGTATATCACGCCTCTTATCGGTGGTTACCTAGCAGATAACTATTTAGGTCAACGTCGCTCAATTTTGCTTGGTGGCGCGTTAATGGCCATCGGCCAGTTTACTCTTGCACTTCCTGCTGATGCTTTAGGTATTGGTTCGCTACACAGTTTCTATTTAGGTCTTGGCCTACTTATCACTGGTAACGGTCTCTTTAAGCCAAATATCTCAACCATGGTTGGCGACCTTTATCAAGAAGGTGACAACCGTCGTGACGGCGCATTCACTATCTTTTATATGGGTATCAACTTAGGTGCATTACTTGCCGGCGTCGTTTCTGGCTCTGTGACAACCTCTTACGGTTGGAAAGCAGGCTTTGTTGCCGCTGGTGTGGGTATGCTGGTTAGCCTAGTGATGCAAATGGTACTGGCTCAATCATGGCTTGGTGATATTGGTCGCGAACCAGCGGCGAAACGAGATCTAAATAACAAAAACGCCACCACGAAGCAGCCACTCACCAAAGAAGAAGTGAATCGACTAAAAGTAATTCTGGTCATGAGCTTATTCACTATTGTCTTCTGGGCAGGCTTTGAACAAGCAGGTGGCCTGATGAACATCTACACTCAACAATATACTGATCGCATGATTGGTGGTTTCGAAGTTCCTGCTGCGTGGTTCCAATCACTAAACCCATTTTTCATTATTACTCTAGCGCCAGTTCTGGCTGTCCTTTGGGTAAAATTGGGTAAACGTGAACCTACTTCGCCAGTGAAATTTGCGATGGCACTATTTTTCTTGGCGATTGGTTTCCTTTGTATGGTTGGCGCAGTGCTAGAACAAGGTGGAGATACAACAGTAAAAACATCGATGTTATGGTTGGTCGGCGCTTTCTTCTTCCACACATTAGGCGAGCTGTGTTTATCACCAATTGGTCTTTCATTGGTGACTAAATTAGCACCGCTTCGCTTAGCTTCACTTATGATGGGTGCATGGTTTGGCTGTAATGCGATTGCTAACTATGTTGCGGGCTATGTGGGCTCTCACGTAGGCGAGTTAGGCGCTATGGCTATCTTTAGTGGTATTGCGGTCAGCGCAACCGTAAGTGGCGTAATTTTGCTCCTATTCTCTAATACACTCGTTCGCTGGATGCATGGCGCTGAAAATACGCACAGCACGGCAGAGCAAGTAGAAGAGCAGCAAGTACAAGTTGCTTGATCGCTCAACTAAACGTAGAAAGGGTCGCTATTGCGACCCTTTTTTGTATCTAAAGTTTAGATTGAACTAACTCAACCATCATCTCGATATGAAGTTCACTATCGTTCAAACAAGGGATGTAGGTAAAGTTTTCGCCACCAGCTTCAAGGAAAATCTCTTTACACTCTTCCGAGATCTCTTCCAACGTCTCTAAACAATCTGACGAAAATGCAGGGGTCACAACATTAATATTTTTCACACCCTTTGCCGGAAGTGCCTCTAGGGTCTTATCGGTATAAGGTTGAAGCCACTCTTCTCTCCCAAATCGGGACTGATACGTCATGCCAATTTGTTGTTCGCTTAAACCTAACGCTTCCCCAAGCAAGCGAGTCGTCTCTTCACAATGCTGTGGGTAAACATCACCATTGTCAGCATAGCGTTTTGGAATACCATGATAAGAACACAGCAGGTAATCTCCCTGACCATTCTTTTGCCAATGTTCACGAACTGAATGCGCTAACGCTTCAATATATTTCGGGTGATTGTAATAATCACGAATAAAGCTAAAGCCTGGCATCATCGGCAGGTTTTTAAATGCTTTAGTGATTCCGTCAGAAACCGCTGCCGTTGTTGTGCCCGAGTATTGCGGATACAAAGGTAAAACAATGACTTCATCAACGCCTTGCGCCAATAGGGCTTCAAAGCCTGATTGCAAACTTGGGTTACCATACGTCATACCAAGTTCTACAGGTATATCAAGCTTTTGTGCTAACTTTTCCGTTTGGCGTTGAGAGTACACCATCAACGGCGAGCCCTCTTCCATCCATACTGATTGATAGAGTTTGGCAACTTTAGGAGCTCGGATAGGAAGGATAACGCCGTGCAATAGTGGACACCAAAGCCATCGAGTCATGTCTACCACTCGGTGATCATGAAGAAACTGACTTAAAAAGCGCTTTACGGCAGGAGCGGTTGGTGCGTCAGGAGTTCCCAGGTTAACTAGGAGTACACCCTGTTTATTATTCTCTTTCATAACATCCTATTCATGGTAAACGGCTTGGTTCATATATTTAAGTAACCTCGAAGTAACGAATAGCCGAGCTGAAGTTAATTAGATATATGTTTACGAGTAAACTAAAAAAAGCGACCACTTGGGCCGCTTTCAATATATCAAAATATTAAATTTTTGACTTCAGCAAATTAAGATAGTGCTTTCTCGATATCCGCACTAACTTCAGCTACTTGCTTAGTACCATCAAACTTAAGGTACTTAGTCTTGCCTGCTTCAGCTTCTTTGCCGTAGTAGTTGATTAGCGGTGCAGTTTGCTCGTGGTAAACACCTAGACGAGCACGTACTGTTTCTTCTTTGTCGTCATCACGAACAACAAGATCTTCACCAGTTACATCATCTTTACCTTCCACTTTAGGCGGGTTGTAAACCACGTGGTAAGTACGACCAGAAGGAAGGTGAGCACGACGACCAGCCATACGCTCAACAATTACATCGTCTGCAACGTCAAATTCGATAACGTAGTCTACGTCTACGCCCATTTCTTTTAGGCCGTCAGCTTGAGGGATAGTACGTGGGAAACCATCTAGTAGGAAACCGTTTGCACAGTCTTCTTGAGCGATACGCTCTTTGATAAGACCAAGGATGATTTCATCAGAAACTAGCTGACCAGCGTCAATAACAGCTTTAGCTTGTTTACCAAGCTCTGTACCTGCTTTGATAGCAGCACGAAGCATATCACCAGTAGAGATTTGTGGAATACCGTATTTTTCCATGATGAAGTTTGCTTGTGTGCCTTTACCTGCACCTGGAGCACCTAGAAGAATGATGCGCATGATTTATCCTCTTTAATATTTAAGATTTATACCGAAGCTCACAATATCTGACCTCTTAGACATCAAACCTGAGAAGCACCTGCAACGATAAGTTTCGGTATAACGTATATAGGCGAGCAAAAATACACGCCTTATTACTCACATTCAAGTCGCAGATTCTATCACAGGTTCTCTGAGCAAAGAGTGTATTAAGACTAAAGAATGTTAACAGTACCCTCTTTCACGCCCTATTGATTATTAACTCAGCACTTGAGATGCAAAATTTTGCGACAACAAACAAAAAGCTCGCGAAATGCGAGCTTTTTGATTTGCAGAGGTTATTACACCTTAGTCAAAAGTTGATTAACGGCTCCTAAGAACTCTGTTGGATCCTCAATAGAGCCTCGCTCCGCTAGCATTGCCTGACCAAGCAGAACTTCAACCCAGCGACCAAACGCTTCTTCATCGGCTTCGTCAGCCATACGCTTAACCAATTCGTGCTCAGGGTTTAGCTCAAAGATGTATTTCACTTCCGGCACAGCTTGACCAGCTGCCGCAAGAAGCTTCGCCATTTGAGTGCCCATTTCGTAATCGTCCGTTACCACAACAGCAGGCGTAGATGCGAGTTTGAAGGTCGTACGAACTTCTTTCACACGATCGCCTAGGTAAGACTTCGTGCGCTCTACAACCGACTTAAACTCTTCTTCGGTTTCTTTTTGCTTCTCTTTTTCTGCTTCATCTTCAAACTGACTTAGATCAAGCCCAGCTTTAGTGATTGACTGGAACTGTTTACCATCAAACTCAGTTAAGTAGTTCATCAGCCACTCATCAATGCGGTCGTACATCAAAATAACTTCAATGCCTTTCGCTTTGAACTGTTCTAAGTGAGGGCTGTTTTTCGCAGCTGCATAGCTGTCTGCCGTCAAGTAGTAGATCTTATCTTGACCTTCTTTCATGCGCTCAACGTAAGACGCCAAGCCCACAGTTTGCTCAGAAGAGTCCACTTCAGTTGAGGCAAAGCGCAATAAACCTGCAACTTTCTCTTTGTTTGCAAAGTCCTCCGCAGGGCCCTCTTTCATCACAAGACCAAACTCTTTCCAGAATGATTGGTATTTCTCTTCGTCATTCTTGGCCATACGCTCGAGCATCGTTAGCACGCGCTTAGTACAAGCATTACGTAGAGACTGAGTCACTTTATTGTCCTGTAAGATCTCACGCGATACGTTTAGCGGTAAATCGTTTGAGTCTATTAAACCACGTACGAAGCGTAAGTATGACGGCATAAATTGCTCTGCATCGTCCATAATGAATACGCGCTGTACGTACAGTTTCAAGCCTGATTTGTGGTCGCGGTTCATCATATCCCAAGGTGCTTTCGATGGGATGTATAGTAAGCTCGTGTAGTCGTTTTTACCTTCTACACGGTTATGACTCCAGACCAAGGGATCGGCAAAGTCATGTGATACGTGCTTGTAGAACTCTTGATACTCTTCTTCTGAAATATCAGATTTGTTACGCGTCCACAGTGCTTGGGCTTTGTTGATTTGCTCCCACTTCTTCTCATCCGTTTCCTTGCCTTCGTCATCACGAACAACAGTTTGGATTGAAACAGGAATGCCGATGTGATCAGAGTACTTACTGATAACGTCACGTAGACGCCACTCATTCAAAAACTCTTTACCCTCTTCACGCATATGAAGAATGATGTCGGTACCACGTGACTCTTTGGTAATGTTTTCGATGGTGTACTCACCTTCACCCGCTGAGTGCCATTGTACCGCTTCATCAGCGGCTAGACCCGCAGCGCGAGTGCGCACGGTAACGGCGTCAGCAACGATAAATGCCGAGTAGAAACCAACACCAAACTGACCAATAAGCTGAGAGTCTTTGCTCTGCTCTTCAGATAGCTTTGAGAAAAACTCGGCTGTTCCAGATTTTGCGATTGTTCCTAAGTGCTCAATCACATCATCACGGCTCATACCGATACCGTTATCAGAAATGGTTAAGGTATTTGCGCTTTCATCAAACGACAGTTTCACGCAAAGGTCTGCATTACCTTCGTATAGATCTGGGTTAGATAACGCCTGAAAGCGCAGTTTGTCTGATGCATCTGATGCGTTAGAGATCAGCTCGCGCAAAAAGATCTCTTTATTTGAATAAAGAGAATGGATCATTAAATGCAGTAGTTGTTTTACTTCTGATTGAAAACCACGAGTTTCTTTATTTTGAGATACGGTTTCGCTCATGTGTGCTCCATAACATCTAAACTAATTGGCTTTTTCATAGGGACAAGTTTGTGACTTTCCCCTTGAAATCACCTTACCGAGATGTCATTTAACATGTGGCTGACAAATGTAAATTCAAGGTCAATATTGCTAAAAACGGTGTTTTTTTAGAAAATTTTAATTATCCTACCCGTCTAAAAGCATCTAAAATGTCGTGCGCACTCCAAGCGCCCCGGTAATTTTGTGACATAAATCACCATAATTACAACATCATCCATCTAAGAAGAACTAAATGACTAACATTGGCACCAAATTTCTACTTGCTCAAAGGTTCACCTTTGATCCAAATAGTAATTCGCTCGCTGACCAACAAAACGGCAACGACGTTGTACGATTAGGAAGCAACGAAAGCCGTATACTTCTGATGTTGGCAGAGAGACCAAACGAAGTTTTAACCCGTAACGAGCTTCACGAGTTTGTTTGGCGTGAGCAAGGTTTTGAGGTGGATGACTCAAGCCTGACTCAAGCGATTTCTACTCTGCGTAAGATGTTGAAGGATTCAACAAAATCTCCAGAGTTTGTTAAAACGGTACCTAAACGTGGCTACCAACTCATTTGTTCAGTGGAACGCTTGAGCCCATTTTCTACTGACTCTAACACTGACGTTGAAGAAACCGCTTCTGAACACGAAGCGCCAGCAGTGGAGTTAGAAGCGAGCGATACACCACCAACAGAGATAGTGACCGATACTACTGCTGATCTTGAGCCTCAAGTAGAGCCGACTAAAACTCAGCCGAAGCCAGCATCTAACACGATTAACTGGCTACCGCGTGTCATTATCTTTTTGTCTCTGCTGCTTCCTGTTTGCGTATTGTTATTCACGAACCCTGCGGAATCCCAATTCCGTCAGATTGGTGAGTATCAAAATGTACCAGTAATGACACCTGTAAATCACCCTCAAATCAACAACTGGTTGCCTTCAATAGAGCAATGCATTGAGCGCTACGTGAAGCACCATGCAGAAGACTCGTTGCCAGTTGAAGTGATTGCCACTGGTGGACAAAATAACCAGCTGATTCTGAACTACATTCATGACAGTAACCACTCTTACGAGAACGTAACACTGCGTATTTTCGCAGGTCAAAACGATCCAACAGACATCTGCAAATAAAGGAGGCCAATATGAAGATTAAATTAGCATCTGCGGTTTTGGCCGTATCCGTTCTTTTCAGTAGTTGGTTGTATTGGGGAAGTGACCTAAAAGTGGAGCAGCTCCTCACAGCAAACGAATGGCAGTCGACCATGGTGACAGTCATTACAGACAGCTTGCCTGACGATACTGTCGGCCCACTACGCCGAGTTAATGTTGAATCAAACGTGAAATATCTCCCTAATGGTGACTATATTCGCGTAGCAAATATCAAACTATTCGCTCAAGGTTCAACCGCAGAATCAACGATAAATATCTCGGAAAAAGGCCGCTGGGAAGTAAGTGACAACTATTTGTTGGTCTCGCCTTCGGAGTTTAAAGATATTTCATCTTCTCAATCAAAAGACTTTTCCGAAGCACAGCTACGTTTGATTACTCAAATTTTTAAGCTAGATGCGGAGCAAAGTCGTCGTATTGACGTCGTGAACGAAAAAACACTATTGCTCACTAGCTTGAACCACGGTTCTTCGGTACTGTTTAAAAACTAATTTTGATTGGATGATAAGGGGGCAAGACGCCCCCTTTGTTTTGCTTATGGATTGGCTAGATACCCTTACCCTTTTTTTCGGTTCACTAATCGCCAACACGCTGGCTTCACTTTCCGGTGGCGGAGCAGGCTTGCTTCAATTCCCTTTACTCATCTTTCTCGGCTTACCGTTCTCCGTTGCGCTAGGCACACATAAAGTGGCTTCGGTCGCTTTAGGCTTAGGCGCAGCAAGCACGCATTTAAGATCAGGCACTATTAAATGGAAAATCGCGCTCTACCTTATCTTGTCCGGTAGTATTGGCGTGATTTTAGGGGCTAACTTAATTGTACAGATCCCTGATGGTATCGCGGAAAAGATGCTCGGTACGATGATCCTAGCGCTAGGTATCTACTCGCGATTTAAGACATCGCTAGGCCAAGCTGAAGTAATACGCAACCGTCATCCTATTGGTTGGGTTATTGGTGGAATTGGCTTACTGTTTATCGGCATCATCAACGGATCTCTTACCGCAGGTTCTGGTTTGCTCGTGACACTATTTTTGGTGCGCTGGTTTGGTTACAACTACAAACAAGCCGTTGCTTACACCATGATTTGTGTCGGCCTGTTTTGGAATGGCATTGGAGGCATTGCCGTCGTACAGGCAGGGGCCCCTATTCACTGGGCTTGGCTGCCTGTTTTATTGTTAAGCTCATTTCTAGGCGGCAGTTTAGGCGCATGGGCCGCGACTCGATACAGTAACAGAGTGATTAAAGTTGCATTCGAAATTCTCACGTTTGCCGTGGGCATCAAGTTGCTGGTTTAAAAAGATTAAAAGGAAAGTTTCATGGATAAAGCAATCATTGATATTTATTACTGCCGCCAGTGCAACTGGATGTTGCGTTCAACTTGGCTATCGCAAGAATTACTGCATACTTTTAGCGAAGAAATAGAAACAATCAGGTTACACCCAGACACAGGTGGTCGCTTCGAAATTTTCTGTAATGGCCAACAAATTTGGGAACGGAAAAAAGACAGCGGCTTTCCTGAAGCCAAGGTGCTAAAACAGCGCGTTAGAGACATTATCGACCCAGAACGCGATTTAGGACATTCAGACACAAAATAGGGAGCAATTCGCTCCCTATTTTTTTACTTAGTAAAACCGTTAAATCATGGTTTGTGCTAATACTTCGCCTTCTGGCGTTTTTACCGTTAGCTTATTGTCTTCTAGAGTACCAAAGCTTCTCGGTAAGCCATTACGTGGGAATGTCATCGAGCCTGGGTTGAATATAATGGCTCCATCTTGCATCTCTGCGACGGGAACATGTGTATGCCCGTGGGCGATGATATCACCTTCGCGCAGTGGCGGCCGTTTTTCAGAGTTGTACAAGTGACCATGAGTCAAAAAGATTCTCTTGCCAGATTCAAGTAGCACCCATGAGTAATCCATCATCATTGGAAACTTCAATAGCATTTGGTCCACTTCACTATCACAGTTGCCACGTACAGAAATAATTTGATCACTGTATTGGTTCAATAAGTCTGCTACCTGTGGAGGGTTGTAGCCTTCCGGAATAGGGTTTCGCGGCCCATGGTTTAGCGTATCTCCTAGCAAAATCATGTGGTGCGCACCAGAGGCCAGAAATAGCTCAATGGTTTCTTTAGTTGCTGGCAAAGAGCCATGCAGGTCTGAGGCAAAAAATAGTTTCACGACATTGTCTCCTCAAAAAGTATGAGGTCATTCTACGGCATTTTTTTAGCAGCTCAACCTACGACGGTTTGAATACTACTGATAGCGCAATGATTCAATGACCATAGGCAAAACATAGAACCATGCTGCATACGCTGTTCCAACCAACACCAGTATCCAAAACACCATCGACATAAATTTTGATTTGGCTAGATGGTGCAGCGGATCGGGCTCTCCGCATCCTGGACATGCATGAGCGCGTTTTGAGATTTGTTTCTCACACACGGGGCAAGAGACTAAAGGCATGATACAGATTCCTCGACATTAGGCTTAGGGCGCAAAGAATAATGGTGAATTAACACATATGCAACCTAACATATATTAAATATTTTAGTTCTTTGTAACAGTCGCTGACTTGAGAAAAAATTCGTTGATTTTTCATTTATATCAACCTATTACACTTCTTCTCGCACCATACCGTTGATGACAATATTGTTATAACTCACCATCCCAATGACCTCGCCACTTTCAATGACCGGCGCTCTGCTTATGCCAAATCGCTCAAACAAACGTGCACAATATTTTACGTTCATATCTGGTTCGACACACAAAGCGGGCTTGGTCATGATTTCATAAATATTTGTGCGCTGAGGAGAACGATTATTCGCCAGCACCTTTTTGGCGATATCATTCATCAACACGATGCCATATTCATCATTATCATCTCGCTTTTTCACCACCAGCGCTTTGACTTGGTATTTTTTCGCTAGCGTTATGCCTTCGTATACGGTCATCAGTCCATCAACCATTACATACGTTGCCGCCATAACATCTCGAACTCTAATTATCGTTTGACTGCTCATAATTCATCCTCGACTACTTTGGTCAATGTCTCGACTTGATGCGCGACACCGACTGCATCTTCAATATCGATCTGAACAGCAATCCCCTGTCCCGACTCTCTGTCAAATTCACCAACCTCATTAATGGTCTCTAATATGTGTCGAGATAGATGTTCCTCGACCACAAACAGCAGCACATCTTTTTGCACTTCTAGCGTTAAACCAAAAAACGTTCGCTTTTGATTTAAACCTTGCCCGCGAGCATTGTTAATCACTGTTGCACCGGTCGCACCAGCATCGCGTGCAGCGTCCAACACCTTGTCTGTTTTGCTGTCTTCAACAAACGCAAGTATCAATTTAAAGCGCATTTTCTTCTTCCTCCGAGACGTTTTTATTCAGCCACTGGGTTATTTGCGCATAGCCCATCACAGAGATCATAGGAAATAGACTGGCAAACGCGATCAAGCCAAAGCCATCAATCATTGGGTTTCTTCCAGGGACGGTCGAAGCAAGCCCTAACCCTAATGCAGTTACAAGTGGGACAGTGACGGTAGAAGTTGTTACGCCTCCAGAATCGTAGGCGAGTGGAACAATAAGCTTAGGAGCGTAAAACGTTTGAATCACAACGACGATGTAACCCGCGATGATGTAATAATGAATGGGATCGCCCACGACAATCCGGTAACTCCCTAATGCAATACCAATTGCCACCCCAAACGCAACGGCTACGCGCAAGCCGTTAATACTGATACTGCCTCCAGAGACTTGGTTTGCTTTTATCGCTACAGCGATTAAAGAAGGCTCTGCAATCGTGGTACTAAAGCCTATAAAAAAGGCGAAGGTGTAAACCCAATAATAGTCGACCCACATTAAGGCTTTCCCTACCGATACTTTGAACTCTTGTAAAAACTCCGGCGCCGTTAATTGCACAGCCATCGTCTCCCCAAGTGGAAACAACGCCATTTCTAATCCAAGTAAAAAAAGAGCTAACCCGAAAATCACATAAACGAACCCAAGCAAAACTTTCTTAAGGTTGCTAACAGGACGCCTTAACACCGCTAACTGAAAACCAAAAATAATGCTGGCGATGGGAACGACGTCTCGAACGGTCGATAACAAAGTGTCTAGGAAATGATCAATTGAAATCATGTTACGACCATTCCGTAAACCATCACAAACATCATCGGTAACAGCGAGGCAAAAGCGATTAAACCAAAGCCATCCACCATAGGGTTACGCCCTTTAATAGAAGACGCTAAACCGACACCCAGTGCAGTGACCAAAGGTACTGTTATGGTGGACGTGGTTACACCTCCTGAATCGTAAGCGACGCCAATAATGGCTTCAGGTGCAAACCACGTCAGTATTACAACGCCGACGTAGCCACCAATGATCATGTAATGAATCGGCCACCCTTTTAAGATACGCAAAACGCCGATAACGATGGCTATCCCCACAGAGAGAGCTACTGTTACTCGAAGTCCTTCTCCGTAATCCTGCATGGACTGCTCTGAGTTAGCGATCATTCCGCCCTCTGCCGCAACTTCTGAGGCTTCTTCCGCTACCGCGGTTAATGCAGGTTCAGCTATCGTGGTGCCAAACCCCAAACAAAACGCAAAGACTAATAACCAAAACACGCTGCCTTTTTTTGCAAAGGCTTGAGCCATACTCTCTCCGATAGGAAAAAGACCAAGTTCTAGGCCAAAGATAAAAAAGGTTAATCCTAAAACGACAAGCAACAAGCCAAAAAGAATGGAGACCAGGTTGGGCAGCGGCTCTTGCAAAACGACTAATTGGAAAAAAGTGATAACAATGATGATGGGTAATAAGTCACGAGCACTATTGAGGAGCGCTCGAAAAAGCGCAACAAATGCTTCCATGCCTATCCTCCTTGATTGTGCAAACTGATTACGCTCGTTCCAATGAGCGATAACTTCTAGTCTGGCATAGATTTCACTCTTCTACCGTGAATGCACTAGCGCCATCTATAACATTTAGTTACATATTTTCTAATATGTGAAGTTAATAGTATCTCTGCCAGCTTGTCACTATCCCAGAAATAATGGTGTTGAGATGATCAAGCTAAGCACAAAACGACTATAATGTTCTAATACGTGTACATTCAAAGAGATAACATGAAGATATTACTCACAGGTGGCACTGGGTTTATTGGCTCGGAGTTGCTCAAGCTGCTATCAACTCACCAAGTTATGCTACTTACACGCTCTCCAGAGCGAGCAAAACAACGCCTACAGCATGCTGATCTGGGTAATATCGAATACCTTGACTCGCTCGAGTCGTTCGCCGATCTCAATCACGTTGATGCCGTCATTAATCTTGCAGGTGAGCCTATTGCGGATAAAAGGTGGACCAGCGAGCAAAAAGAAAAAATCTGCAAAAGTCGTTGGAAAATTACCGAGCAAATTGTTGAGCTGATCCACGCAAGTACCGAACCTCCCTCTGTTTTTATTAGTGGCTCGGCAGTTGGCTACTATGGTGATCAACAAGACCATCCGTTTGATGAGTGCTTACATGTTAATAGCGACGACTTTCCTCACGAGGTTTGTGCAAAGTGGGAGCAAATAGCCAAGCGCGCAGAGTCGGAGCAAACTCGGGTTTGTCTAATGAGAACTGGCGTGGTACTCGGCCTTAATGGTGGTGCGTTGGCAAAGATGCTATTACCTTACAAGCTTGGCGTAGGCGGCCCACTTGGGAACGGTAATCAGTACATGCCTTGGATTCACATCCTAGATATGGTCCGCGCCATCATGTACTTGCTTGAAACACCACATGCCCACGGTGCATTCAATATGTGCGCCCCCCATCCTGTGACTAATCGTATATTCAGCGGCACACTAGCTAAAACGCTAAAACGTCCGCATATCTTGTTCACGCCTAAATGGGCGATGGAACTCCTAATGGGAGAATCTTCCTGCTTATTGTTTGATAGCATGAGAGCCAAACCCAAAAAACTCACCGAACTGGGCTTTAAATTTAGCTACTCCAGAATAGAGCCAGCACTCAAGCACTTGCTTCATGACCGGAGCTGATGAATGATGGCTCTAATCAAGGTTTCTGAGTCTTAAATTAAATTATGAAAAAGTCGATTCTTATTACGGGTTGTTCAACCGGCATCGGTTACGTGTGCGCTCACGCCCTACAAAACAAGGGATTTAATGTCATTGCATCTTGTAGGAAAGAACAAGATGTCCAGCGCCTAATTAATGAAGGGCTAACCTGCATCAATCTAGACCTAAATAGCCCAGAAAGCATTTCTTCGGGCGTGAAGCAAGCGCTAGAGTTAGCAGAAGGTAAGCTTTACGCAGTGTTCAATAATGGTGCCTATGGTCAGCCCGGAGCATTGGAAGACTTACCCACCGAGGCTCTTCAAGATCAATTTCAGACCAACTTTTTTGGTTGGCACCAGTTGGTCAGAGAGGTGCTTCCTCATATGCGCCAGCAAGGCGAAGGACGCATCATACAAAACAGCTCTGTTCTTGGTTTTGCCGCAATGAAATACCGTGGTGCCTATAATGCATCAAAATTTGCCTTAGAAGGCTGGACAGATACGCTCAGGCTAGAGCTTGCGGATACGAATATCAAAGTGGCATTGATAGAACCAGGACCGATCGAAACTCAATTTAGAAACAATGCATTACGAGCCTTTGAGAAGTGGGTTGATATTGAATCTAGCCCCCATCGTCATGCTTATGAAGGACAAAGAGAGCGACTCAACAACGACAAGTCTAATAATCGATTTGTTTTGCCTGCAGAGTCTTGCATCGCACCAGTTCTTCATGCATTAACTAGCGTTTCACCGAAAATTCGTTATCGAATTACTACACCGACTAAATTATTCGCAGTCTTGAAAAGACTATTACCAACCCGTGTACTTGATAAAATTTTGCGACAGGCTGCATAAAAAAGTTTTGTCGAAATGTAATTTCACCGTAACAATGTGATGTCATTATGAACATGTAGGTTAAAAAAACCTCAACTAAACGAATCAATTTCTACGCAATTCAGCGGGGATTCTTTCGCCCAAAGTGATTGAGTTGCTTAGATTTGGTATCGCCACCCATTACGTTTTGTAGCAATGTTTATACTACTGCGAGGCAACAATGACATTAAATCAGCTTAACTGGCTTAGTGTGGGTGTAGTGTTGACCATGTTCATCCTATTTTGATACCGCACTAACAAATAGCATTAGAATTGCGCTGCTTCGGCAGCGTTTTCTTTTTATCTAACACCTGAGCAGCAATAACCTCACTCTATTACCTCACGTTTTCTCAAAATAGAATGATTCATTATTGATGGTGAATTTCGCTTGAATTTCACCTAAATCAACTCCATATCTAATATCAACGACAAGACACAAGGCAAGGATACTCTGATGCAATCCCCATTTATCGTTGAGATAACAGAACAGAACTTTCGCGAAACGCTTGAAGGATCAATGAACACGCCCGTTTTGATCCACTTTTGGGCCAACGCTCAGCCAGAAAGCGCACAGATACTCCCTGAGTTGCAATCTCTTGCTCAACAGTACAACGGTGCATTTACGCTTGCTCTACTAAATTGTGAAGATCAGCCCGCTTTAGCGTCTCAATTTGGCGTGCAAGTATTGCCAACTATCGCGCTGTTTATAAATGGTCAAGCCGTCGATGGTCTGGGAGGCCCCCAGCCAATTGATGCCATTGCTACCATGCTACAAAAGCATTTGCCAAGCCCAGATGAACAACTATTAAAACAAGTCAGTGAACTTCTTCAGCAAGGTGAGCATGCTCAGGCTTTGAGCATCATCCACACTTTGCCGCCAGAGCTGCAAGAGCGTGGTGATGTGAAACTCGCGATGGCTGATTGTTTGCTAGAAACCAAACAATTTGATATTGCCCAAGAACTACTGAACGCTATCCCTCTCGAGTATCAAGATAACTACTACAAGAGCCTAATAGCCAAGCTCGAGCTGCATTTGCAGGCTGCAGATAGCCCTGAGTTACAGCGACTAGAACAAGCATACGCAGCAGACATGGCAAACTTCGAACTCGCTTGTGAATTGGCGGTACAATACAACCAAGTTGGTCGGGATGAAGAAGCGTTGGAACTGCTGTGGAATATTCTTAAAAAAGACTTGGGCGCCAAAGACGGTGAAGTGAAGAAGACTTTTATGGATATTCTCAGTGCGCTAGGTCAAGGTAACGCATTAGCAAGCAAATATCGTCGCCAGCTTTACTCAATTTTGTACTAAGCGTCGCATTCTTCTAGGAAGAAGACAACAAAGGCCGGTGTTTCCGGCCTTTGTCATATAAAAAACCAATAACCTCTCAAAGGTCTCAGAACTTCAATTGTCTATTGTCTATAAATAGGTAAAAATGGATCGAACATTATGCACTTAAGGGAATAACTCATGCCAATTGATTCACTGATCACCATCGGTATTTTCGTCGTTCTTGCTGTCGTTATCTTATCTTCAGCCATTAAAACGGTTCCGCAAGGAAACAACTGGACAGTTGAACGCTTCGGACGCTACACCCACACATTAAAGCCGGGTTTAAACTTGATCATTCCATTCGTTGATAAAGTTGGTCAAAAAGTAAATATGATGGAGCGCGTTCTCGATATTCCTGCGCAAGAGGTCATTTCAAAAGATAACGCTAACGTGGTTATTGACGCTGTCGGATTTGTTCAAGTGATCGATGCTGCCAAAGCGGCTTATGAAGTCAACGATTTAGAACACGCTATTAGAAACTTGACCCTTACCAACATTCGTACCGTTTTAGGTTCAATGGAACTGGACGAAATGCTGAGCCAACGCGACATGATCAACTCTAAGCTGTTGGCGATTGTTGACCAAGCAACAAACCCTTGGGGCGTAAAAGTCACACGAATTGAGATTAAAGATGTCCAGCCACCAGCCGATCTGACCGCTGCAATGAATGCGCAAATGAAAGCCGAGCGTAATAAGCGTGCGGAAATTCTTGAAGCAGAAGGGGTTCGCCAAGCTGAGATATTAAAGGCCGAAGGTCATAAACAATCAGAGATATTAAAAGCTGAAGGCGAAAAGCAGTCTGCTATTCTCCATGCAGAAGCACGTGAGCGTGCCGCGCAAGCAGAAGCAAAAGCGACTTACATGGTTTCCGAAGCCATTGCAAAAGGTGACATGCAAGCCGTCAATTACTTCATTGCACAGGGTTATACCGAAGCGATCAAAAGCATTGGTCAAGCCGAAAATGGTAAAATCATTATGCTTCCATTAGAAGCAACCGGACTAATGGGCTCGGTTGCAGGGATAGCAGAAATGTTTAAACAGCAAGATAAAGAATAATTTATGGACTTTTTTAGTTTGTTGGAAGGTATCTCTTTCTGGCATTGGCTAGCGTTTGGCTTTGCTCTTTTAGCAGTTGAGCTACTTGGTACCGCAGGGTATTTTCTCTGGCTCGGGATGTCTGCACTTATCGTTGGAGCACTCATGACCGTTTTGCCAATGAGCTGGCAATTGCAATGGCTTTGCTTTGCAAGCTTCAGCTTAATCACCACCTGGCTTTGGTGGCGACGACAATGGTCTAAAGACAAGCAAGAAGACCAAGAAAGAGATCTGAACCAAAAGTACAAGCAGTTAATTGGGCGTACTCTTATCCTTGAAGAAGACTTTTCCGTCGGGCTCAATCGCATCAAGGTAGCCGATACCACATGGTCCGCACAATCGGATCAAGCACTTCCAGCCGGTACCCGCGTAAGAATCACCGATGTTGAAGGTATTATTTTAATCATTGAGCCTGATTCAAATTAATTTATGCCAAAGTAATGGGGCAAATCATGCTCCATTACTTTAATCTAAACAACTGCTTTCATTTCATTACCTTAATTAAAATCGAGAAAAAAATAAGTATTAGTAATATTATTAATACCCTACCTACCATTTCCTATTATTTAATTATTCAACACACGACAATCAATAAGATAGAAATATATCTAGGTAAATTATCGATCTAAATTTATTTTAAAAAATAAAACTTTATTGAATTATTTTTTGATCTTTTTATCCTCGGATACATACTTAACGCATAAGCATTTAAGTTGAGTGCTTTTTATTTGGTAAGTAAGAGGATGTACTATGAATAAGCTTCTCTTTTTAATGATGTGCGGTATTTTTTCTTTTTCTTCCTTTGCCTACAACAACGGAAACGGCGGTACAACTAATTTGGGACCTATAGTCGAATGTAAGATGCCAAGTGGCGACGTTACGAATATTCCAAGTGAAATGTGTCGATTTAGAGGTGGGGAATGGGAATAGTAAAGAAGTAAGAGCTTAGTTTGATATAAGAGCCCTTTTCAACCTTACCTTTCTGCGTAGTCACGGTTTATACAAGTACGTAGATATTTAAAGTTTATATTGAGGTGATGATTATGAGATTTTTATCTGGTCTATTAGTAATATCTTTTGCCATAATTCCGTTAACCACTCATGCTAATGGTGCATCCGGTGGTCGTACGATAGGCCCAGAGATAAAGTGTGAGTTGCCAAACGGTAATGTACATATGTTGCCACCGTTATATTGCAAAATATACGACGGCCGAGAAGTGAAATAGAAAAGGAGCCTAGCGGCTCCTTTTATTATTTCACTAAGTATTAGTGGAAGCTGTAAGGGATAAGAACTTGTAGACGTAAGTCTGTTTCATCCGCATCGCCAGCACCTGCGTACTCATCACGTTCTAGGATTGTACCGTGTAAACGAATGGTAGAACCTTTAAGCGCGCCACTTTGTAGTGAGTAAGATACTGTTGCGTTAACTGCGTATTCGCTTTCGTAATCCCAGTCACCTGATGCTCCGCTTGCTGCAGAGTCAGCGCCAGTACCGTAACCAAAGCCTAGGTAGTAGTTCCAGCCGTTACCTTGGTTGTAAGATAGACGGTTGTACCATGCTAGCTCACCCGCTTTGTTCCAGTCAGATAGCGCGTCCCACCACTGAGACCAAGTACCATTGTTCATACCATATGTATGAATAGTACGAGGAACGAAGTCCGCACGGTTATCTGTGTCTGTGTAGCGCAACTCAGACATCCAAGCTAGCTTGCCGAAAGATTGATTCAAAGATAGACCAGTGTGGAAACCTAGACCATCGTATTTCACATCATCGTCAACACCGTAGAAATCAAATGCTAGAGTTGTACGGTCACTAACAGTGTACTTCAAGTAAGCCTTGTAAGAAGTGTTGTCAGTTTCGTTGTGGTAGCTAGTTACTTGACCTGCACCCCAGTCAACACCATTTGCATATTGAACGCCAGTAGCTTGACCCAAACCAAGTTGCATAAACAAGCTGTCAGTTAGGTTACCGTTTAGGCCTAGAGAGTGTAGGTAGCTCCATGAAGTGTCAGACCAAAGCGCTGGTGCGTAATCATCTTCGTGAAGCAGCCAAGGTGCTGTAAATTGGTCTGCGCCAAAGTAGCTTAGGTTGAAATCACCAAGTTTAGCGTTCAGTTCGAAACCACGGTAAGTACCAGGTACAAAGCTCCAAACGTTACCGATTGTACCGTTACCACCAGCCTGTAACATACCAAAACGAGCATTAAAGTTTTCGTTTGCTTTGAATTTCAGCGCTGCTTTGTAAACTTTAAGCTGCTGACCATCACCTGCACCCCAGTCTAGGTTGTTACAAGTTGAGATTTCGTTACATAGGTAGCCTTCGTTTGAATTGTAAAGACTATCGTTGTAAAGATCGCCAGAGTAGTAAGCCGCAACATCTGCGCCCACCCAACCATCGTGGTAGCCAGAAGTGAAGTCTAAAATTGCGTTGTAAGAAGAGTAGTTTAGACGACTCCAACGGTCACCATTTTCACCGCCGGGCTTACCTGTTGTACGAGTTCGTGAACGAGTATCAACTATGAATAATGCATTCAGACTTGAGTCTTGCATAAATTCGTTCACTTTCTCTACGTACTCGCCACCTGCTGCACTTTCAGTAGACGCTGTAGCTGGAGCGACAGCAACAACACCAAACATTGCTGCGGTTAACGCTGAAACCTTAAAAAATTTGTCCATGGAAAAACTCCTAAAAATGGATATAGCTGTATTTTTCTATCTCACCTTTAGTTGGCCGCCGAAGGAGAGAAGTAAATTCCTGATCAAACCTCATTATTTCTAATTTGGCTTTTTTTAGTTCCTGCATACACACCGTGTATCCACGTGATTAAGACTAACTTCGCAGCTAAAAACATCCAAATGGAACTTATTTTTTTTCTAAAAAAATATGAGCCACTCCAAAGTTCCATATAACTTATTGATCCAGATCTTATTTTTAACAACACCAACACAACTCAACAAAATATCATTTAAAATCAAACATTTAAATTTAGCCTGAAAGTATCAACTTGAAGTCACTCGCAGACTAAAAAAGCCAAAAAAACCAATAACCCAAGGTTCGATCTTGATCACTGAAAAGAACAAAGGCATCAATTACTCAATAAAAAAACACTTAATTATGAACAAGAAAAAGCCCCGCATGCTTACCATACGGGGCTTTTAGTTATTTTTTTAGCTTTTTTGAGAAGACTTAATTCATCAATTCGAGTAAGTCTTGTTCTGTTTTAATTTCGATACCCAGTTCTTGTGCCTTTGCGAGCTTCGAACCTGCATTTTCACCAGCAAACAAAATATCGGTTTTCTTAGAAACACTACCCGTCACTTTAGCCCCCAGTGCTTGGAGGGCTTCTTTGGCTTCTGTACGCCCCAGTTGAGAAAGTGTTCCCGTTAATACTACTGTTTTACCTTCTAATGGTAATTCCCCCACCTGCTCAGTAGTATTAATCTCTGGCCAATGAATTCCTTGTTCAAGCAAATCTTTAACCACCGCTTGGTTCTGTTCTTCACTAAAGAAAGTCGTAATATGTTGAGCAACCACAGCACCGATGTCTTGCACTTCAATCAACTGCTCTTCGGTAGCATTTTGGATCGCTCCCAACGTTTTAAAGTGCATTGCTAAGTTTGCTGCGGTTGCCTCGCCAACTTCACGGATCCCCAGTGAATACAAAAACCGAGGTAAAGTTGTTTCTTTGGATTTTTCTAACGCATTCACAATATTCTGCGCAGACTTTGGCCCCATGCGATCTAGTACGGTTAAAATCCCCGCTGATAACTTAAATAAGTCAGCAGGAGTTTTCACCATCTCACGATCAACAAGCTGCTCGATCACTTTATCGCCTAAACCGTCAACGTCTAACGCTTTACGAGAAACAAAGTGTTTTAGCGCTTGTTTGCGTTGGGCTTGGCAAACTAAGCCCCCCATACAACGTGTTACCGCTTCTCCTTCGATCCGCTCAACATGCGAACCACAAACAGGACACTGAGTTGGGAAAACAATATCTCGAGCTGTTTCTGGTCGACGCTCTTTGATGACAGAAACGACTTGCGGAATAACATCGCCAGCACGGCGGATCACAACGTGATCACCAATCTTGACTTGCAGACGTTCTATCTCATCTGCGTTATGAAGCGTCGCATTACTTACCGTTACCCCACCAACAAATACAGGCTCTAGTTTAGCAACAGGTGTAATCGCACCAGTGCGACCGACTTGGAACTCCACTTCATTCAGTGTCGTCATTTCTTCCTGAGCTGGAAATTTGTAGGCAATCGCCCAACGTGGAGCGCGAGCAACAAAACCCAGACGCTCTTGCACGGCAATATCGTCAATTTTAATAACGACACCATCGATCTCATAAGGGAGGGCATCACGACGCTGCAATATATCTTGGTAGTAAGCTTTTACATCCGCCAAGCTTTCAACTCGCTTAGTTTCCTGACACATTGGCAGTCCCCAAGATTTGATTTGCAAAAAGCGTTCGTAATGACTTGCTGCCAATTCTGCACCTTGCACCACGCCTACACTGTATGCATAGAAGCTAAGCGGACGAGAAGCCGTAATACGTGAATCCAATTGTCGTAAGCTACCTGCCGCAGCGTTACGTGGATTAACAAAGATTTTCTCGCCTTTCTTCCTTGCTAATTCATTGAGCTTTTCAAACCCAGCTTTCGGCATAAAGACTTCACCACGAACTTCAAGACGATTTGGCCAGTCATTACCTCTGAGTTTTAAAGGAATAGCTTTAATCGTACGCACATTCTCTGTGATGTTTTCACCCGTAGTACCATCGCCTCGAGTGGCCGCCTGAACTAAAACGCCATTCTCATATAACAAACTTACGGCGAGTCCATCCAATTTAGGCTCACAACAGTATTCTTTCACACTCTGGCTGCCCACGCGCTCTTGTGCGCGCTTGTGGAAACTATCGAGTTCACTATCATCAAACGCGTTATCAAGCGAAAGCATCGGTACTTCATGTGTCACTTGGCTAAACGCAGAGAGAGGTTGCCCACCGACACGTTGGCTTGGCGAGTCTACGGTTATTAAGTCAGGGTTCTCAGCTTCAATATCCAGTAACTCTCGCATTAAACGGTCGTACTCGGCATCAGGGATCTCTGGGTTATCTTCCACGTAGTAACGCACAGCGTGGTAATGCAACGACTCTTTTAGTTCTTCTAGTCGCTGAAGTACTGATTCAGACATAGTAAAGCCCCGTGTATTTTCAATCGGTGAGGTTGGGAAATCCAAGAAAAAGGGCTCCATCCGGAGCCCTATTATTATTTGCTGTTAAGATTATGCGTTAGCGGCATTAAACTCAACTATTTGACGTCGATAAGATGCTAAACGATCTGGCGTCATTAAGTTGCGCTGGTCATCAAGTACGTTACCACCTAAGTCATCAGCAATTTGCTGCGCAGTTCGGAGCATTAAGTTGAAGTTCTGTTCAGCCTCGCCATAACAAGGCAATGTCATGAAGAATGAAATACCCTTCGTTGTAAACTCAGCAGGATCAGCATGTTCAAACGTACCAGGGTGCATCATATTAGCGACGCTAAACAGCACTTTGCCGTTACCGGACAAGTCGACATGACGATGGAAAATATCCATCTCGCCATAAATTAGACCGTTTTGTTGCATACTTTCAAATAAAGCAGTACCAACAAATGGCTCTTCACCAGCACAGTGCACATTCAATACAATCACTTGCATTTCAGGTTCTGGCTTTGGCTCTTCCTTAGGCTCTGCAACGACAGGCTCACTAACCGTTTCGACTTGCTGTTCTTTCTCCGTAATATCAAACGCGGCGGGAATAACTTCTTCTTCCACAGCAGGCTGGAATGGCTCTTCAGCTACTGTTGCTTGAACAACAGGCTCAACGTCCTCTTCTTTATCTTTTTCTGCAACAAATGAAGGGATGTCATCCGGCTCCTGCTGCGTCTGTTTGACTTCAGATGGACCACCGAATAACGGGTCAGATTCAAACTTGTTGTCGAAAGAACTCGCCATCCCAAAATCTGGTTCTTTGCGATCTTTGCGAATGATCTCAAAGTCATCTTCAGGAGCGGGAGCGAAGTCTCGTTCTTTCTCAACAAGATCATTTTTGTCTTCTTGGTCAACATCCAGCTTACCAAGTGGCTTGTTACCAAACTTTGCTTTGCCTTCTTTTTTACTGCTCCATAAACCATGAAACAGTAATGCCGCGATGGCTAATGCGCCAACAACAATGAGTACGAATCGCAATTCCTGCATTATTTACTCTCAATATACTTGTTTTTACTACTCGCAGTTCCTTGAGCAGCAACCCAAGTGCAATAAATCTGAATGATACGTTTACTTTACCAAAACTATATGTAGATTTAGAACAACTTAATGCAAGAAGTTCCGTTTTTTGTTGTGATTCTTGCCACGATTCCACTTAACAAGACGTCATTTGTCAGGGCTTTGAAAGAAAAGTCCTCACAGGTACAATGAGTTTTCATTTACACGAAGCCAAAATAGACATGAAGAAAAACAATCAGCAGAGAACCGGGTTCGGTTATTTTCTATACGGGATACAATTGGCACTAGCCCCTAAAATCAGGCGCTTTGTCATCTTACCTCTACTTGCAAATATCTTGCTTGTAGGTGGTGCCATCTTCTATCTATTTTCAAACCTTAATATATGGATAGAAGGCTGGATTGGGCAGCTGCCTGAGTTTTTATCCTGGTTAACTTACATTCTTTGGCCTTTACTCGCTCTAACGATACTCGCTACCTTCTCCTATTTTTTCAGCACGCTCGCGAACTTTATCGCCGCGCCATTCAATGGCCTCTTGGCTGAAAAAGTGGAAGAGTACTTAACGGGACAAAAAGTAAATGATGATGGTTTCACTGCCGTCCTGAAAGATGTTCCTCGCGTTTTAGCTCGTGAGTGGAGAAAGCTCCTTTACATTTTACCTAAAGCAATAGGCCTATTCCTGTTATTGCTCATCCCTGCCCTTGGACAAACAGTAGGCCCATTTTTATGGTTTATCTTTACCGCCTGGATGCTCGCGATTCAATATTGTGACTACCCGTTTGATAACCACAAAATCCCATTTAACGACATGCGTTACAAATTGAAACAAAAGCAAGGTAAGGCCTATGGCTTTGGGGTATTGGTGTCTGTATTTACGACGATCCCAATTTTGAACCTCATTGTCATGCCTGTAGCAATATGTGGTGCAACCGCTATGTGGGTCGCGGAGTTTAAGCACCAACGATAGTCGATTAGAGATTAAGGAAAGGGATCAGCGCCAGCTTTTCCCTTTTCTTTTATCAAGTTCTGGGCCAACCTAATAAGATATAACTTTTTAATCCTTTTCCCTTTTTTTCATACCGCATATTCTTCTATCCATATTCACACAACGTGTAATGAAGGAACATCACTATGAGCAAAATCTACGAAGATAACTCTCTTACTATTGGTAATACACCTCTCGTTCGTCTAAACAAAGTAAGTAAAGGCAAAGTTCTCGCGAAAATTGAAGCGCGTAACCCTAGCTTCAGTGTTAAGTGCCGTATCGGTGCAAACATGATTTGGGAAGCAGAGAAAGCGGGCCTTCTTAAGCCAGGTGTAGAGCTTGTAGAACCTACCAGTGGTAACACAGGTGTTGCTCTAGCATTCGTAGCGGCTGCTCGCGGTTACAAGCTAACATTGACCATGCCTGAATCAATGAGCCTAGAACGCCGTAAGCTACTAAAAGCACTAGGCGCGAACCTTGAGCTGACTGAAGCGGCGAAAGGCATGAAAGGGGCGATTGCTAAAGCAGAAGAAATCGTAGCAAGCAACCCTGAGAAGTACCTACTTCTTCAACAATTTGACAACCCAGCGAACCCAGAAATCCACGAAAAGACTACGGGCCCTGAGATTTGGGAAGCGACAGACGGTGAAATCGACGTATTCGTTGCTGGTGTTGGTACGGGCGGTACTATCACAGGTACAAGCCGTTACATCAAAGGTGAAAAAGGCAAAGCCATCACTTCTGTTGCAGTTGAGCCAGCAGAGTCTCCGGTTATTGCACAAGCACTTGCTGGCGAAGAAATCCAACCTGCCCCACACAAAATTCAAGGTATCGGTGCTGGTTTCATCCCTGGTAACCTCGATTTAGACATTATTGACCGTGTTGAGCAAGTTACCTCAGAAGAAGCGATTGAGATGGCTCGTCGCCTAATGGAAGAGGAAGGTATCCTAGCTGGTATCTCATCTGGCGCAGCGGTTGTTGCAGCGAACCGACTTGCAGAACTACCTGAATTTGAAGGAAAAACAATTGTAACTGTCTTGCCAAGTTCCGGTGAGCGTTACCTAAGTACAGCACTCTTTGCAGGTATCTTTACCGAAAAAGAGAACCAACAATAATATGTGTTCAAATCAATTTTTAGTTTAAAAAAGCCCCGTTTAGGGGCTTTTTTGTTGATCCCTGCCCTACCTTTGGTAATATCAGGGTGTTTTATTTCTAGCTTCAAAATAAAGAAGCAGAACACAAAAAGGTTTCAAAGTGATTACGCACGCAAACAGTTGCGTAGTTACCAAACTTTTGACTAGTATCAGAACTGACGCGCTTTGAACTCTTCCCGTGCTAGCGCACAAGATGTAAAGCAGTTAAGCTAAAATCTGGTCACAAACTAACAAAAAAATACATTTATTGGGGTATATCACATGTACGAGAAGCAAGTAGAAATCACAGCAGAAAACGGCCTTCACACTCGTCCAGCTGCACAGTTTGTTAAAGAAGCAAAAGCATTCGACGCAGACATCACTGTGACTTCTAACGGTAAAAGCGCTAGCGCTAAGAGCCTGTTCAAACTACAAACACTAGGCCTAGTAAAAGGTACTCAAGTTACTATTTCTGCTGAAGGCCCACAAGCTCAGCAAGCAGTTGACCACCTAGTTGCTCTAATGGACCAACTACACTAATCCGGTCTCCTACTCCAGAAGCCATTTTGTGAAAGCAAAATGGCTTCGTTGGAAATAGGCTCAAAACTAAGCTAAAACTATTCGTTAGCGCACCCATTATTCTCCCGTTTTATAAAGTTGACCAAACTTAAGGTAAGGCTATGATTTCAGGCATCCTAGCATCTCCTGGTATTGCAATCGGTAAAGCACTACTACTTCAAGAAGATGAAATTGTCCTAAACACAAACACTATTTCTGACGATCAAGTAGAAGCTGAAGTTCAGCGTTTCTTTGACGCTCGTAACAAATCTGCAGCTCAGCTAGAAACTATCAAGCAAAAAGCGCTTGAAACGTTTGGCGAAGAAAAAGAAGCGATCTTTGAAGGTCACATCATGCTTCTTGAAGACGAAGAGCTAGAAGAGGAAATCCTAGCACTTATCAAAAACGACAAGATGACTGCTGATCACGCTATCCACTCAGTGATCGAAGAGCAAGCATGTGCTCTTGAGTCTCTAGACGACGAATACTTAAAAGAGCGTGCAACTGACATCCGCGATATCGGTTCTCGTTTTGTTAAGAACGCACTAGGCATCAACATTGTTTCGCTTAGCGATATCAACGAAGAAGTAATTCTTGTTGCTTACGACCTAACGCCATCTGAAACTGCACAAATCAACCTAGACTACGTGCTTGGTTTTGCTTGTGATATCGGCGGTCGTACATCTCACACTTCAATCATGGCTCGCTCACTTGAGCTTCCAGCTATCGTTGGTACTAACGACATCACGAAGAAAGTTAAGAATGGCGACATGCTGATTCTTGACGCAATGAACAACAAGATTGTTGTTAACCCATCAGAAGCTGAGCTAGAAGAAGCGAAAGCGGTTAAAGCAGCATTCCTAGCTGAAAAAGAAGAGCTAGCGAAACTGAAAGACCTACACGCAGAAACGACTGACGGTCACCGTGTAGAAGTTTGCGGTAACATCGGTACAGTGAAAGACTGTGACGGTATCCTTCGTAACGGCGGTGAAGGTGTTGGTCTGTACCGTACTGAATTCCTATTTATGGACCGTACTGCGCTACCAACTGAAGAAGAACAGTACCAAGCGTACAAAGAAGTTGCGGAAGCAATGAACGGTCAAGCTGTGATCATCCGTACTATGGATATCGGCGGCGATAAAGATCTCCCATACATGGATCTTCCAAAAGAGATGAACCCATTCCTAGGCTGGCGCGCTGTACGTATCAGTCTGGATCGTCGTGAAATCCTTCGTGATCAGCTACGTGGCATTCTACGTGCTTCTGCACACGGCAAACTGCGTATCATGTTCCCAATGATCATCTCTGTCGAAGAAATCCGTGAGCTTAAGAAAGCGATCGAAGAGTACAAAGAAGAGCTACGCGCTGAAGGCCACGCGTTCGACGAAAACATCGAAATCGGTGTTATGGTTGAAACTCCTGCTGCTGCTGCGATCGCACACCACTTAGCGAAGGAAGTGTCTTTCTTCTCTATCGGTACAAACGACCTAACTCAGTACACGCTAGCAGTTGACCGTGGTAACGAGATGATTTCTCACCTATACAACCCACTATCACCAGCTGTACTTACAGTGATCAAGCAAGTTATCGACGCATCTCACGCAGAAGGTAAATGGACTGGTATGTGTGGTGAACTTGCAGGTGACGAGCGTGCAACACTTCTACTTCTAGGTATGGGTCTGGACGAGTTCTCAATGAGCGGTATTTCAATCCCTAAAGTGAAGAAAGTAGTTCGTAACTCTAACTTCGCAGAAGTGAAAGCAATGGCTGAAGAAGCCCTTTCTCTACCGACAGCAGAAGAAATCGAAGCCGTGGTAGAAAAGTTTATTGCTGAGAAAGCTCAGTAATCGGTAGTACCAAGTAATTCAATACTTAATGGCCATTAGACGGCGAAAAAAGTCGTCTAATGAGCTATATTGGTATACTATAATTCGACAGAATAAAACCAAACCTTAGGAGCATGACACAATGGGTCTGTTTGACAAACTTAAGAAGCTTGTATCTGATGACAGCGCTGACGCTGGTGCTATCGAAATCATCGCGCCACTTTCTGGTGAGATTGTAAACATCGAAGACGTGCCAGATGTTGTTTTCGCTGAGAAAATCGTTGGTGACGGTATTGCTATCAAGCCAGCAGGCAACAAAATGGTAGCTCCTGTAAACGGTACTATCGGTAAGATCTTCGAAACTAACCATGCGTTCTCTATCGAGTCTGACGACGGTGTTGAGCTTTTCGTTCACTTCGGTATCGACACAGTTGAACTAAAAGGCGAAGGCTTCACGCGTATCGCTGAAGAAGGTCAAACTGTTAAAGCTGGCGACACTGTAATTGAATTCGATCTAGCTCTTCTAGAAGAGAAAGCGAAGTCAACGCTAACTCCAGTTGTTATCTCTAACATGGACGAAATCAAAGAGCTAAACAAGCTTTCTGGTTCTGTAACTGTTGGTGAAACTCCAGTTCTACGTGTAACTAAGTAATTTTTACTTAATCGAACACGAAAAAAACGCTGCCAATGGCAGCGTTTTTTATTATCTGACTTTTTTCTGAGCGATGTGCATCGCTGAAACACGTTCAACTGAGCAAGCCTAGTGCTGAGCTCGGCCTTTGCTTCGCTTGAGCGAGTAATGCAGTTGTCGCATCTTGGAGCACTTGAGAACGCACCATTTCCGTAGATTCTCTTGCGAAGTCTGTATCTCTTATTCGACTCTTGGATTCTGTAACACTCCGATTCACAGTATTTAAGTTATCCATCGAGCCGTTTACACGGTTCTGAAAGCTGCCAATTTCACTCCGGTGCGAATCAACATACTTAATTGCTGCATCAATCACCCCAATTGAAAGCTGCGCCTTACCTGCCGTCGACATATCGATGTCATCCATTGTGACTAATTGACCAGCGCTCACATCAAGCTCATCCGCTAAACTCCCATCGAGAACCACACCCTCTGGCGCCTTCATCGTAGAAGCGAAGAATTGCAGTTCGTTGTTTTCCGTTACTGAAGCATTCACTATCGATTGTTGAGCATTGATGTAAGTGGCGACCTGTTCTATACGGTCACCCAATTTGAGTCCAATGGATTCCGTTTGGGTTTGCCCTTTACTGTCTTGGTATTCGACTTTTAGGGTTTGGTTATCTTTAGTGACTCGCCAATCTTTATCGACCGCATCACCAACATAATGCTGCCCTCCCATCTCTGGGATATGGCTACGCATGTTACGTAACGTCAAAGAGATTGAATTAGCGTTCGCGCCAATATGGAAACTTTGTGAACCGTAAGATCCATCAAACAGGTTTTTATCCGCAAATGTTGTCGTGATCGCGACACGATCAAGCTCATCTTGCAGCGCTACGACCTCATATTGAATACTTTGCCGATCACTTGAGTCATAACTGCCGTTTGCTGCTTGAAGCCCCAGAGAGCGTAAGCGTTGCAATATGTCACTGCTTTCGTGCAATGCTCCCTCCGCTGTTTGAGCAACAGAAAAAGCGTCGTGTGCATTTCTTAAGGCGACATCAAGCCCTCTCGTTTGTACATGGAGAGTATTCGATATCTGTAAACCTGCCGCATCATCGCTCGCCGAGTTGATTCGAAATCCCGAAGTTAGGTTGCGTTGTGACTCAACATTTTGCGCAGCTGCTTGACTCAGGTGTCTCTGCGCCACCATCGCAGAAACATTGGAATTTAAAGAGATCATCTAATCGATATGAATGCCTTATCGAACATACTGTCAGGACATATCTGAATCGTTATAGCCAATAAGCAAAAAGCCAGGGATGAGCCTGGCTTTGGTTTCTTGCTTTGTTAAATTGATTAACCTAGCAGACTTAGCGCTGAGTTAGGCGCTTGTTTCGCTTGCGCAAGGATTGAGCTTGACGCTTGCGATAGAATTTGTGATTTGGTCATTGCCGTCGTTTC
>NZ_JAWOTC010000041.1:0-46528 GCF_033338675.1 Vibrio sp. Vb1574
ACTCAGAAGTGAAACGAAATAGCGCCGATGGTAGTGTGGGGCTTCCCCATGTGAGAGTAGGACATCGCCAGGCTTTAGTTTTAAGAAGCCCGCTCGAAAGAGCGGGCTTTTTTGCATCTATAGAGTTTTAAAATTAGCCCACTTTATACCTAAAAAGTGTTCATCTAAGGTGCGATATACTTGCTCTCTGCAACCTTCCAAAAGGCTTTAACAAGCGGATTCTCCAGCTGAGTTTTGTTGCAGCAAACACCAAGTTTAAAAGGTTTAATTGGTAAGACTTTTAAACGATTTATCTTTTCTCTTACCGGACTGTTGTTGATTACAACATCAGGTGCGATACCTACTCCACACCCCAATGCAACCATACTTACGATGGCTTCATGTCCGGAGGTTTGTGCGTAGATCTTTGGCTTTATTTTCATTTGTTTGAGCCAAGTATTGGCCCTGTCCCTTGCCGTTCCTGCTTCTGGGAGTATGAATGGAATGACCGACCAGTCTGGTTTTTCTTTTTGTAGCTCTTCAGCAAACGCACTAACCCCAACAGGTACGATGACAGAAAGTGGGATTTCACTGATCGTTTCAAATGCGATTTTATTTGGCATCTGTTCTGACTTGGCTGATATGGCAATATCGGCTTCATCTGCTAGTATTTTGTCGATCGCTTGAGCTGGATCGCCGGTTGATAGTTTGAACTCAATGAAAGGGTTCTGAATACGAAAGTCAGAGATTAGCTCCGGAAGATGGCTGTAGCTTGCAGTAACAGAACAAAAGAGACGGATTTCTCCTTTCAATTCATCCTCGGTTCCCTTCAGGTGACTCTGATACTGCTGCCATTCGCCAAGAATCTTTAAGGCAACTGGGACTAGCTTTTTACCTTGGATAGTTAAATCAACGCTACGGTTGTCGCGTAAAAACAATTGTTGGCTGGTTTCCTCCTCTAATTTTTGTATCTGTCGGCTTAAGGCTGAAGGGCTAATATGCATTGCCGCTGCGGTCTTGGCGAAACTTTTACTCTCACAGAGATGAATGAAAAGTTGCAGGCTTTTGATATTCATTAAATTTTCATTTCCATGTTGCATAAATTGCAATAACTAATTGTGAATATATCACTTTAAGCAATCTCATGTCTGTTTTAGTATGAAGTTATTCGGTAAGGCAATTACTGACCTCAATGGAAGAATCTCAAAGGAGCACCCAGATGGCTAATTATTTCAATACCCTAAACTTGCGCGAGCAGTTGGACCAATTAGGTCGTTGTCGTTTTATGGACCGCAGTGAGTTCGCTTCAGAAGCGGATTATCTGAAAGGTAAGAAAGTAGTCATTGTAGGTTGTGGTGCTCAAGGTCTTAACCAAGGTCTGAACATGCGCGACTCTGGTCTAGACGTTGCTTATGCGCTTCGCCAAGCCGCGATTGATGAGCAACGCCAGTCATTCAAAAACGCAAAAGACAACGGTTTTGAGGTAGGTAGCTACGAAACGCTAATTCCACAAGCTGATCTAGTAGTAAACCTTACTCCAGATAAGCAGCACACAAACGTTGTTGAGACGGTAATGCCGTTAATGAAAGAAGGCGCAGCACTAGGTTACTCTCACGGTTTCAACGTTGTTGAAGAAGGCATGCAAATCCGTAAAGACCTAACGGTAGTAATGGTTGCACCTAAATGTCCAGGTACGGAAGTTCGTGAAGAATACAAGCGCGGTTTCGGTGTACCGACTCTTATCGCTGTTCACCCAGAGAACGACCCAAAAGGTGAAGGTTGGGATATCGCGAAAGCTTGGGCTGCTGCAACCGGTGGTCACCGTGCTGGCTGTCTAGAGTCTTCTTTTGTTGCTGAGGTGAAATCTGACCTAATGGGTGAGCAAACTATCCTTTGTGGCATGCTACAGGCTGGCTCTATCGTGTGTTACGAGAAGATGATTGCTGATGGTATCGATCCTGGCTACGCAGGCAAGCTTCTTCAATACGGCTGGGAAACGATCACGGAAGCTCTGAAGTTTGGTGGTATCACTCATATGATGGATCGCCTAACTAACCCTGCGAAAGTAAAAGCATTTGAACTTTCTGAAGAGCTAAAAGAGCTGATGCGTCCGCTATACAACAAGCACATGGATGACATCATCACAGGTCACTTCTCTAGCACGATGATGGCTGACTGGGCAAACGACGATGCAAACCTACTAGGCTGGCGTGCAGAAACGGGTGAAACTGCTTTCGAAAACTACCCAGAAACTGACGTAGAAATTTCTGAGCAGGAGTACTTCGATAACGGTATCCTGATGGTTGCTATGGTTCGTGCGGGTGTTGAGCTAGCATTTGAAGCGATGACCGCTTCTGGCATCATCGATGAGTCTGCTTACTACGAGTCTCTACACGAGCTGCCACTTATCGCAAACACTATCGCACGTAAGCGTTTATACGAGATGAACGTGGTTATCTCTGATACGGCTGAATATGGTAACTACCTATTTGCTAATGTAGCAACGCCGCTACTGCGTGAAAAATTCATGCCTTCTGTTAGTACAGACGTCATTGGTAAAGGTCTAGGTGAAACTTCTAACCAAGTGGATAACGCGACTCTTATCGCTGTGAATGAAACAATCCGAAACCACCCTGTAGAATATATCGGTGAAGAACTACGTGGTTATATGACAGATATGAAGCGCATCGCGGTTGGTGGCTAATTTTCTTTGCTTCAAAGTAGAGAAAATATTAAATGAACTCTGGCCAGACTGGAGTGATAAATACAAAATAAAACACAACATCTAATCAAAAGGCTTGGTCGCCGTTGACCAAGCCTTTTTGTTTTTAGCCGATTTATCTGCGCGCCGATAAGAAAAACGCTCCTTTGTGAGGAGCGCTTTGATACTTATTTTTCAGCAAGCTTTTCTTCAAGTTGCGCCAACTTCTGTTCCATTTCTGTTAGCTTTTGACGTGTACGTAGTAAAACTTGAGTTTGAACATCAAACTCTTCGCGACTTACAACATCTAGCTTGTTTAGCTGGCCTTGGATTACTTGACGAACTTTCTGATCGACATCAGAGCCCAATTCTTTTACAGGTTGAGGCATTGAGTCGTGAATCTGTTTAGCAATTTGCTCTAATTTCTTTGGGTCAAACATAGTGGCTAAAACTCCTTTTGATTTGTCCTCATTTTAAGTAAATGATACGTGAAAGTCGCCATTTAGATGGCAAAAAAGAGAGCAGCAATAAAAAAGGCCACCGAAGTGACCTTTTTGAATGCCTTAATAGCTTATCTGTTATCCGCTAATTCACGATGAGCTGCTTTCGCTTCGTCAACTCGCGCTAACTTTTCCAAGTCTTTGTCTTCAACAAATACTGGCAGAGGTTTGTGTTTTTCAGCTAGGTAGCTGTAAATCACAGGTAGTACGAATAGTGTGAACAGTGTACCGATTGCAAGGCCAGCAACGATGACGATACCGATACTGAAACGTTGCGCGGCACCTGCACCTGTTGCGTACATCAACGGGATCAAACCTGCGATCATCGCTGCAGTGGTCATTAGGATAGGGCGAAGACGCACTTTCGCAGCTTCCATCACCGCATCAATACGAGACCGTTTATTATGTAACTGCTCTTCTTTGGCTACTTCACAGATCAAGATACCGTGCTTGGTTATTAGGCCGACCAGCGTGATCAAACCAACCTGCGAGTAGATGTTCATCGAGGCTGTACCCCAGGCCAATGCGATCAAGGCACCACAGATTGCCAGAGGTACAGATACCATGATGACAATAGGGTCGCGGAGTGATTCAAATTGAATCGCCAGAACGAGGAAGATGATCGCAAGTGCAAGACCGAAGGTTGCATACAAGGCACTACCTTCCGTTACAAACTGACGAGATTCGCCCATGTAATCGTGGTTATAGCCTGCAGGCAGCTTGGTTTGTGCAATATTCTCAAACCAGTCGATTGCGTCACCCATAGCAACACTAGGCGATGGTACTGCACCCACAGTCGCTGAGTTTAGCTGGTTGAAGTGTGGCAAAGAGCGAGGCTCAGCCACCACATCGATAGTAATCAGACTGCCTAATGGAACCGCTTTACCATCTACAGAGCGTACATAGTAGTTCTTCATCGATTCTGGGTTTAGACGCCATTTACGCTCAACTTGAGGAATCACCTCATACGAGCGACCATTCAGGTCGATTCGGTTTACATAACCATCTGCCATCATGGTGCTGAGAGTGATGCCAATGTCTTGCATCGTCACACCGTAGGCACCCGCTTTGTCTTTATCGATCTTGATCTTCATCGTTGCTGAATCGTAGTTCAAATCCAGGTCGGAATAGACAAACATTGGGCTACTTGCAACATCGGTTAGAATATCGCTAGCGATAGTAAACAAGCTCTCGAAGCTATTTGGTGTTGTAATTACAAACTGAACAGGTAGACCTGAGCCTGCACCTGGAAGCTCTGGCATTTGGAATGCAGTGACAGACATACCAGGCACACTTGATACTAGGCCACCCACACGTTTCGTGATTTCAGATTGGCTTGCCTCTCGTTCACTCCAAGGCTTCAATGTTGCTAGGCCAAACGCTTGGTTTGAGTTTGGTACACCATTAAAGACCTGTGCGTATTCCACCTCCGGTTGATCTGAGAGTATTTGGTTTACGTCATCCATGGTATTTTGGATATAGTCCAAGTTCGCGTTTGATGGGGCGGTACCCATCAGCATGACCACACCTTTATCTTCAGATGGTGCTAGTTCGCTAGGAATAAACTTGAACAAGACCGGTAAGCTTGCAAATACAATGATTGCAAACGCAATAACAACCGGACGATGAGCCATTACCGCTTTCAACATGCCTTCGTAACGAGTGGTCATGCCATCAAGGATATGGTGAACTTTTTGCTCAAACTTGCTTGGCTTCTCGTTCGCCTTCAGCATCTTCGAACACATCATTGGTGATAGTGTCAAAGCGATGATGCCGGATACGAATACTGAACCTGCCAGTGTCAAAGCGAACTCTTTGAACAATGAACCGGTGATACCACCCATCAATGCGATCGGCGCGTACACTGCACCTAGCGTCAATGTCATCGCGATAACTGGAACCGCAATTTCACGCGTACCAATAATTGCAGCTCGGAATGGCGATTCCCCTTCTTTGATGTGACGGTCAACGTTTTCTAGTACAACGATCGCGTCATCCACCACCAGACCGATGGCAAGCACCATCGCCAGTAGCGTCATCAAGTTCCAAGAGAACCCCATTGCCTGCATCACCATTGCCACACCAATCAATGAAAGTGGAATGGTCACGATAGGAATGATTACCGCGCGGAATGAGCCCAGGAACAGTGTGATAACCACAAGTACGATTACTGCTGCTTCAAGAATCGTTTTCACTACTTCGTGAATCGATTCGTTGATGGCGATAGTTGAGTCGTACATTACGTTCATTTTGATGTTACTTGGTAGGTTGCGCTCAAGCTGAGGCAACAGTTCAAGTACGTCTGCTGCAATGTTGATTGGGTTAGCACTTGGCGCTGCGTTGATCGCTGCAACCACAGCTTCTTGACCGTTTGCACTTGCGCGATAAACGTCGTGACTCTTCTCTAGCGTTACTTTAGCGATATCACCTAGGCGGATGACATCCCCTTCACCAGTTTTCACGACCAATGCTTCAAGTTCAGCAACGTTTGATACCTGAGTATCTGCGCTACCGTTATAAAGCACGAACTCACCCGTCGCTTGACCGGTTGCAGATTGGTAGTTGTTGGCGTTAAGAACGCTCATCACATCGGTTGCGGTCAACTTCAAAGCGCCCATTTTGGCAGGATCTAGCCATACGCGCAGTGCGTACTTCATACCACCATACAGGTCAACTTTGGACACACCGTTTACGGTGAACAACTGCGGGTTGATTACACGTTCAAGGTAGTCAGTGATCTGGCTTGAAGATAACTCGTCACTCGTAAAGCCGATGTACAGTACCGCCGTTGTCGAACCTGTCGACATGGTTACGGTTGGGTCTTCGGCTTCTTTTGGTAGCTGTGAACGTACCGAGTTGGTTTTCGCCAGAATGTCAGACAACGCCGCATTTGGGTCAGTATTCAACTTCATGTTGACAGTAATGGTCGATTTACCCAGTACCGATTGCGAAGTCATGTAATCAATATTATCGGCTTGCGCTACCGCTTGCTCCAATGGCTGAGTAATAAAGCCTTGGATCAAGTTGGCACTTGCACCGTAGTAACTGGTGGTCACGGTTACCACCGTATTCGTCATTTCAGGGTATTCACGAACCTGCATTTTGAACACCGCTTGCAAACCAAGCAATGCAATCAAAAAGCTGATCGATACCGCTAAAACTGGACGTTTTATAAAAACATCTGTAAAGCGCATGATGCCTCCAACTTAAAGCATTGGTGTTTCAGCAGGTGGGGTAGTTGCATCGCTTTCGACAATGCTTACTTTCGCATGGTTACTCAAACGGACTTGACCCGATGTCACCACTATATCACCTGGCTTCACGCCTTCTAGAATGTGTGCGATATCTTTAGAGCGTTCGCCAACTTTTACCACATGCTGCTTAACGCGTTTTTCGCCATCTTCTTCTGTTACGATGTAAACATTGTCGCCATACAGCGTAAATGTGATCGCGGTTTGAGGTAGAGTGACCTGATTTTCTAATTTAGGCAGAATGATGTTTGCACGCGCGAACATACCACTACGCAGTTTGCCGTCACTGTTAGGGATATCCGCTTGAACTTGAATCAAACCACTTTGTACGTTTACAGCTGGTTCAATCGCAGAAATAGACCCTTTGAAAGGTTGGTCTGGATAAGCGTCAACAAAGATATCCACTTCTTGATCGATATTGATACGTGAAATATCGGTTTGTGGCACGGTGAAGCGCAAGCGCATCACGCTGGTATCTTCAAGGCGAACAATGTCGGTGCCCGCCTGTAGGTACTGACCGAGGTACACGTTACGAATACCTACCACACCATCAAATGGCGCTTTGATTTCGCGTCGGTCGATGGTCGCTTTCAGGCTTTCAATGTCTGCTTTTAAGGAGAAGTAGTTTGCTTCTGCTTCGTCATACGCTTCTTTAGAAATAGATCCTTTTTTGAATAGGCCTTGGTAGCGTTTGTATTTCGCTTCTGCCGCTGGCAACTTAGCTTGCGAGCTCTTCAAATTTGCTTTTTCGACTTCAGAATCAAGCAGCACTAATGGCTGACCCGATTTAACTTGAGTACCGGAATCAAATGCGATTTTATCGATAACACCGCTGGTCTCATTTGCTACCGTCACGCCTTGGTTTGGCTCGATAAAACCAATTGCTTCGATGACTGGTACCCAATCCACCGCTTGCACTTCTGTCACGGTTACTGGGAACTCAGGTTCAGGACGGTTTGCCATGTATTCAGCGATCTTTTGTTGCTTAAATAAATTGAAACCTATCACGCTGCCGAACAAGAGAACGGCGATAAGTAACATAAAGAAAGTCCACTTTTTCATTCTATTAAGAACTCCAAGTTAGTGTTTAATAATTGCATCCCAACTGGCTTCAATAGCGGCCTCTAATGCCGTCTTATCCAGTTGATAAAATCCCAAAGCGTGTTTCCGAGCAAGTGCAACACTTGCCTCAAAACTTAATCCAGAAAGTACTTCGTTATCGAGAAGCTTGAATACTCCCTCGTCTTTACCCTGATTAAAAAGAAGATCTACTTGGGCAAACATTTGTCTCTCAAGTTCCCGAGCTTTGCTACTATTTGAACAGGGTAAAGATTCATATTGGACTCGGTTGCTGATCGCACTTAAGTTCGAGCTCGCTAGATTCCAAATATTGAGCCACATGGTTCGATAACGCTGTTTTAAAGGCATCTCTTCACTAACACCTAGTTGCACCGCAGTAGCAACACGCTTAGCAACGTTAAGGCGTAGTTCCTCTAAAAGATGTTCTTTATCTGAGAAATAACGGTAAATCGTCCCTGCTGCGACACCTGCCTCATTGGCGAGCTTTTGCATGGAAAGCCCTTGAAAGCCAGATTCAGCAATGAGTTGTTCAGCAGCGACTAAGATTTGTTCTCGTTTATCTACAGCAGGGTTATCCTTCATAATGTCACCCTTTAGTGAATGAACGTTCATTCATTATAGCTTAAATACCCGCTATTTATGCAACAGAATATTGCACTTAATTGGTGTGAAAATTACAAGAAATCAGCATAGCTTTCACGAGGCCACCCCTTTATCATAGGCGCCACATTCATCACCCGCAGAGAATTTCTATGAAGCTGAACCCTAGTCAAGATGAAGCCGTGAAATACGTGTCTGGTCCATGCCTAGTGCTAGCTGGTGCTGGCTCGGGCAAAACTCGTGTTATTACCAATAAAATCGCTTATCTGGTTCAGCAATGTGGTTACAAAGCGCGTAATATTGCTGCGGTGACGTTTACCAACAAAGCAGCACGTGAAATGAAGGAGCGTGTAGGTCAAACGTTAGGGAAAGGTGAGTCTAAAGGTTTGATGGTATCAACATTCCACACTTTAGGATTGAACATCATCAAGCGTGAGTACAAGCATTTAGGGTTGAAAGCGGGCTTCTCACTGTTTGATGACCAAGACCAGCTAGCGCTGCTCAAAGAACTTACCGAAAAGCAGCTTGATGGTGATAAAGATCTGCTACGTCAGCTTCTGAGTTGTATTTCCAACTGGAAAAACGACATGTTGACGCCAGAGCAAGCCAAAGCGCGTGCGCAAGGTGAACAGCAACAATTGTTTGCGTTCTGTTTTGATATGTACCAAAAGCAAATGAAAGCCTATAACGCGCTCGATTTTGATGACCTAATTTTGATGCCCGTTTTACTCTTACGTAATCATGAAGATGTTCGTCAGCGTTGGCAGAATCGTATCCGTTACCTACTGGTTGACGAGTATCAAGATACCAACACGAGTCAGTATGAGCTGGTCAAATTAATTGTCGGAGAACGTGGGCGATTGACGGTTGTAGGGGATGACGATCAGTCTATTTATTCATGGCGTGGTGCGAAACCTCAGAACCTCGTGTTGCTGGGTGAAGATTATCCAAATTTGCGTTTGATTAAGCTAGAGCAAAACTACCGTTCAACGAGTCGAATCCTGCGTGCGGCCAACATTTTGATAGCTAACAACCCTCACGTCTATGAGAAGTCCTTGTTCTCTGAAATTCCTGACGGTGAAAAACTCAAAGTGTTGTTGGCTAAAAATGAAGAGCATGAAGCAGAGCGCGTAACGGGTGAACTAATTGCGCATAAGTTCCTAAACCGTACCGAATATAAAGATTATGCGATTCTATACCGTGGTAACCACCAATCACGTTTGATTGAAAAGTCTCTGATGCAAAACCGTGTACCGTATAAAATTTCTGGCGGCACCTCGTTTTTTGCGCGCGCAGAGATTAAAGACATCATGGCGTATTTGCGCGTTTTGGTTAATCCGGATGACGACAATGCATTTTTGCGCATTGTGAATACTCCACGACGTGAAATTGGCCCAGTAACGTTAGAGAAGTTAGGCAGTTATGCCAATATGCGAGGGAAGAGCCTGTTTGAGTCGAGCTTTGAAATGGGGCTCGAACAGCACCTAACGGGACGTGGCCTAGAAAACCTGCGTCGTTTCACCCAATGGCTAGTGGCGATTGCTGATCAAGCTGAGCGTGGTGATACCGTCGAAGCGGTTCGTTCGCTAGTTCGTGATATCCATTATGAAGATTGGCTATACGAAACTTCAGCAAGTCCGAAAGCCGCTGAAATGCGAATGAAGAACGTTTCTGATCTTTATTCATGGATAGTGGCGGACCTAGAGGGTGACAACTACGATCAAGAAGAGAAAACGTTAAAAGAAGTCGTTCAACGTTTGACCTTGCGTGACATGATGGAGCGCGGTGAAGAAGATGAAGACAGTGATGCAGTACAACTGATGACCTTGCACGCATCAAAAGGCCTTGAGTTCCCATATGTATACTTAATTGGGTCCGAAGAAGGTATTTTACCGCACCAAACCAGTATTGATGAAGATAACGTGGAAGAAGAGCGTCGCCTGATGTACGTTGGTATTACTCGCGCGCAACGTGAACTGACTTTCACTATGTGCAAAGAGCGTCGGCAGTTCGGCGAGTTGATCAAACCGACTCAAAGCCGCTTTTTGGATGAGTTGCCATTTGATGACGTTGAATGGGAAGTAAACAAAAAGCCAGTATCAGCAGAAGAGCGTATGGCGAAAGGTCAAGCACACATTGCCAATATTCGAGCAATGTTTAAGAAGTAAAGTAACCCTGTTCTCACTGACTAAAAACAAAAAGGCTTGCCAACTGGCAAGCCTTTTTCGTTGATGTCTTTACTTATAGACCTTCAATCATGTGGTCAATTGCTGCGATGATTTCATCGTCAGAACAGTCCATACAGGTTCCTTTGGCTGGCATCGCATTGAAGCCTTCTAATGCGTGCTTCACTAACGTATCTTTGCCTTGTGCAATACGTGGTGCCCAATCATCGGCATTACCTGTTTTAGGTGCGCCGTTTACACCAGATGCGTGACAAGCAATACAAAAAGTACCATAAACTGTGGCGCCATCACGTGGACCGGTTGGCTCTTCTTTCACTGGCTCAGAACCCGCTAGATAAACATCACCGACAGGTTGGATGCGTTCTGCGATCGCATCGTATTCAGTTTGGCTGATGTCAGAAGCTAAAGCTGCCGTAGAAAACGTTAAGGCAGCGAACAAAACGCTAATCATTTGTCGAGACATATCCATTAAACCCACTTCACATTCCCGAGGTAAGTGACTTACCTATTTATATAGTTAGAGTATTAATGCCGAGCAGAGAAATCATTAAATTCCACTGAATGGCATAGAATGATTAGACAACTTGGTTGCAGCTGTTAAATCAATGTAAATAATGGGTGATTATATCCCGATAACTTGTTGCAATAAACAACAAGTTATCCATGACAGGGCGTGAATCACATCAAAAATCCACTTTAACGGAAGATAACTGTCGAAAAAGAGACCAAACGATAAAAAAAGTAAAAAAAGTACTAGACGGCATAGTGTGATATCCGTATTATTCCACTCCGCCGATAGGGCATGCGCCCGTAGCTCAGTTGGATAGAGCGTTGGCCTCCGGAGCCAAAGGTCGAAGGTTCGAATCCTTTCGGGCGTACCATTGCCTCGGAGGATACATCGGTAAAAATCAGTGGTGGCTATAGCTCAGTTGGTAGAGCCCCGGATTGTGATTCCGGTTGTCGCGAGTTCAAGTCTCGTTAGCCACCCCATTCTTTCTTTTTTAGATTGAATGCGGTAGCATTGCTCCCAATCTTGATTCAATCAAGATAAAACATCGTCGGTGAATAGCGCAGCTTGGTAGCGCATCTGGTTTGGGACCAGAGGGTCGGGGGTTCGAATCCCTCTTCACCGACCACTATTTAGTTTATGGCTCTAATAGAGCGGTAAACAGCAAAAATTGATGGTGGCTATAGCTCAGTTGGTAGAGCCCTGGATTGTGATTCCGGTGGTCGCGAGTTCGAATCTCGTTAGCCACCCCATTAATTAAGGTGACTTCTTAGTTGAAGTGTCCTGTCTGATTTGAGAAAATCAGCAAATACAGTTCGGTGAATAGCGCAGCTTGGTAGCGCATCTGGTTTGGGACCAGAGGGTCGGGGGTTCGAATCCCTCTTCACCGACCACTATTTAAAGCCTCAGTCGAAAGACTGGGGCTTTTTTGCATCTCTCCTGAAAAGAATCGGCATTCCATTTCAATTTTTCCCAAAAGTGTACAGCTCTAGGGGCTTTTGACCACCTATGATCCAAATGCTTTTCGAGCTGACAAAATAAACCCCAGAGCAGTGTCTGGGGTTTTGTAGTTTTCTAATCCGCTGCTTTTATTGGGCGAGTGTTTTAAGGATTTCTTTCAGTTCTACCGTTTCTTGGATTTCAAAACTTGGCGTTATATCCGTTGAGTTGCTTGCGCCTGTCGCATTCACCCATACACTCAAAATGCCCATATTGTTAGCGCCAGCAATGTCAGCAGGTAAAGAGTCGCCCACGTGTAGAGCCTCTTCTGGTTTTACTTCGACCAAGTCGAGCGCTTTTTGGAAAATACTTGTAGCAGGTTTCTCTTCTGGCTCTTCTCCTCCCACAATAATATGGTCCACCCAGTTGCTCATTTGTGTCGCGTTTAATTTAGGGTGTTGAGAAAAAATCGGGCCGTTAGTGATCACGACGAGTTTGTAATGTTGACGAAGGTCGCTGAGCATTTCTTTTACACCAGGGAAGAAAGTGAACGCGCCCATACGTGCAGAGTCAAAGTAGTCTTGAGCTTGTTGAGCCTCTTTTGCAGTGATGCTGACGCCTTGCTCCGCCAAGATGTTTTGGATCAGGCCACAACGGAAGGCATTTTCATCGGGTAGCAGAGCAACAAGGTGAGGGAACTCAGCATTCAGCTTTTTGTATACACCCTGTAAGTAGCGCTGCAAAAAAGCTTTTGGCTCAGTCACTTGTGGGTAGGTTTTATGAATCCAAGTTGTAAACGCTTGTCCTGCAACTTTATCGGCTTGTGACGTTGCACATAAAGTCTCGTCCATATCAAAAAAAATCGCTTTAAGCACAGGGGCTCCTTTTATTTACGGCTTGGCTTTGACACTGTTCATCTATTATCCCACTCTCAATTGTGTCGTAAAGGGTTAAAACCGGCGAGTTTTCTTATGACGTACGAATGAAGATAGCGGTACTTTCCTTTGCTTAGTCAATAAACCGCTTAAGTGGCGCATAATCTGCATTGGAGCAGGATTTGTGTGGTTTTGCTGTTTTGTTCACGTTTTGACCTATCCTTTCTCTTCCTAAGTTTGGCTTTTTGTATTTGCCGACTATTTTATTAATAGTTTTTTATGTTGAAAAAACACTTTTTGCATATGATATTGTTTGTTAAATGTTAATAAATGCACATGAATAATATGGTTAATGATCTTGTTTAGCTCATGTTTGCTTTTAGAGCATTTTTCTAGTTTTATTGGTGCATGACGCACAAAAATAGTGTGATATGAAAATGGTTAAATACTTGTTAATGCATTTTTATTCGCTAATTGTGCGTTTATTTAATGTTTTTTCGGCGGAATATACTTTAATTGTTGCTTTTTTGTGTGATTTTTGCCAAATTATTTCCGCATTAAGATTTCAGAGTATTATTCTGAATTTGAACGGATTCATTCAGGTGATGAATGGTGCCTTTGGCATGATTCGATACCACAGACAAGGCAGTAGAGGTCTGAAATGTCACTATTAGAAGTGAAAAACCTTCGTATTGAATACCCATCCCGACACGGCGTTCACGCTGCCGTGAAGTCACTTTCTTTTCATATTGAACGTGGTGAAATCGTGGGTGTTGTTGGCGAATCAGGTGCGGGTAAATCCACCGTTGGTAACGCCGTTATTGATTTGCTTAGCCCTCCAGGTCGCGTTGCTAGCGGCGATGTTTTCTTGGATGGAGAAAAAATTTCTGGCCTATCACCAGAAGCGATGCGTAAGGTTCGCGGCTCGAAAATAGGTTTTATTTTCCAAGATCCGATGACCTCGCTCAATCCACTTTTTACTGTTGAGCAACAGCTGAAAGAGACGATCCACGCCAACATGAAGGTCTCTGATGAAGAGGCGTATCAGCGCGCGCTTTCTCTTATGCAGCAGGTTGGTATTCCGCAACCAGAAAACCGCTTAAAACAGTACCCGCACCAATTCTCTGGTGGTATGCGTCAGCGTGTTGTCATTGCCATTGCTTTGGCTGGTGAGCCTGATCTCATCATTGCGGACGAACCAACTACGGCGTTAGACGTTTCTATCCAAGACCAAATCCTCAACTTGATCCGCGAGCTGTGTATCAAGAACAATGTCGGCTGTATGTTGGTTACTCACGATATGGGTGTCGTCTCCAACGTCACCGATCGCGTGGCGGTAATGTATCGTGGTGACTTGGTGGAGTTTGGACCAACAGCCAAAGTATTGGGCGATCCTGATCACTCTTATACTCGCAGTCTAATTTCAGCGGTACCACGTTCAGACAGAAAGCTAGATCGTTTCCCGTTAGTAAGCTATATCGAAGAAGCGGCGGAAATGGAGCCACTCGATATCAAGAACCACTGGTTAGGACAAAGCCAAGATGAGCGTGAGTACACTGGCCCGCTTTTGGACGTGAAGAACGTCAATCTTCGCTTTGTTACCAAAGACTCTTTGTTCGAGAGCCGCCGAGAATACGTGCAAGCATCTAATAATGTGAGCTTTGAAGTGCACGAAGGCGAAACCTTTGGTTTGGTGGGCGAGTCTGGTTCAGGTAAATCGACCATTGCACGTGTGATTGCTGGTTTATACCAACCTAACTCTGGTCAGGTGAAATTCGAGGGCATTGACCTGACCGCTTTAACCTCTGAGAAAGAGCGCCGCCCGATGCGTCGTCAAATGCAGATGGTGTTCCAAAACCCATATACTTCAATGAACCCTCGTATGAAGGTATTCGATATTATTGCTGAGCCAATCCGTTTCCATAAATTGACGAAAAACGAGTCGGAAACTCGCCAAATCGTGAATGACCTATTGGATCATGTTGGTTTGGGTCGAATGGCTGGGCTTAAGTACCCTCATGAATTCTCCGGTGGTCAGCGTCAGCGTATTTCTATTGCGCGTGCGTTGGCGACTCGTCCTCGACTTTTGATTTGTGATGAACCGACCTCAGCACTGGACGTATCGGTACAGGCACAAATTCTAAACTTGCTGAAAGATCTGCAAAGTGAGCTGAACTTGACTATGTTGTTTATCAGCCACGATTTACCTGTTATTCGTCAGATGTGTGACCGAGTAGGTGTGATGCAAATGGGTACACTTTTAGAAGTGGCACCAACAGAACAGTTATTCACGGCACCTCAACACGAATACAGCAAAAAATTGATTTCTCTGATGCCGGAGTTTACTGGCTTGCGAGAAGAGATCGAAACGGCATAAACCAAGCAATTCGCTTGGCTAACCTTTAGTCATAACAAAGACGCAAACACAACAACAAGGGATCCGTATCCCCGCATGAAGGAGTTATGCAAATGAAAACCATGAAAAGCAAATTAGCAGTGGCGCTAATGGCTGCGGGCCTAAGCTTTAACGCAATGGCAGCAGATATCAAAGTTGGCTATGCAGCTGACCCAGTATCGCTTGACCCACATGAGCAGCTATCAGGTGGCACACTGCAAATGTCACACATGGTATTTGATCCGTTGGTTCGCTTTACTCAAAAAATGGATTTCGAGCCTCGCCTAGCGGAAAGTTGGGAACGTATTAACGATACGACTGTTCGTTTCAAACTGCGTGAAGGTGTGAAATTCCATTCTGGCAATACTCTAACTGCTGACGACGTCGTGTGGACGTTCCAGCGTTTACAAAGCTCTCCTGACTTTAAAAACATCTTCGACCCGTACGAGAAAATCGTCAAAGTGGACGACAACACGTTCGATCTTGTAACTAAAGGTCCTTACCCACTAGTGCTGCAAACCGCAACGTACATTTTCCCAATGGACAGCAAGTTCTACACTGGCAAAACTGCGGACGGCAAAGACAAGTCTGAGCTAGTGAAGCACGGTAACTCATTTGCATCGACTAACGTATCTGGCACGGGTCCATTCATTGTGACTTCACGTGAACAGGGCGTAAAAGTGGAATTTGAACGCTTTAAAGATTACTGGGACAAAGAGTCGAAAGGTAACGTTGATAAGCTAACGCTTGTGCCAATCAAAGAAGACGCAACTCGTGTAGCAGCGCTGCTTTCTGGCGGTGTTGACATGATTCACCCTGTAGCGCCAAACGACCACAAACGCGTTGAAGATGCTGACGGCATCGACCTAGTTACGCTACCTGGTACTCGTATCATCACGTTCCAACTAAACCAAAACAGCAACGAAGCATTGAAAGACGTTCGCGTTCGCCAAGCGATTGTTCACGCAATCAATAACGAAGGTATCGTGAAGAAAATCATGAAAGGCTTCGCAACGGCCGCTGGTCAGCAAAGCCCGGCAGGTTACGTGGGTCACGATGACAAACTGGTTCCTCGCTACGATCTGAAGAAAGCGAAAGAGCTGATGAAAGAAGCGGGTTACGAAAATGGCCTGACGCTAACGATGATCGCACCAAACAACCGTTACGTGAATGATGCGAAAGTAGCACAAGCGGCGGCGGCAATGTTGTCTAAGATCGGTATCAAGGTTGATCTGAAGACCATGCCAAAAGCGCAATACTGGCCAGAGTTCGACAAGTGTGCGGCAGACATGCTGATGATCGGTTGGCACTCAGATACGGAAGATTCGGCGAACTTCAACGAGTTCCTAACCATGACTCGTAACGAAGAAACGGGCCGTGGTCAGTACAACTGTGGTTACTACTCAAACCCAGAAATGGACAAAGTGGTTGAAGCTGCGAACGTAGAAACGGATCCTGCGAAACGTGCAGAAATGCTGAAAGGTGTAGAAGCAACACTATACAACGACGCAGCATTCGTACCGCTACACTGGCAAAGTGAAGCGTGGGGTGCGAAGTCTAACGTGAAAGCGGCAGACATCGTTAACCCAATGGTAATGCCTTACTTCGGTGACCTAGTGGTTGAATAATCACGGTTAGTCGACTTTGAGGAGGGATGGATTTCCCTCCTCAACTTAAAGCACTCGACTCAGTTTTGTTTCAGTCGGATTGAGTTGGTTATTTAGACTGAATTTTCTCTCTAATTTAGAGATCTATGGATAGTTAAGGGGCAAGGAATGTTTTCGTTTCTGGTCAAGCGCCTGTTTCAGGCACTGATAGTGATGTTTGTGATCAGTTTGGTGGCGTTTGCCATTCAGGACAACCTGGGTGATCCGCTGCGTGAGCTTGTAGGTCAGTCGGTTTCGGAATCGGAGCGTCAAGCGCTACGCGACGACTTGGGCCTGAACGATCCCTTTATCACAAAGTACACGCGCTTTGTGGGTAATGCACTGCAAGGTGATTTGGGTACCTCATATTTTTTCAAGCGACCTGCGGTTGAGGTGATTCTCGACAAGCTGGTAGCTACATTAGAGCTCGTGTTTGGCGCGACGCTTATCATCATTGTTTTCTCTATTCCGCTTGGGGTGTACTCTGCGATTCATCCTAAGAGTGTTTTTACCAAATTTGTCATGGCGATGAGCAGTGTCGGTATCTCGATTCCGGTGTTCTTAACCGCAATCATGCTGATGTATGTCTTCTCCATAGAACTCGGTTGGCTGCCTTCCTACGGGCGGGGCGAGACCGCTAATGTGCTCGGTTGGGAATCTGGCTTCTTTACCATTGATGGTATCAAGCACCTCATCCTACCTTGTATTGCGCTAGCGTCTATCATGTTGCCGTTGTTCATCCGCTTGGTGCGTTCAGAAATGCTGGAAGTTCTGAGTTCGGAATACATTAAGTTCGCCAAAGCAAAAGGTTTGAACTTACAAAAGATTTATTACCAACATGCACTTAAGAACACCATGCTACCAGTATTGACAGTAGGTGGTGTGCAGATTGGTACCATGGTGGCCTACACCATTCTTACTGAAACCGTGTTCCAATGGCCGGGCACTGGCTTCCTTTTCCTAGAGGCAATCAACCGTGTAGATACACCGCTGATCACTGCCTACGTTATCTTTGTTGGTCTGATCTTCGTGGTAACCAATACCATCGTTGACTTGCTGTACGGCATCATCAACCCAACTGTGAACCTAACTGGAAAAGGAGCTTAATCATGAGCCAATCAAATTTAACACCAGCTCCTGCTCCATCAGCGTGGCAGCGTTTCAAAGAGTCAGATTTTCTGTATTACTTCAAACGCGACAAAGTGGCGATGGCGAGTTTTACCGTCTTTATGATGTTCTTAGTATTGGCATTGGCTGCACCGATTCTTGCGCCAACAGACCCGTACGATCTGACGTCTATCGACATCATGGATTCTGAGTTGCCACCTTCGTGGATGGAAGATGGCGATGAGCGTTTTGTTCTTGGTACTGATGAGCAAGGCCGTGATATTTTATCGACCATTCTTTACGGTTCTCGTTTGTCTTTGACGATCGGCTTTTTAGCCGTCGGTCTTCAGTTGATTCTGGGTATCATCATTGGTTTGTCGGCGGGTTACTTCGGTGGTCGTATCGATAGCTTCTTGATGCGCTTTGCGGATGTTCAACTATCGTTCTCGACCATGATGGTGGCGATCATCGTCTCTGCAATCTTTAAAGCCAGCTTTGGCAGTGATTTTTACAGCCAATATGCGGTGGTCATGCTGGTGGTGATCATCGGTGTGGCAGAATGGCCGCAATACGCACGGACTATTCGTGCCTCGGTATTGGCAGAGAAGAAGAAAGAATACGTCGAAGCGGCGCGTGTGATGGGCTTTAAAGCTCCGCGAATCATGTTCCGTCACATTCTGCCAAACTGTCTATCGCCAATCTTGGTTATCTCGACGGTACAGGTAGCGAACGCGATCATGTCGGAAGCGGCGCTGTCATTCCTAGGTTTGGGTCTGCCAGTCGATCAGCCGTCACTGGGTGCGCTAATCAGCATCGGCTTTAACTACATCTTCTCTGGTGCATGGTGGATTACTGCTTTCCCTGGCATCGTGCTAGTAACATTGGTTTTGGTTATCAACCTGTTGGGCGACTGGCTACGTGATGTATTCAACCCGAAACTGTACAAAGGATAAGAATTTTCCCACCAAGCGTTGTAAATTCACTTAATTCCTTCCTAAACTGAGAGCCGGATGCAAATTCCGGCTCTTTTTTTGCTAGTTATTCTTTGTTCACATTTTTTTGGCGCTTTTCCGCCATGATGACCTTACCCACTAATTTAGAGTGAAGTGTATGGAAATGAAGAAGGCCCAACGCCCATCTAACGTCTTCCAAGCAAGCCTGGCTTTGGGTTTGTTGCTGGTATGCGCCCAGTTTTCTAATCCAGTTGAGGCGGAGGAGTTCCTTTGCCAAGCCACTCAAGCCAGCGAGAAAGAATTACCGATGCTTGAGAAAACGTGCCCAATTGGTAACGGAGTATGGGGAAAGAAAGTGCCGCAGGGGGGCAACTACCTTTACTGGATTCAATGCGGATTGCTACCCAAGCCTATGTCTCTCGCGAAAGCTAAGCCTCTCTATAGTAAAATCACGACCGACGTATGGATGAAGCCTGAATCCAAAGGCTATCGCTGTTTGATTGGACCTTACAAGGCATTGTCTGATGCGAGGGATGACTTACGAGGAGTCAAAACCTTGTCGAATTACAAAGAGGCGTTCATCCGAGTGGTTGGGAAAGGGACGAAACAACCAGTAACACCACCTACACCTACTGTATCGTCGAAATCAGCCGCATCTTCGGTTAAGCCAACACCGACGGTGACCCCGAAACCCGCGCCAGTTCCTGCTGTGCGAGCTGATACCGACGCCTTTAAAGCGCGGGCAGAGAAGCCAGATACCAAGGCAAAAAGTTCACGTGATAGCTCTTCGTCTACGCCTGTTGCTAAGACCAAAGCGAAGCCAATTGTCACCGGAAATGATGACATTGAAGTTCGCTTGAGTACTTCAGTACAGGGCAAAACGTACGTGGTCCCATATTTACTCGATCACCATAATCAGTTTTACATGGAACATGGTAAGCCGTGGAACCGCCTCAACTACGAAAACTCGCACAAAGTATGTCAGCAACTGGGTATGAACTTAGCTAACCCTGCAGAGTTTAAAGCGCTGAGGGCGTCTGGGGTGATGGAAAAAAATCAATGGCCACTGCAACTGCCGTATTGGGGCAAAGATAAGAAAGGTTTGTTCGCCGATCGTGAGCCCAATCAGCTCACCGGGACCTCATTATTGAACGTGGTGTGCGTGAAATAACGACTCAGATATTGTGGTCAAAATATAGAAGAAAGCCCCGAGTTCGGGGCTTTTTTGCGGTCTCAAATATTATCGCTATTTGAGTGGCGTTTCTTTGTGACAGTTAGAGCAGATATACACTTCTTTGATGCCGACCAATCGTTCCCAAAGTGTTCTGCGTCTTCTGCGCAAATGCACGCTATCACAGCAAGGGTTAACGATGGTTGCTTTAGTCATCATCACCAGGCTCCAAAATCGGTAGTGAACTCGCGATGCTTGTCATGGCTTCTTTGCTGTTAGAGTACAGACCATATTCCGGTGCGGATTCATGACCGTTTTGTTCTTTACTCCAACGAATACCAATATAAAAGTCACCAAAATCGCGGTTGATGTAACGATGACGAGTTTTGTAATCTGACTCTGAGCCTGTTTCTTCTAGAATCAGCAGTTCACGGTCTTCATCATTCTGGATTTCCCAATTACCTGGAGTTTGGAATCCTGTTGGCATGAACGAAGTGTAGTTGTAAGTATCAGTGTCGTATTCGTACGCACCTGACGAGTATTTCAGGACTGTGTCGTCGCCTGTGCCATTACTTTCTACCATCAAGTCATGCTCTACTGTGCCGTGTTTGATGTGTTCTGCAACCGAAAGTGATTCTGCAAATGGGGTATTGCTTGAGTCCATCCAGAACAGCTCATCATCTGATATTTTAACGATCATTTGAGTGCCGTTATGCTCGGTTTTGTGCTGGTACAACATTTCATACTCGTCGCCGTAGCTGTTGTATAGCTTACCGTCTTTCAGCTCAACGTCGTTACAGTCTTTATTGTTGTATTCCGTGTAACCAGTTTGTTGGTCCAGATCGGCAAGAATGGCGTAAGCATCGTGTTCCCATGTGTCTTTTAGGAAGTCACTGATGTTCGCTTTGTACTCTTGATTCATCTCATCGTGGTTTGAACCCCAGCAGAATAGTAGGCCTGCAGAATCTTGCATCAGCATGGCGTAGCCGATTTCACCGTCTTTTTGAGCGAAGCTACCCATTTTCCATTCTTGACCGTTGAAGTGCTCGTGAGTGAAGCCCAAAGTCGGTACTACTGGTGGTGGCGTGACGCCTTCGATAACCGTTGGCATGCTGAGCGCAATTTGTACCGCGGTATGGCCATCTGTTGCGCTAATCGCCAGTACTACTCCAGCTTCACCTGCTTTTGTTGGTGTGCCTTTAATGGTGATAATTGCATTACCATCCTCAGATACTGTTAAACCTTCAATGTCTACATAGTCCGCTGAGTAGTCGGTAATTTGACCGTCTTTATCTTGGAACAAACCAGAAATATCGAGTGTTTGTTCAAACACTTCACCTTGTTGTAGGTACCAACCATCAACGATGGACTGCAGACGCGCTTGTTCTGTTTCTACAACCATTGGTGGTAAGTTTGCCGATTCGATTTCGAACTTAAATACGGTGCTTACCGTACCCAAAACCTTACCTGACGAATCAATGTCTTGCGCCGTTAGAACAATCTCAAAATCACCAGCTTTCTCTACGATTGCAGTTGGATGTAGAACAATCAGGTTGCCAGTTTGCACAACTTCAATGCCTGTGCCTGCAAAGCTGTGCGTCAGTTTGGTTGTCACAAGGTTTTGGTCTTTGTCTGCAAATAGACCTTCAATGTCTAGCTCTAAGCCATCAAAGTCCACGCCTTGTACGATTTTTGGTAGTTTTTCTAGCTTATCTTTAGCTGCCTTTTCGACGATTTTGTTTATGGTTAGCTTGTTATTAACTACCGTTTCAGGTGCTAAGGTGTCGCTGTCTGGGGTCGCGTCAGTGATGATTGGACGTAGATTTGGGTCATTGATGTTTTCGCCAGATGCAACAAGACGTTCCACTTCTTGGTTTGCCGCTTGAGCAAACTCCGTGGCTTTTTTCTCGTAGTTCGTTGGGTTTTGTGCTTTCGAGTCGGTCAGAATCTGAGCGGTTTTATGTAGTTCGGCGTTTTTTGTCGCACCTTCAACAAAATCACTGTACAGATCAATTGGTGCTTCTTCTGAGCCTCCTAGCGCTTGGTTTACTTTCGCTTTCGCATCTTCTTCACTAATGGCTGGATCTTTTGCCATTTCAATCGCCACAAGATCCGTGATAGGTGAAATCACGTTTGACGATGTTGGTGCACGGAATACGATTTCGTGCGCCATAGCTTGGCCTGGATGATCCATATCAACCGTGTATTTGCCAGCGTACTCTTTCGCATCCAAGGCGATGAGCTGTTTCTGCTTTGAACCGTTTGGTGTGATGGTCTGTAGCGCTAGAGTGCTTTCTGGTTTTGCATCCAATTTCAGTTGACCTTTCTCATCGGTCAGACCAAGGAATGTTTCTTGAGTGTCCCATTGGCCGTTGTTGTTCGTATCTTCAAAAACAACGGCATGCTTGAAGTAGCCGTCAAAACCTGTGATCACAACGCCGTCGTTAGCACTGTTTGAACCACCATCTGAACCGCCACAGCCTGTAAGAGCGATAGCCACTGACGCTGCTAGTAAACTCACCTTATTCATTATTTATTTGTCCTTGTTTCGTTTCCGAATGAGAAAGTCGCTTTTTTTATTATTTTTTTCTTTATATCTCACTAGTGAGATATAAGAGAGTGGTGTCTTTTTAATGACTATTGAGCTTAGGTTCAAGACACGAAAATCCGCACAAAACCCGTAAAATTTATTTCTATTTTTTGTCTATGATGGAAAATTTATAATTTGATCACGGTTCCAGTTTTATTTTGGGAATGATTGTTTTGTTAATATAACCACCGGTAAAAAAGGTTTATTGGGTGTCTCTAAGGACAGGGGCGTGATAAATCATGTTGATCTTAAATTCCTCAACGCGATCAGCAAATTGAGGGTGAGGTTTAAGCACATAACTGTAGACTTCGCCTGGAATGAATATGTCGTAATCTGTGTATTCAAGGTTGTAAAACATAAATGTTCGTTGCCAGTAATTATCTGGCCAGTCAGCACAATGTATTGGTGTCACGTTGTCAAAATCCATTGAGCTAGAGATAATATCGGCAAACTCTCCTCGCCCAGCTACGATAGAGCTGTACCAGTAAAATAAATAATCATGACAAAAGAGGTCATGTTGATTTGATTTCATATTGAGATCAGAGTCCAGTTTGTGCACTGGTTCGTTACCCTGAACACTTCTATCAAATATGTAGTTGCTAGCAGTCCCGTTTATGTAACCTCCTCCTGAAATTGGGAAGAGGTAGTCAAACGACGTTCCTTGATATTCGTACTCGCCAGTGTGGACATTGATGCGCTTTTCCATGGACTGCTTGTTCTTTTGCATGGTATAGCTTTCGAATTGTTTACCATCAAACACGGTGATGAAGTAGTTCCGAGTATCTTCATGAACCTGAGATGGGTATTCTTTTTTGATGGTCCAAATTTGGCGTACACCTTGGACATAAACGATCAACGAGTCATCACTGATTTTGTACTTGCCCACTTTTTTCAAGTCTCCCTTTTCAGGACACTGGCGTTTGTTGTGTGAGGCGGCATAACTTACTTCGCCCCCCTCAAACTGAAAGGCCTCGCAATACACCACTTCATACGCGTACGCGATACCTGCAAGATTTTGTGTCGTCTCTAGGCGATAAACTACATCGCCAACTAACGAGTGTTCTGTGTCATTTTGATCGGGTGTGATAACGGGTAACTCAAAGCGCGTTGTGACCCATGCATGATCGCTATTACCGTGATAATCATCGCGCGCTGCTACCGCCAAATATGTGGTGGTTTTTATTTCCTCAGGCGCTCCTTGCACCATCATTTGTCCTTGGTTGAGGACTCTTAACCCATTGGCGTTTTCAAGCCAAATCTGAGTGGTGAGGAGATCGCCATCTGGGTCTTCAAAAAGCTGGTTAAGGTTGAGCGAATAACTCACCGGAGAGTTTTGTTTCAGCTCCCAAGCATAAATAATGGTTTGTAGCTGCTGTTCCACAGTGAGGTTGATGATGGGTTTATTATTCTCTGATGGGTCCTCTTGTGGTCGGCTGTTCTTATCACCCAATGCTGACTCGTAAAACGTGTTGTCTTCTGTGGTATGAAATGGATTCGTAACAGGGCCTGGTTGTCCTAAAAGGGCGGAGTTAAATGCGTCATCTCCCGCTTTTTTATGAGTGCGATCCAACGCAGAACCTGTCAACGCTTGCTTTACTTCAACTAAAGATGTGCGCTCATATTGACGATGTGCTTGCTGGGTTGACTTGTCGGCGTTGTCTGACGAGTCTTCCACAGATGCCAAATTGTGTTTGTTTGAAATGAAGTAAATACCGAACAAACCGACGCATACTGCGCCGATTATCCAAAGCTTTTTGTTCATGATTACGTGTGCGCCATTCGTGATTGTAGCCAACTGCGAGAGAATTTGAGGTCTTTCTCTATCAGGCTTGCGCTGCATTCGAGTAGCTCACTGATTTCTTGGTTTTTCATGCCCATTAAATACTTGAGTTTGAGTGCGCTCGATTGGCGTGGATAGCGGCTACTGAAACTATCCAGAGCTTTATCCATGATAATCAATTGCTCGAAACGATCTTCTTCATCTCTCATCAATGTAATGTGTTGACGCTTTTGTGCTTGGTGCGAGCGTGCGTTGTCGATCAAGATTTGACGCATCACTTTGGCGGCCATCAAAAAGAAATCGCGCTTTGTTTCAATTTCACTCATGTCGCAGTTGGACATTTTCAGGTAAGCATCATGAATTAATGCCGTGGTGCTGTTGACGCTGTCTGCCAGTACTTTGTTGTCGGTGCCGTACTTTTCTGCATTTCGTTCACGCTCGTGCTGGGCGATCTTACGCAACTGTAAATAAGCAAACTGATAGAGCTCGCTCTCAGCTCGTTTATCACCAGATTGCCATTGTTGAATGATTTGTGTCAGTGCTACTGCTGTTGCCATGGTTATACATCCTCGCTCACTTTGACAAATTCAGAAATGGTGTGGGTTTCAATGCGATCGGAACCGTCTTGGTTGCGCAGAACATTTTGTTGATAGCGATATAAAATGCCTTGCTCCCAAGTTGCACCAGCTGGCAAGTATTCCCAGGTGGTGTAATTGATTTCAGATGGGGTTGTTGACCAACGTACCATGACGTTCATTTGCGCGAGTTCGGCTTTGGGGGCGCTATTGTTGACCCACCACATGTCGGCAAATTCGCGGGTAACATCTTGGGTGTACAGGCTTGTATCGGTTGGGCAGGTGTCCGTATTTTGCGGCAGTCGCATGACTTGTTGGTGGCGCATCAATAGGCACGATTGTGTCATGGACTGTTGGTGGTATTCGGTTTGCTGCCACACACCGAGGTAGTCAATGTCGTGTTCGCTAGTATTGGGATACGTAAACCAGAGCATTTCTGTGCGGTTATTGTGTTGGATGTTTTTTTTACGCCCGAGACCTTGTACTTTTTCCATCAATAACTCGGTGCTCGGATCAAAATTGAGGGCAACGGAGCGGTACTTCCAGTCGCCTTCATCATCGAAGTCTTCGAGAGAGAAGCCATTCAAGTCGTTGCGGGTGCACCCTGTGATTGAACAACCAACAATATTAAACCAATCCGCAAACTTGCTTATCGGTTCGACGACATCTTCCGTGATAGGGCGTTTCATCGAGAGGAAGCAGCCTTGAAAATGATCGCCAATGCTTGGGTGTTCAATCAATGAGTCTTTGGTGATGGTGAATCGAGTTTCACCAATAGGAGGACGATATTTGGGATGATGCTGATAGCGTAGATCGTAAGCACAAGCGCGGCCTTGCCAATCCTTCTTTTTGATGACGATGTTTTTGAACGTCATGTCGCGAGGTTCAAAAATGATCTCATCAGAGGAAAAATTTTTTTCAATGTACTGCTGGCTTTCGTTTAGGTGCTCAATCGCCTCATTGACAGATACCCAATCGAGATTGAGGTAGCGTTTAGCGTCATCCAGGTAATTGAGATCAAGGCCTTTGAGCTGGCTTTGAAAGTGAGGATCAGACAGCACACGGTTTGCTAGGACAATTTCCTCACGATTCTCAGGCGTGCTGTCGAGAGAAAGCAGCAGACGCGTCATATTGATGCTGCGGCTAGGTTTGGTTGTCGCCATCGTCGGCGTCAGCACTTCTTGGCTTGATAAGGTCGTCAGCAGATAACCTTTATCATCGTTACCAAGGAAGAAGCTAATTACATCACCGGGTTGGTAATGAAATGCTCCTTGCTGAGTGACGCCAGTGATATTGGAACTGGTTTTGTAATACAGGCCAGTCACTGGGGCGTCGATAAAGTAGCCTTGCTTCAAGGTTGAAGCTGGTGGGTGTGAAGTGGCAACTGAAACGTCTGCTGCCAACGTGGACGTAGCCGTCAATGCAGACAGCCAAAATACCACTGAACGTGTATACATCTTGTTTTAAGCCTTATTGGTTGGTGCTGTCCTTAGACGCACAATTTGGCTGACAACTCATTGGTGTAGTTAGGTGCTTCTCTGGCACCGGTGTCATCATCGCCAACAACATTTTTTGTTTTATATGTTTGGGGATATCTGGGTTAGAGAGTATCCGCCTTCGTGTTAACTCCATCATGGAGTTCACTGAGAGATGTTCGACATTTTGCCCCTTCGCGTGGAAGATGAGGCGAGTCATTTCGTACATCATATCTTCTGCAATCTTCTTCTCTTGTTGCAGCTGGATATTCTTTTGCATCATGGCGCTGCCAAATAACACACCAGAGAGCACAATGATGCCTGACAATACCGAAGCAAGGGGACGTCGTTGTACCAAGCGAAAGGCGCTATACAATGGCCAGTTTTTTTTCTGCTCGATTGGACGGCGTTCGATAATTCGTTCGATATCAATGCGCAATGCTCGAACATTGATATATCGCATTTGAGTGGCAGGACGCGTTGCGCGTCTTATCACCCAGTAAACATCAGACCAAATTGTTGGTGATGGAAACATCAAAGCGAGAATTTTGCCTAAGGAGTACACGTCGCTTTGCTCTGTTAGAACCTGTCCTGCTTGCTGCTCTGGGCTGGCAAAATTTTGGCTAAACGCAATCAGCGCTGAGGGTGAATCTTCTCGGTTGGAGTGCGCTTTTTGAGTCAAGTTGAAGTCAAGCAGCTTGGGACGCTTGCTACGATCAATCAGTATATTTTCTGGTTTTAGATCGGCATGCAAAACCTGGTGCTGATGGGCGTGCTCCATCGCCTGACAGATCTGCTTAAACAGCAGCAGCTTCTCCGTTTTTTCTAGCTTATTTTCAGATAGGTACTCATCCAAAGTTTGACCAAACACCCGCTCCATCACGATGTAAACCGAATCTTGATGGAGACCGCCGTCAAACACTTTCGCGATGTAAGGATGGTTTAGACGCGCGAGAAGTTGAGCTTCATCGAAGAGTGCGCGTTGCCCTAACACATTGCTCAAATTGCTTTGAATAAACTTGATAGCCAGATCTTGCTCGAACGTTTCATCTGCACGTAGAGCTGCGTATACGACACCCATGCCACCACGCCCCAACTCATGAGTTAGGCGGTACTTACTGATGATTTCTCCGCTTAGATCGACGTCTTGGTTCGTTGCCTGATGAGCACCAAAATAAAGTAACTGCGTTAGTTGTTCTTCCGGTGTCTCGTTGGCTAAAAGAGGAACGAGTTGTCGATACAGCTCAGGTTGACTTCGTTGCAATGCTTGGAGGTATTGCTGCTTTTGGGAGTCGTCCAGATCAAGCAGGTGGTAGTAAATCTGGGTTTCGCTAGAGCCTAACTGCACTGTGACTAATGTCTTATTCTTTTAGGTACGGCATTTTATAAGAACTTTGATATAAATGTCATTTATTTATTCGGTTTTGATTCACAATCCATGAAACGCAATTTGATGGCTAATGGAGTAATAACGTCATGATTTTGCGAATTATTTTCACTGAACTTGTCGGCAGAGAGTCTATTCGTCATAATGTTACTTGTAACATTACTGATAAATCACATATTTATGGCTCAACAGAATAAGAAAACTCGTACGACATTGCAGGATGTCGCAGACCAGGTTGGCGTCACGAAGATGACCGTTTCACGCTATATGCGTAACCCTGAATCGGTGGCAGAAAAGACTCGGGCCAAGATTGCGACTGCGATTGAAGAGATGGGTTACATCGAAAACCGTGCACCGGCGATGTTGTCAAAGTCCTCCAGTAAAGCCATTGGTATTTTACTGCCGTCTTTGTCCAACCAAATTTTTGCTTCCTTTGTTCAGGGCATAGAGATGGTGACCAAAGCCAATGGCTATGAGACGCTTTTAGCGCATTTTAGCTACGATGAGCTTGAAGAAGAGCGCAAGATCGCGTCATTACTCTCTTATCAAGTCGATGGACTTATTCTAACTGAAAGCCATCACACGCCGCGTACATTACAGATGATCAAAAATGCGGGCATTCCGGTGGTCGAAACCATGGAACTGCCATCGGAGCCGATTGATATGGCGGTTGGACTCGATCATGAAGATGCGTCGTACACCGTGGTTAAGCAGATGCTAGATACGGGGAAGCGTACAATCGTCTATTTTGGCGCGCGTCTGGATACGCGAACCAAATTGCGGATGCAAGGTTACGATCGCGCGATGACAGAAGCAGGGCTAGAACCCAAACATGTATTAACTGGTGATCATTCTAGTTTTTCTTTAGCGCATGATTTGCTCGAACGCGCACTGGAAACGCACCCAACGCTCGATGGGGTGTTCTGTACCAACGATGACATCGCAATTGGCACCATGCTGAGTGCGCAGCAACGTGGCATTCAAGTTCCACAGCAATTGGCAGTGGCGGGCTATAACGCGCTGGATATCGGTCAAACCATCAGCCCGAAACTGATCAGCGTTGATACGCCGCGTTTCCAAATTGGTGTAAAGAGCGCAGAGCTATTAATTGCGCGCCTGAAAGGCGAAACGCAAGAAGAAAAAGTCTTCGATATGGGGTATCAGATCACGTCGGGAGAGAGTGTTTAACTAATTGTTAACTGCTCTTTGTATTCGCTCATCAATGGTATTGGTAGGTTAGGGTATGGCACATCAGCTGGATGCATTGGATCTCAACTTAATGCGTTTATTAAAAGCCGTGGTGGAAAACCGCAGCATCAAGCTGGCCGCAATGCAGCTTGGCATTTCTCAACCGAGCGCCAGCCGCGGCGTGATGAAGTTGAAGCAAGTGTTTGATGACCCGCTTTTTGTGCGTAAAGCACATGGGGTAGAGCCATCACCCATGGCGATTCGTCTCGCCGCCGAGTTCGACAATATGGTTGCACCACTGGAAAAAGTGGTGCAAGAATTTGAAGTGTTCGACCCACTGCAATACCAAGGGCAGATTGCGATTGTAACTGACCCTTATTTGATGGATGAACAAGGGCAGCGACTGCTCACTGGCTGTCATCGAGCCTTTCCCAAAGCGCACTTTGCCTTTTCCAGCTGGAATACTTACTCGCACGATGAAATGTTAGAAGGCGAGCACGATTACTGCATTCTTGACCAAGAGACCGAGCTGTCGAAAGACATTTACATGCGCCCGTTATTCGTTGAAAAACGAGTGATTTTGGCGCGCAAAAACCACCCAACGTTGTCGAAAGTCAGCAATGATTGGGACACGGTGTCCAAACTACCACTCGTCTCTTTGCCTGCGCCTGCATCATATAAACCGCTTTGTACCGTGGAGTCCGAGTATCGACGTATGGGTTATGAGCCAGTAGTGTTACTGAAGTCCTATAATTTGCGTTTGGCTTGCCAAATGTTGCAAGAAACCGACGCGATTATGTATGCCAGTCAAAGCTCGGCATTGTTGATGCCAGAACTCGCCTCTTACGCAATGCCACCGGTTAATCGTGAGTTCAGTCAGTTTGTGGTCTCTGGCGGTTTCCTTCAAACCAACCGCAACCATCCTTTGCACAGACACCTACATAAAGTGGTGCGACAAACCCTCAATACGCCGCTGATTTTTACGCAGTGACGTCACCTGATGGCATCAGCTGAATGAGAGAGCAGATGCTTTAACCTTATCAATGTTGTGTGATTACATAGACAACTTATTTCTTAAGATATTCAAAAATGAATATCTCAATTACCTGTCTCTTTTTCCTACCCAGCGCTAACCTTATCTCAAATAGTCAGGAGAAGTGGCTCATTTTTATCTTTTTAACTTTTTGAATGTCGATACAGGTACGTGGCATTCACCATTCTCCGTTATGCATTTTTTTAATTTCTGATGGAGGATTAATCATGCTAGTTGCACGTCTATTTTTATTGCTCGCCATCGTTGCCGAAGTGGCTGGCACCAGCACTATGTCTCTTATCGGACAAGGGCACGGGTGGTGGGGCTACATCGTAATGTATGTGCTGATCGCAATCTCTTACTACTTTCTCGCGTTTGCCGCGAAGAAAATATCTATCGGTGTGGCATACGCTGTCTGGGAAGGGTTAGGTATCTCGTTGATCACCGTGGTGTCGATCATCGCCTTTGATGCCAACTTAAACCATCAAGAGTTGTTTGGTTTGATGTTAGCCGTTGTTGGCATTGTGTGTGTGACCTTAGGGGAATCACATGGTCAACCTAACGCCAAGAAAAATGCCGATAAACCGGCAAAAGAACGTTCATTTTCTACTAGTACAAGGTGCGAATCATGAGTCAATTTTTTACGATGTCATTTGGATTTGTCGTGATGGCTGCCTTGGTCGATATCATGGCCAATATGGCGCTGACACGCTCAAAAGGTTTTAAATATAAAGGCTGGGGCATTGCGGCGATTGTGTTGGTACTGACAGCATTCACGCTGTTGGCACAAGCGGTGAAAGAGATCGACTTAGCCATTGCTTATGCCTCTTGGGGTGCGATCGGTATCTTGGGTACCGCAGTGGGTGGAGCCTTGCTGTTTAAGCAGAAACTCAAGCCAATCGGCTGGTTTGGTATCTTTGTGGTGATTGCTGCCGTCGTGGTGATGAAGACCGCTTGATGTAATTTAATGAATGCTAGATATCGTCATTCTGAGTAGCAAGAGACGAGTGTGATTCAGAATCTACCAACAAAAAGTGCTGTGGAAGAGGGGTTTTCTCTGGCTTCACAGCACCTTGATATTAGATTCCTGATCTCGCCTAGGCTCGTCGGAATGACGGACTCATTCATTTTTAAAAAGAACAGAGGCCAATCCTAAAGTTCGTCATTTTGAACAGCAAGAGACGAGTGTGATTCAGAATCTACCAACACAAAAGTGTTTCGGCAGAGGTGTTTTCTCTGACTTCACAGCACGTTGATATTAAATTCCTGATCTTGCTTAGGCTTGTCTAAATGACGAGGTTTTTCTTCTCGCCTTAAACAATGAAGCTTGCGCCTTCTTCTGCGCTAGAGACGTTTTGGCGGATCACGCTAAACAAGCCTCGTCCCCAAGTTTGTTGGGTCGATTCGGTATCGAAATGAATCAACTCGCGACCAGTGGTATCGCTTAAGTTGTTCAGTTCGCCCGTTTGGCAATCCAGATGAATCAAATCACCGTTGCGCACCAAACCAATCGCGCCACCACGAATGGCTTCTGGAGAAACGTGAATCGCAGACGGAATTTTACCGGATGCACCAGATAAACGACCGTCCGTCACTAGCGCGACTTTAAAGCCCGCTTTTTGCACGTTCCCTAAAATTGGCATCAGCTTGTGCAGTTCAGGCATGCCATTTGCCGCTGGGCCGTTGTGTGTGACCACAACGATGCAATCTTTGTTCAGCTCGCCACGTTTGTACGCGGCCTCCACTTCGTGTTGGCATTGGAATACGATCGCTGGTGCAACAATCACGCGTTGCTCTTCTTTCACCGCAGACACTTTCACCACGGCTTTGCCTAAGTTGCCAGTCAGTACGCGAGTGCCGCCAGTGTTTTGGAAAGTGGCGTCCGGTTTGGCGATCACGTCACCGTCTTGGCTGCCTTGGCACGGTGTCCAAGTCAGTTGGCCATCGACAAGACTCGGTAGCGTCATTTGGTCTTCAAATTCACCAAACACGGGTTTCACATCGCGATGCAAAAGCCCGGATTGGTTCAAGCGGTGCAATAACGCTGGCACGCCCCCCGCGTCTTGGAACGCGTTCATATCGGCTGGGCCGTTCGGGTAAACGCGAGCTAACAAAGGAACCACATCCGACAGATCGCTGATGTCTTGCCACGTGAGCAAGATGCCAGCAGCACGTGCCACGGCGATCATATGAATGGTGTGATTGGTGCTGCCGCCAGATGCAAGTAGAGCGATGATGCCGTTGACCAAGCTCTTTTCTGTGACCACCTCGGCCAACGGACGGAAGTGTGCAGAACCCGCCGTCATTGAGGCGATTTTCAGAGCCGCGTGATCGGTTAACGCTTTACGCAGTTGGGTATGGGGATGGATGAATGCCGAACCTGGCAGCATCAAGCCCATGGCTTCGAACACCAACTGGTTGGTATTGGCGGTGCCGTAAAACGTACACGTACCCGCAGAGTGGTAAGCGCGACACTCCATATCCAGCAGAGCGTCTTTGCCGACTTCTCCCGCTGCGTATTTTTGGCGCACGTCGACTTTCTCTTCGTTGCTGATGCCCGTAGCCATCAGACCCGCTGGTACAAACGCAGTCGGTAGATGCGCGTAAGACAGCGCGCCCATCAGTTGCCCCGGGGCGATTTTGTCACAGATACCAAGCAGTAATGTGGCATCAAAGACATTGTGACTCAAAGACAACGCCGTTGATTGCGCAATTAAGTCACGCGAAAACAGCGACATATCCATGCCTGCTTGACCTTGAGTCACCCCATCGCACATCGCTGGCACACAACCTGCGACTTGCGCTGTATGGCCGTAGTCCGCCAGCACTTGTTTGATTTGCACTGGGTAATCTTGGTACGGCTGGTGGGCGCTCAACATGTCGTTGTAGGCGCTGATCAGCGCGACATTGGCATGAGTAAAATCGAGAATATTTTTCTTTTCAGAAGAGCAAGAAGCGGCGACTGCATGGGCTAAGTTACCACAAGATAAACCAACACGGCCTTTGCCAGCTTCGGCTTGCACTTCGGTGCGAGCAAGAAAGGCAGCGCGCGCTTCACGGCTGCGCTCGGTCAAGCGTTGTGTGACCTCAAGAACAACAGAGTGAGTCATTACGCCACCTCGATCGCTTGCATTTTGATTAGCTCAGCGGCAGAGCGTTCCACCACGTCGCTGATGTCTCCGTCGATACTGACGATCAGAGTTTGAGGCTCGTTGTCTGGGCGCTCTAGTGTCTCGAATTGGCTCTTCACCATGTTTTCTTTCATGAAGTGGCCTTTGCGCATACGCATGCGATTAAGGATCAACTCCCTATCGCCATCAAGGAACAGGAAGGTCACGTTGTTGTTGCCTTCGCGGATCTGATCGCGGTAAATCTTTTTCAGTGCTGAACAGACAATAATGCCGTGTTCGTTTTTGCTTTCTAGGCTGTACGCCGCATCACGAATGCGTTCTAGCCATGGCTTGCGATCATCATCGTTCAGAGGCTGGCCCGAAGCCATTTTCTGAATGTTCGCTCGTGGATGAAGATCATCACCATCAATGAATTTACGCCCTAGCTTTTTCGCTAGATGCTCACCAATTGTGCTTTTACCACTAGCACAAACGCCCATAACGATGACACTACTACCAGCCATAACTTATCCTCATAACCAAATTTGCGCGTGATCTCAATTTTTGAATTCACTTTAAAATATGGGTTTATCTTATTCATGTTATCGGTAACATGTTACCGGTAATTGAAATAAATGTGAACCATAACACAAACAATAATTCTTAAAGGTGAACCTATGGAGCAATTAACCCAAGCCCCAGATCCTACGTTCCTACTGACGATTGCAGGCCTTGCCATTGCAGCGTTACTCGTTCTGATCATTAAACTGAAAGTCCATGCTTTTGCTTCCCTTACTATGGTGAGTTTAGGTACGGCAATCGCCACTGGCGTTCCTTCAGAGAAAGTCGTATCGACCATGATGGGCGGCTTCGGCGGCACGCTGGCTTCCGTGGCATTGCTGGTTGGTCTCGGTGCGATGATCGGTAAAATTCTTGAAGTGACTGGCGGTGCGAAAGTGCTGGCAGACACTTTGATTGGTCGCTTTGGTAAAGAGCGCGCACCATTTGCTTTGGGCGTCGCTTCATTACTGTTTGGCTTCCCAATCTTCTTCGATGCTGGCCTTGTAGTGATGATGCCAATCATCCTAAGTGTGGCGGCTCGTTTTGGTGGCTCACCAATTAAATACGCGTTGCCTGCAGCTGGTGCTTTTGCGGTTATGCACGCGTTTGTTCCACCACACCCAGGTCCGGTTGCAGCGGCAGAATTCCTTGGTGCAAACATCGGTCTGTTATTGGTGGTGGGTATTCTGGTGGCTATTCCAACTTGGTACCTTGGCGCTTACCTATTTGGTTTGTACGCGGGCAAAAAATTCGATATCCCACTATCTAAAGCCTTCTTTAATGGCGAAGCAATGGTGGATGAGCGCAACGCACCAAAATTTGGCACGGTTATGACCATCCTTGTGCTGCCAGTCCTGCTAATCTGTTTGGATACGGTATTGAACACACTGACGGTTGCAGGTTTGATTGATGGCAAAACGGCACTGGTTGAGTTCCTACGCATGCTAGGTAAAACCCCAGTTGCGTTGCTGATTACTTTGATTGTCTGTCTGGCTGTGTTTGCCAAAGACTACGGCATGGCAAAACTAGAAAAATTATGTGGTGAGTCATTGGCTCCTATCTGTGGTGTTATCCTAGTCACGGGTGCAGGTGGCATGTTTGGCGGCGTACTGCGCTCAAGCGGTATTGGTGATGCACTGGCTGACGTTCTTACAGACACAGGTATGCCTGTGATTGTGGCGGCGTTTGTGATTTCAACCTGTCTGCGTGTTGCTCAAGGCTCGGCAACCGTAGCGCTAACCACTACGGCGGCTCTTATCGCGCCAGTTGTGGCAGCATCAACAGGTTTGAGTGAACTCGACCTTTGCTTTATCGTAATCGCGATTGCGGGTGGTGCAACGGTACTGTCTCACTTCAATGACTCTGGTTTCTGGTTGGTATCTCGTCTGCTTGAGATGGATGAGAAAACCACATTAAAAACTTGGACGGTAATGGAAACGTTACTTGGCGGTATCGCGTTTATTATCGTCGCAACATTAAGCTTTATTCTTTAGAGGTTCCCCATGACAACACTTGAACAACGATTAAGAGAAATCAAAATCGTCCCAGTTATCGCAATCAACGACGTAGCACATGCTCTGCCACTGGCAAAAGTGTTGGTAGAAAACGGTTTACCATGTGCGGAAGTGACATTCCGCACCGAAGCGGCGGCGGAGTCGATTCGCATCATGCGTGAAGCGTACCCAGAACTGTTGATTGGCGCGGGCACCGTTCTGACCACAGAACAAGTGGATATCGCCATCGAAGCGGGCGTGGACTTTATCGTTAGCCCAGGCTTCAACCCAACCACAGTGAAATACTGTCAGCAACGTGGCGTGACTATCGTACCGGGTGTAAACAACCCAAGCTTGGTTGAGCAAGCGATGGAAATGGGTCTGCGTACGTTGAAGTTCTTCCCTGCTGAGCCATCAGGCGGCGTAAACATGTTGAAAGCACTCACGGCGGTTTACCCAGTTGAATTCATGCCAACAGGTGGCGTAAGCCCATCCAACGTGGAAGATTACCTAGCGCTGAAATCGGTTGTAGCTTGTGGCGGTACTTGGATGGTGCCAACCGCAATGATGGACAACGGCGATTGGGAAGGCATTGCTGAATTGGTTCGCGCAGTTAAGTAAAACGCACAAACGGCCCCGAAATACCCCCGAACGTTAGAAAACGTGATACGAAAAAGGGTCATCAAGTTACTTGATGACCCTTTTGCTTTTGGGAATGAAACGGTTTTAGAAGTGATGCTTCATAAAGCGCTTAATAAAGCGAATGAAATCTGCTTCGGCTAGCTTCGCGCACTTCAATGTTTGGGCGTGAGACAATTCTACATCTCCCAAGCCTTCTGCCATGTTGGTGATCGCACACACTGCCAATACGGGTAAGCCGCAATGCGCCGCAGAAATCACTTCTGGCACGACCGACATGCCCACCACATCACCACCGATGATTTGCATCATGCGGATTTCGGCTGCGGTCTCAAAGTTGGGGCCTGTGTAAGAGACAAACACACCTTCATTCAGGTGAATGCCATTGGCTTTTCCGACTTCAAACGCTTCTGCGCGCAGGTCTTTGTCGTACGCATTGGCGAGGCTGAAGAACCTCGGGCCGTACTCTTCATCATTCGGACCGATCATTGGCGATTCAGGCATGGTATTGATGTGATCATGAAATACCACCAGAGAGCCGACATCAATACGCTCAGGGCGAAGTGAGCCTGCCGCGTTGGTGACGAGCAGAAACTCACAGCCCAGCTTTTTAAAGGTGCGTACGGGCGTGGTCATGACCTTCATTGAGCCGTGTTCGTAGTAGTGACCGCGACCTTTCATGCACACTACGTCTACGCCGCCCATGGTGCCAAGTACCAACTCACCAGAGTGGCCTTGCACGGTGCTAACCGGAAAGCCTTCGAGCTCTTCGTATGGAATGACCACTTTGTCTTGTAGCTCGTCTGCCAATACGCCTAAGCCAGAGCCTAAAATAAACGCCGCTTTAGGTTGGAAGTTTGGTTTGCGTTCGCGAATGGTTTGTAGCGCGCCGATTACTGGATCGTGATTCATGTTAGTCACCTTCTGGTTGTGTGTTGATTCCATTGTGTGACTTTCTGCGCTGGTTATCTTTGCTTTATTCGCTACTATCATCCTTAAAAAGAGGATGATGAAATTCGCTAGGACTCAATGCATGAAGTCAGAACCATTTGAGCGCGTGACGCTGAAGATGCTGCGTTACTTTTACGAGGTCGCACAAACCAAGCATTTCACTAAGGCGGCCGAGAACCTCAATATCACCAATTCGCCGTTGAGCAATCGCATCAAAGAGTTGGAAGAGGTGCTTAACGTCAAACTGTTTGAGCGTGATTCAAGAAACGTCATGCTAACGGAGGCTGGACGATTGTTGGAGTCCAAATGCCAACTGATTTTTCAGACCTTAGATGTCTCGCTCAATCAAGTGCAGCAAGTGGGTTTGAACCAGAGAAATATCTTGCGAGTTGGTGTGGTAAGTAGTGCATTTTGGGGCGGATTTGATCGTTTGTTACAGCGCTTCCATGCTGAGCATAGCACTTATCACGCCGACATTTTTGACCTTAACCCAGAGACGCAAAAGAAGCATCTGAGTGAGAAGAAAATCGACGTGGGCATTGTACGTTTTGCCGATGCACTCAACATTTATCCGTATCAGTCGGTGTCTTTGGGCAAAGATGTGTTTGTGGTGGCGGTGTCGGAGCAACATGAGTTAGCCAGCAAATCTTTGCTGCGACTCCAAGATTTAAAGACGTGTGAGTTTGCGTTTATGAGTTTGGCGAATTCTGCCTCGGCAAACTTCATCATTAATGCCTGTCTGCAAGAAGGCTTTTCACCCCATATTGGCAAACAAGTGGTGGAGCCAAGCACCTTGATGGCGTATGTGGCAAACAGCAATACCGTGACGTTGGTGCCGTCGACGTTTTCTCAGCATCATTGGCATGGGATTCGTTTTATCAAGCTGAAAGAATCACTGCGTGCAGACTTGTGTCTGATTCATGACGGTAAGCAGGAGAGTGCTATCAAAGCCGAGTTTATTCGCACGTTATTGGAGAACGCGAGTTAAGCATGGGCTAACAAAAAAAGGTCACCCTAAGGTGACCTTTTCAAATGATTCGCTGAAATCAGCAATGCGATTAGCGCGTAATTAACGCATCGTTACGAACTCTTCAGAGCCCGTTGGGTGGATAGCCACAACAGAGTCGAAGTCTGCTTTGGTTGCGCCCATCTTCATTGCTACGCCGAAGCCTTGGATCATTTCATCTACCGTGAAACCGATGCCGTGTAGGCCAACAACCGTTTCTTCTTCGCCCGCACATACAAGCTTCATCTTACATGGTTGACGGTGCTTAGTAACAGCGGTGTACATCGCAGTAAAGCCAGATGTGTAGACTTTGATGTTGTCTTTGCCGTACTTCTCTTCTGCTTCTTGCGTTGTTAGACCGATAGTGCCGATTGGTGGGTGGCTAAATACCACAGTTGGTACCAAATCGTAGTCCATCTTCGCGTTTGGTTTGTTGTTGAAAAGACGCTCAGAAAGTTGACGACCCGCTTTCACTGCTACTGGTGTTAGTTCGATACCGCCTTCCATGATGTCACCCACACAGTAGATGCCTTTCACGTTAGTTTCTTGGTATTCGTCTACCTTGATGTAGCCTTTTTCGTTCGTTGCCACGCCGGTTGACGCTAGGTTGATTGCGTCTGTCGCTGGGTGACGACCGATTGCCCAAATCAGTTGGTCAACGTTTTGGCTTTCACCGTTTTCTAGGTGCAGAGTTAGGCTGCCATCGGCTTCTTTTACCACTTCTTTTGGTACAGAGTGGGTGTGCAGTTTTGGACCTTCTGCGTCCATCACTTCAACCAACGTATCGATGATCATTGGATCGAAGCTACGTAGTGGTGACTCTTTACGTACGAACAGGTGTGTTTCTGTACCTAGCGCGTGCAGTACGCCAGCAATTTCAACTGCGATGTAGCCTGCGCCCACAACCGCAACGCGTTTTGGTTGCTCTGCTAGGTCGAAGAAGCCGTTTGAATCGATGCCGTATTCAGCGCCTGGAATGTTTGGAATAGTAGGACGACCACCAACCGCGATCAGGATGTGATCTGCTGTGTAGTGTTCACCGTTTACTTCGACAGTTTTTTCGTCAACAAACTTAGCAAAGCCTTTAATCACGTTTACTTTATTGTTGCCAAGAACGCGATCGTAAGATTGGTGAATACGACCAATGTACGCCTGACGGCTCTCAACCAGTTTGCTCCAGTTGAAACCTTTCACGTCGACATCAAAACCGTAATCTTCTGCGTACAGGTTCATTGCTTCTGCGATTTGCGCGCCATGCCACATCACTTTTTTCGGTACACAACCTACGTTTACACAGGTACCGCCAAGGTCTTGAGCTTCGATTAGCGCAACTTTCGCGCCGTACATCGCCGCACGGTTTGCAGATGCGATGCCGCCACTGCCGCCACCGATACAGATATAGTCAAAATGAGTCGCCATTACTTTCTCCAAGAGCTTATAAATTTTATCTGGTACATAGATAGATTGGGATGACCTTGTCCGAACTCAATGCCACCGTTATCCCACTATCATAAATCGAATTCGACTAATTCCTAAATGGGAAAAAGCGACAATACTTATGACAAATAGCGATGAGAGGCACAAAAAGAAGAATAAGCACGACTGGAGGGAGAAGGTGAGAGCATAAAAAAGCGCAACGAGAATATCGTTGCGCTTGAAGATATCGGTACTGAAGTGCTTACTCTGGCACAATCCAGTCCACTTTCCAGTGGCCAGTTGCTGGTGCAATCGCGTCTTGCAGGAATGGCAGAATCTCTTTCATCTGGCTTTCCAGTTTCCATGGCGGGTTAATCACAATCATGCCGGATGCCGTCATGCCGCGCTCGTTGGTATCTGGTGCAACACCTAACTCGATTTGCAGAATTTTACGAATGCCCAGTGCTTCCAAGCCTTCGATCATATCTTCGATGTCGTGACGGTTTACCACTGGGTACCAAATCGCGTAGATACCGGTTGCCCAACGTTTATGGCTCTGATGAATCGCTCGTACCACATCGCGGTACTCTTTCGCGAGTTCGTATGGTGGGTCAATCAGCACCAAACCACGACGCTCTTGTGGCGGTAAGCTTGCTTTGAGGCGTTGGAATCCGTCTTCTTTGAAGATGCTCACTTGGCGATCACGATGGAATTCTTGCTCTAACAATGGGTGATCGGCCGGGTGCAACTCGGTCAGCACCATGCGATCTTGTGGGCGGATTTGCGCGCGCGCTACACGTGGTGAGCCTGGGTAGTAACGCAGCTTCTCGCCGTTGTTGAGCACTTTAATGGCATCGATGTAGCTTTTGATGTCTTCAGGAGTGCTTGGGTTATCCCAAATACGTGCGATGCCTTGTTTGTATTCGCCCGTTTTTTCAGACCATTCGTGAGTCAGATCGTAACGGCCCACACCCGAGTGGGTATCGTGATAAACGAATGGCTTATCTTTTTGTTTCAGCGCATCAAGAATGAGGCTTTGAACGATGTGTTTGACCACGTCGGCATGGTTGCCAGCGTGGAAGCTGTGGCGGTAACTTAACAAATTAAACTCTCGAAACACTCTTTGGCTGAGTGTGGTCTGTGATTTTCACTCTATGGCGGTATTATACTCAAGTAACTTAAAGATGTAGAACTTCCAATCAAATCTGTTCCTCTGATAAGGGGACGCTATTGAAATTTCTTTAAGTCACCCACACTTACTATTGGTAATCGAATTGAACTAGGTGAGTTTCTCGCACTCAAAAGGGTGTGAAATTTCATTTAGGTATAACAAGACTCAAGGACAGAGTAGCGCTGGTTGACTATATGATGGTCATCGCGGCATAGAGAAAGGGAACGGAGCTCCCCCAATCCATGTTGCTGGCTCGTCTGTACATTGAGTTGGCCTATCTACACAAAATAGACAGGCAATCACAGAGTCAAAACACAAAAGGAATTATTCATGTCTAATCCTCTTCTGACGTTTACGGACCTACCTCCGTTTTCTCAAATTAAACCAGAACACATCAAGCCAGCCGTTGAGCAAGCGATTGCTGACTGCCGAGCAAAAATCGATGAAGTTCTACAAGACAACGCTCACCCAACTTGGGACAGTGTGATTGCGCCAATTGAAGAAGCGGATGATCGCTTAAGCCGCATCTGGTCGCCAGTGGGTCACATGAACTCGGTAGTGAACAGCGAAGAGCTACGTGAAGCTTACGAAAGTTGCCTACCAATTTTGTCAGAGTACGGCACTTGGGTTGGTCAGCATAAAGGGTTGTACGAAGCGTACAAAACCATCAAAGCGAGCGAAGAATTTGCAACGTTAACTCGTGCCCAGCAGAAAACCATCACTGATGCACTGCGTGATTTCGAGTTATCAGGCATTGGTTTGCCATCCGATGAGCAGCACCGTTACGGCGAGATCAGCAAACGTATGTCTGAGCTGAGCTCTAAATTCTCTAACAATGTGCTGGATGCCACCATGGGTTGGACCAAGCACATCACAGACGAGAAAGACCTAGCAGGTATGCCAGAATCGGCGCTGGCAGCAGCGAAAGCCGCTGCAGAAGCAAAAGAGTTAGATGGTTACCTAATTACGCTAGATATCCCATCTTACCTACCTGTCATGACGTACTGCGATAACCAAGAGTTGCGTAAAGAAGTGTACGAAGCGTACGTGACGCGCGCTTCTGATCGAGGTCCAAACGCAGGCAAATGGGATAACTCAGAAATCATTACTGAGCAGCTAAAACTGCGCCATGAAATTTCACGTATGCTAGGTTTCAATACTTACAGTGAAAAGTCGTTAGCAACAAAGATGGCTGAAACGCCGGATCAAGTGCTGGGCTTCCTGAATGACCTAGCGACACGAGCGAAACCGCAAGGTGAACGTGAAGTCGAAGAGTTACGTCAGTTTGCGAAAAGTGAGTTTGGTGTTGAAGAGCTGAACGTTTGGGATATCGCTTACTACAGCGAGAAACAAAAGCAGCACCTGTTCCAAATTTCGGATGAAGAACTGCGCCCATACTTCCCAGAGTCAAAAGTCGTGAGCGGTCTGTTTGAAGTGCTAAACCGCGTGTTTGGCATGACCGTTACTGAGCGCGAAGGCGTAGACACTTGGCATGAGTCCGTGCGCTTTTTCGATATCTTTGATGCTGAAGGCACACTCCGTGGCAGCTTCTACCTAGATCTCTACGCTCGTGAACACAAACGTGGCGGCGCGTGGATGGATGATTGTCGTGGTCGTCGCGTTACGCTATCTGGCGAGCTGCAAACGCCGGTTGCGTATCTAACGTGTAACTTCAACCGTCCTGTAGGCGACAAACCAGCACTGTTCACGCACGATGAAGTCGTGACGCTATTCCATGAGTTTGGTCATGGAATCCACCACATGTTGACGCAAGTTGATACAGGTGCTGTTTCAGGTATTAATGGCGTGCCTTGGGATGCGGTTGAGCTACCAAGTCAGTTCCTAGAAAACTGGTGTTGGGAAGAGGATGCGCTGGCGTTCATTTCTGGTCACTATGAGACAGGTGAGCCGCTACCGAAAGCGATGCTAGACAAAATGCTCGCAGCGAAAAACTTCCAATCTGCGATGGGTATTTTGCGTCAGCTAGAATTCGGCTTGTTCGATTTCACGCTTCACACCGAATATGACCCAGAAGTGGGTGCGCGTGTACTGGAAACTCTGGCGAAAGTGAAAGAGAAAGTCGCGGTAGTTCCTGCGGTTGAGTGGGCGCGTTTTTCACACAGCTTCGGCCATATTTTTGCCGGTGGCTACAGTGCGGGTTACTACAGCTACCTGTGGGCTGAAGTGCTGTCGTCAGACGCGTATTCTCGCTTTGAAGAAGAAGGCATCTTCAACAAAGAGACGGGTCTAAGCTTCCTGAACAACATCCTAGAAATGGGGGGCAGTGAAGAGCCAATGGAGCTGTTTAAGCGCTTCCGTGGCCGCGAGCCACAAATCGATGCACTGTTGCGCCATTCGGGTATTGCGGCGTAAATTGAGCAAAAAACATCAAGGCCAACCGTTCAGTTGGCCTTTTTTGTACATTTTTTATAAAAAATTTTACGGATTTACGTTGCGGTTGATCGGGTTCTGCAACGATATCAATGTCTCTGTGGACTGAACCTCATCAATGGCTTGCAGCTTGTCGATCAGTACAAATTGCAGCTCTTCAATCGATTTGCACATCAATTTGACGAATATGTTATACGCGCCCGTGGTGTAGTAAGCTTCAACGACTTCGTCGAGCGCGTTGAGTTTTTCTAACGCGGAGTGGTAATCACGAGCTGCATTGAGGTTAATACCAATAAAGCAGCACACATCGTAGCCAAGCTTTTTGGTATTGATGATCACCTCCGTTCCCTCGATGATGTCAGCCGACTTCATCTTCTCGATACGCACATGGATAGTGGCAGGGCTGACATCGAACTGCTTTGCCATTTCTGCGTAGGGCGTTCTGGCGTCAGCCATCAGTGTTTTTAATATTGCGCGGTCAAGGTCGTCGAGTTTCGGCAGGCTCGCATTCATACTATGATTTCCGTTAGGGATAGAGTTTTACCTCCCTTTTATACTCATAGCGGATAGGATTCACAAGGTTTGGCAGGAGTAACTGCGGGTTAACTCCGAGCTATGGAGATAATGTGCAGCGTTTTCTGGTTATTGCCGCGCTATGTTGGAGCGCGTTTGCTACGGCCTCAGATCCGAAGGTGTTGGTCGTGCACTCCTATCATCAGGGTTTTTTCTGGACGGACTCCATACAGCGAGGCATCGAGCAACAGCTGGGCGATCGAGCGCTGGACATGCGTGTGCTCTATCTAGACTCGAAACGTAACCAGAGTGAGCAGTTTTTTGCGCAACTAAAATCCTTGTATCTTACGAAATTACGCAAAGAGCGATTCGATGCCATTTTAGTGAGCGATAACAATGCACTTGAACTCATGCAGCGTTTAGCCCCAATCATCAAAGACACCCCAGTTATATTTAACGGCATTAATAACTACCATCCTTCTTTACATCGTTCTCTGAATGCAACCGGAGTCATGGAAGATGTCGATTTGGAAGCGAATCTCGCTCTTATTGAGCGCTTACATCCGAACTACACACAAGTTCTCATCGTCAGTGACCACTCGGTGACCGGTGAGGTGTTGCGTTATCAAATCGACAATTTTGTCCTTAAGTTCCCGCAATATCGAGACAAAATCGTACAAGTTGTCCCAGACAGTATCATCGATCTAAAACAACAAGTCGCAAAACTGAGTTCCGATAAAGTCGTCTTGTTCTGGACCTATTACCGAGATAAACAAGGTATGGTTGGCAGCGAGCGTGACTGGGTTGGTGTCAACAAAGTCTCAAACGCGCCGCTGTTTATGGTGCATGACATTGGTTTGGGTCATGGCGCAGTTGGAGGGGTTATTCAAAGTGGTTATCGGCATGGTATTGAGAGCGCAGAGATGCTTGAGTTCGTTTTGGATAACCCTGATCAGCCTCTGCCTGCAGTGAAAAAAAGTGATTCTGAAATAAAGCTCGATTACCAAGCGGTAGCGCGTTGGGGATTGGGGGCTGAACAAGAGGTTTCTGCGGTATTTTTTAATAAGCCAATGAAGCTTTCTGAACGTTTTGCCAAGGAAATTCGCCTGTTTGGTAGTCTGTTTGTGGTGATGTCGGTGGTCATTTTGCTGATGGGTTATTATTTACAGCGGATGCGTCGCAGTGAGAGCGCTGCGCGAGAAAGCCAGGCTATTCTAGAATCGATTTTCGATCAGAGCATGCAGTATATGGGCATTTTGGATGCCAACGGTGTGCTTAAATCGGGCAACGATCACCTTCAATCCTTACTTTATCACCAAGGACTGCGCTTAGACCGACCACTTTGGTTTCACCCCAACTGGAGTGAAAAAGCACAAGCGTTGCTTGAGGAGTATTTCCACGCGCCTCACCATCAAGTGTCGACGTTTGAAGCTGAAATTTGGAGTAAAGAACACGGCGCATTGGTGTTAGAAGTTTCGCTCAAGCCTTTTTCTCAGCAAGTAGGGAATCATAAGCAATACTTGTTTGAAGCGCGCGATATTACCAGTCGTAAATTGATGGAGGACAAGCTCTACCAACGTGAGTCAACCCTACGCAACTATTACGAGCAGCAGCCCGTGATGATGGTGACGCTTGATAGTAATAACCGAATTCAAGAAGTGAATCGATTTGCTCAACTACTTCTTGGCTACAAACCGATGGACATGCTCGGACATCGCCTGAGGGAGTTCTATTTTGATGACAAAGTGCTGTTCCCTCGCCAAGTGTTATTGCAACCCAACCAGCAAGTGCATGGTGTTTGGCGACGTGAAGTCGAGTATCGTCATGCAAATGGTCATCGTGTTTGGGTGCGCGAGAATATTCGTCCGCTGAGTGAATCTGAGCAACTGCTGATTGTGGGCGAAGATATTACCGAAACCAAACTGCTCTCCGAGAAATTGGAATACCAAGCTCGCTATGACTTACTGACGGGGACTTACAACAGAAACCATTTTGAACTAGAGCTTAAGACCGCACTGTGCGAAGTGGACAGCCATCGTCGAGTCCACGCCATGTTGTACCTCGACTTAGATCAACTAAAAGTCCTCAATGATACGGTTGGGCATGATGCAGGTGATGCGGCGATTCAATTCTGCGCAAGTATGCTGGAAGGCGTTCTGCCGTACAATTCCATCTTGGCTCGAATGGGAGGCGATGAGTTTGCGGTGTTACTCAAAGACTGTGACGAATATGGCGCCATCAATATTGCCAAACTGATCATCTCGACACTAAGCGAACACCTCTTTATTTGGGAAGACACACGCCTGTTCATCAGTTGCTCAATTGGTATCCGTATCATCGATCATACCGCTGATACGCCACAAATGGTGCACGCTCAAGCAGACTCTGCTTGTCACGCCGCTAAAGAGCAAGGCCGTAACCGCTATAATCTATTCAGCTTAGATAACGAAGAGTTGCAGCGTCGTCAGATGGAAATGCAGAGCGTCAATTTGGTGCATGAGGCATTGTCGAATCAACGTTTAGAACTGTTTGCTCAACCGATAAAAAGCTTACAAAAGCACGAGACTCAAATGTATTTTGAGATTTTGGTGCGTATTCGCAATGGGTACGGTGATTATGTTTCTCCTGCGCTGTTTATCCCTGCTTCCGAGCGCTACAACATTGCCCATTGGATTGATAAGCAGGTTATTACTCAAACACTAGAGTGGTTTGAACAGCGTCCTGAGGTGGTTGAACAGCTTGGTCGCTGTTCGATAAACCTTTCAGGTCAATCTATGGGGAATCAAGAGTTTATTGACTTCTTATTGGAGCGATTGGAAAGTTCGACTCTGCCGTGTGAAAAAATCTGCTTAGAAATCACCGAGACAGCGGCGATGAGCAATCTGGATCAAGCCATTGAGTTGTTTACCAAGCTAAAGTCTTTGGGTTGCATGATTGCATTGGATGATTTCGGATCTGGATTGTCTTCATTTGGTTACTTAAAGAAACTTCCTGTCGATATCGTGAAAATTGATGGTCTTTTCGTGCAAGATATCAACGTAAATGAAATGGACCGCGTGATGGTTCGTTCAATCAATGACTTGGCGAAGCAACTAGGCAAAGTGACGGTGGCGGAGTTTGTCGAAAATGACCAGGTCATGCAGCATTTGATAGACCTCGGTGTGGACTACGGCCAAGGCTACGGTATTGGCCATCCTAAGCCGCTTTCTGAGCTAGTGGAGCAACTGACGGCTGTATAACCTCTGCGTAGCAAGCTCAACCTAGCATTAATAGGTAACTTAGGTATACACTCAGCGCCAGTTACCTCGATTTTTATTGGAGCCTCCTTTTGCAACTGCAATTGATCTGTGAAAACCCG
>NZ_JAWOTC010000042.1:0-38561 GCF_033338675.1 Vibrio sp. Vb1574
TACATTTGCCCAGAACCAGAAGTGCTTCGGCAGCCTTTGAAAGAGGGAGATCGTCGAGTTATGGATCAAAACTGCATTAGCTGTGGCCGTTGTTTGGATGTGTGTCCAGAACATGTGTTTGAATTTAAAAATCGCCTATCAGTAAAAGTCATTGATTAAGCCACTGAGCACATTTACTCATGCTTTAGTTCTCTTGATACTTGAACATCGCGCTTAGCCAAGGAATTGAGTGCGATGTTTATCTTCATAACAATATTCCTCAGCCATATCAGCTTGCTCTGGGTTGAAAATAATAATGATATTGCGAATTTGTTACATTTAAAGCTATGATGATGCCTTCATATTTAAAGGAAACATCATGACTACCTCATCGCACGGCTGGAGAACGCCGCAAAATTTCCTCCTGTTAATTTCCATTATCGTGCCCATTGCTTTTTCTACCTGGATGGCGTTGTTGAACAACTTTGTTATAGAGAAAGCAAACTTTGATGGTGCCGACATAGGCCTATTGCAAAGTGTGCGCGAAATTCCGGGTTTTTTGGCCTTTACCGCCGTGTTTGTATTGCTGTTTATCCGAGAGCAACGCTTTATGCTCGTATCTTTGGCGATGCTTACGCTTGGTACGGCATTAACAGGTTATTTTCCCACTTTGTACGGTCTACTTTTTACAACCTTGTTAATGTCCACCGGCTTCCATTACTTTGAAACACTCAAGCAGTCTTTGTCTTTACAATGGCTATCTAAAGAAGAAGCGCCAGAAATGCTGGGTAAGTTTATTTCTGTTGGAGCTTTGGCTTCTCTGTTTACCTACGGCGCCATTTGGGTTTCGCTCGAACAGCTCAAACTTGATTTTAAAACGGTCTATTTAATGGCTGGTGGTTTAGGTTTTGTGCTCATTTTGGTGATGGCATTTGCCTTCCCACAATTTAAGACAAAAGTGCCTCAGAACAAGAAGCTCATCCTGCGTAAACGTTACTGGTTATACTATGCGCTTACGTTTATGAGTGGAGCACGCCGTCAAATTTTTACGGTGTTCGCTGGTTTCTTGATGGTAGAAAAGTTTGGTTACTCCGCCGCAGATATTACGTTGCTGTTCCTGATTAACTATGTCTTTAACTTCTTGTTTGCGAAGCGAATAGGCCGTTTTATCGGCGTTGTAGGTGAGCGCAAAGCGTTGATGTTTGAATACGTCGGTTTGATCTTCGTGTTTGTCGGGTACGGTTTGGTGCAAACGGCTGAGTGGGCGGCAGCATTGTATGTTGTCGATCATCTATTTTTCGCGTTAGCGCTTGCGATTAAAACCTACTTCCAGAAAATTGCCGACCCAGCAGATATGGCGTCGACCGCGGGCGTTGCGTTTACGATTAACCATATTGCGGCGGTTGTAATACCTGTTACGTTTGGTGTGATTTGGCTGGTTTCACCTGCTAGCGTATTTTACATCGGCGCTGGTATGGCAGCAGTGAGCTTGCTGTTGTCACTCAATATTCCAGCGAAGCCGGAAGAAGGCAACGAAACTCGCTTGTTGAAGTGGAGTTAAGTTGGTACTCACTATCTAATCATTAAAGCGAATACCTGTAATTAGACTCGCTAAAAAGGGTGCTTATGCGCCCTTTTCTTTTTATTGCAAATAGATAATCCCTCCAATGGTTGTCAATGCATGCCACGTCCGTTAGGGTTTAGAACTAAGTATTTCGAAATAACTTGGGCGTAACTGACGCGAAACAATAAGAGGGGAGCTATACAGTGCAGATACATGGCAGAGAGTTGGATTTAGATCTAGGAAGCCGTCACATCGTTATTCAGCGCCGCTATGAGGCGTTAGGTGCTGCAAACGACCTACTCATTGCTATTTGGTTTTTAATTGGTAGCTTTTTCTTTTTGAATGATTCGTTGATTGAAAGTGGTACTTGGCTTTTCATTGTAGGCAGTGCGCAGTTGATCATTAAGCCCCTGATAAAACTGATGAGTTTAGTTCATGTTGGTCGTTTAAATAAGCAACTTTCTGGCACATCAGCGAGCCGCTGAAATTACCGCTTCTTTTGAACACTCGCAAGCAAGAAGCCAACAGGTGAGTTATCGAGGGGAAAGACGGAAGATAACGTGGTCACAACACTAACCACGTTATGTTCAGTTTGAAGCTTCAGAATTTAAAACGGATACCAGAACAGTTGTGTGTCCATCACACGCTTGCTGATCGCAGCAATCACTATCACCGCAATCCCAGCCATGCAGATCATATCGGCTTTGGTCAGTGGTTTTAAGCTGTACCAAGTGCGAGAGGAGTGGCGGCCAAAACCACGTAGCGTCATCGCGTTTGAGATTTGATCGGCTCTGTCTAAACTAGAGAAAATCAGAGGTCCAAGAATCTTCGCGACGTTCTTCATACGATTGAACAACGGAGCCTTCTTGCTCAGTTCTACTCCGCGTGCTTGTTGCGCGTGCATGATGTTAACAAAGTCCTTTTTCACTTCCGGCAAGTAGCGCAGCGTTAAGCTTACGGCATAGGCGATTTTGTAAGGCACACCTAAACGGTTCAAGCTGGCTGAAAACTCTGTCGGATGAGTGGTAAATACAAACACCAATGCGATTGGGAACATGCTGAAGTACTTCAACGTCACTGTTACTAGGTAAAACAATGTCTCTTGAGTGAGCGAGTAATTACCGGGTAACGAGAGTAAAACCGTTGATGAACCCATGAACTCAGTACCTTGTTGCGGTGCTAACGCGAACATAAACAGGGCATTGATCAGTAATACCGTACCTGTACCGAATAACAGCGGTTTGTAGACATGAAAGGGCACTTTGGTCATTTTCAATAAGCCCAAACCCAGCACGATCAACAGCGCGATGATTCGCAAGTCAAATGTGGTCAATACCACCGTTACCCAAGCAATGAAAAGCAAGAACTTAGTAATGCCATTCAACTTATGAAGTGGCGATTGGGTATCGATGTAGTTGATACCAAACTTCATCTTATTGTCTTTCATGCCACCGCTTTCTCTAGTTGGTTTACGTCGTCGCTTTTTTGTTGGCGGTGCGCTTTTTCTACATTGATAAAGTGCTGCATAAAGCCATTGGTGTCCTCGATACCAACTTTCGTAGCCAACTCAAACAAACTTGTGGTAGTGAGGTTTGCTTGGTCTAGTAGCTCTGGACTGCTGAATACCTGCGTCATTGGTGCATCCGCGACTAATTTACTGTCTGCAATCACGATAGAGCGCGAGGTGTATTCCAACACTAAATGCATGTCATGAGAGATGATCATTACGGTTACGCCCAACTCGCGATTGAGCTTTTCGATGAAACTCAGCATAGACGTGTAGTTTCGATAGTCCTGACCTGCCGTCGGTTCATCAAGGATCAGAAGCTCTGGTTCCAAGACCAAAATTGACGCAATGGTTACGCGCTTTTTCTGGCCGTAGCTCAATGCTTCGATTGGCCAGTGACGGTATTTGCTCAAACCGCACAGCTCTAGGACTTCAAGTACTTTAGCGTCGATTTGTTTCTCTTCAACGCCACGATTACGGAGGCCGAAGGCCACTTCGTCGAAAATCATGTGATGGGAAATCATGTGATTCGGGTTTTGCATCACCACACCCACTTTCTGGCTACGCTCGAAGATGGTCAGTTCGTTAAGATCTTGACCATTCATGCTCATTGAGCCGCTATCCGCTTCAATAACGCCCATAATCAGTTTGGTGATGGTCGATTTACCCGAGCCATTTTTGCCAAGTACAGAGACAAACTCGCCACACTTAATGTCAAAACTCACGTCTTCTAACGCGTTTTTCTCACCGTCGTAAGAATAGGTGAGGCCACGGACTTCAAGCAAAGTCTCGGCTGGCGTTTTAGGTGGTTGTGCTGTTGAACCATCAAACCATGCTTGTACCGCTGGTTTATATTGCTCCAACGGTAAGGTAGTTAAGCTAGAAGGTTTTGCATCGCCCTCAATCGCGCAGCCTGCTTCTTTCAGTGCTGAAATATAAAGCGGTTCGCGGATGCCGTAATCTTCTAGTAGAGGCGACGCTAAAATTTCATCTGGCGTTGTATCGGTAATGATTTCGCCGCTTTCCATCAAGATAATACGGTCAACTGAGCAATGCAGAACGTCTTCAAGACGATGCTCAATGATTACTATGGTTTTGTCCGTTTCGCGGTGTAGATCATCGATGATCTCGATGGTTTTTTTACCCGTTTTAGGGTCAAGCGCAGCTAGTGGTTCATCAAACAAAAGGATATCGACGTCATCGACGAGAATGCCCGCCAAAGAAACACGCTGTTTCTGCCCGCCAGATAAATCGTGGGGAGAGCGATCTAACATCTGTTCCAAGTCGACCATTTTGGCCGTGGCTTTGACCAATGGGTACATGTCGATATTTGAAGTTAGCTGGTTTTCCAGCGCAAATGCAATGTCTTCGCCAATGCTCAAACCGACAAATTGGCTGTCCGTATCTTGGAGTACGGTGCCAACTTGCTCAGTGTATTGGTGCATGTCGAAAGGGGCGGTGTCTTGACCATTGATGGTCAATGTTCCACTGGTTTCCCCTTTGATTGCGTGTGGGATCAGTCCGTTAAGACATTGCCCAAGAGTAGATTTACCACTACCACTTGGACCGATAATGACGATTTTCTCTCCTTTCTCTATCCTTAGATTGATATTTTTTAGCGTCGGTTTGTCCAGCGACTCATATCTAAAAGAGAAGTTAGAAAATTCGATTGTCATTCGACATTAAGCCTCTGTTAAGTTACGGCTTTGCTTGTTACGTTTAGCGACAGACTTAAGAATGAAGAAGCCAACAATAGCAATAAGAATGGTGTTACCGATCGCGATAATAGAAAGCTGGGTAAACACTTTAGTGAACGGTTCTGCGTATAAAATCGTGTCGAGGAATGCAGAGCAACCGTAACCAAATACGTTGCCTAATAGCGCAAGTACTACGAATAACGCGAAGTCTTTCATATTGAAATCACCTTTCTCCAAACGGTAGCGCGTTAGAGAAGGGAATAGACCGATAATCAAACCAACAATACCTGAACCAAGTACCCAAGTGAGCCATACGCCCCAACCTGCAAATAGGTCAGTAACCCAGTGACCAATAAAACCAACCAAGAAGCCAACAAGTGGTCCAAATAGTACTGAGAACAATGCTAATACTGCCATTGCTGGTTTTAGCGTTGTGTTTGCAAACACAGGGATGCCAAACATAGGTAAGCCGCCGATACCGTAAAGAGCAGCACCGATTGCAATAACCACAACAGTTTTAGCGGAAAGATTCATAGATAACCTCAGTTCAATAGTCGATTTTAAAGAACGTTCATTTATATTGTTGGAAAGCGTTAGTTATTTGATTGTGTAACATATATTCAAAACAACCAAGCTGCTTATTGTTTGCTCTATTTTTCTTCAGGAAATGTGTGATTTGATTCACGCATCCCTTTGACTGGCTTTGGTTTTAGCAAGCATTAAAAATAAGGCGCGCATTATACAGAATATTAATAAAAGTGGGAATGCTATCTATCTGGATGGCTAGAATGAATCAGGGGCTGATCGTCAGCCCCTGATTACACGGTTTGATGTTATTTTTACCAATAAATGAATGCGCTATATGTTCATTAATGGTCGAGGTATAAATAGTTCTGCCAGCTCTTCATACGAATAAGCACTTTGCGCATCACTGATACGTGAGTAAAGCTGTCTGAATAAACTGCAACTTCAACCGCAGTACCCATTGGTAGGTGGTATCCACTCAAGTCGTCGGTAATTTTCAGCTTCGCAAAAACACGTCCGCTCGTGCGCAAGGCATCAGTCCCAAGCAGAGCGCCTCGCGCTTGAATTTGGCTTTCACCAATGGCTGGAATCACGTCAATGACTTCGCCACGGAACACTTTGCCCGGAATTGCGCGGAACATAAATTCTGCTTCAAAGCCTGGCTTCAAGCGTTGTAATGAGTTCTGTCTGAATGCCGCGGTGTACGTAATGTCTTCGGTATGTACGAAGGTCATTGCCGGGGCAAGTGGCAACGGCACAGCCATAACACCAGGACGCAAAGCCAATTGCGTAACGTAACCATCGGTTGGCGCACGAACGACGGTTTGCTCTAGGTTAAACTCTGCTTTACGCAGCTCGGCAAGAAGTTGCGCGACTTGGGTATTTTCGCCTCCGATTTCAGAGTCCAGAGCGATTTGCGCTTGTTCTTGTTGCAAAATCGCAACGTCTAACATGGCTTCTGCCGCTTTATACGCTTGGCGTCGAGTATCTAAATCTTGTTCAGTAAACGCGCCACGATCAAAGCCCCTTTGATATCGGCTAAACTCCCTTTGTGCTTTATCTCTGTCCGCTTGCGCTTTCAATACAGCAGCTTCTGCTTCTCTTAGATCAGACTCTAAACCCAACGCACCTTGGCTTGCTTCTTTGACTTTCGCTTCAAGGCGAGCAACTTCTGCTTCAAAAGGCACAGGATCGATTTTGAAAAGAATATCGCCCGTTTTGAGCGGTTGGTTGGCTTGGACTGGCACTTCCACCACGCGGCCACGCACGCCAGAGACGATAGGCGTAGTTGGGAACACTTGGTTACCCAATTGAGTAAATGGGTGGTTGTAGTTCATAAGCAGCACGAGTGTGCCCACTAACACTACGCCGCCAAGTACGGCGGTTGGAACGGTCCATTTGTTTAGAGGAATATTGAAAATTTTAAAAATGGCAATACAAAGAGCGGCGTAAGTCAGAATCAGCAATAAGTCCATTATTCGTCCTCTTTACTTTGTTCAGGCAAAGGCTTTTGCTGAATCTTTTGTTGTTTCAACATCGATACTTGGTTTTTGAGTTCGTTGACTTCATCGATGAGTTCTTCAAGGCGGTGATGAATGTCGTGTGTTTCTTGTTCTAGTTGTTTAAAACCCCAGCCGCGTTCCTTGCGCCATAATGTTGCCCAGATCCATAAAAATGGCCACAGCGCATGCAAAGTGAAAAGGCTGACCCAGCCAGCGTAGTGAATTGCGTCTTGGTGCGGGTGCTCTCTCTCTTTGGCGATTTCATATGGAATATCATGGATGACAATGATTCCGTAAAAGATCACTAAAGCAACGAAGATGAGTAACCCAAGTGCAAAATAGTCTAGAAACATCTTACCTACCTGTGCGTATTGCGAAATGGAAAATCTACGTAAATTAACAATTTAAGTATTTGTCTTAACTACAGATGAATCAAGCGGTTTTTATGTAGGAATTATGTTTATGCGATGTAAGTATCCACTGATGTTTATTGGCAGTTAAGGTGTTGCTGAGTACTTATTTAAACAAGCAGTGAAGTGATATAGGAAGGATAAGTAAAAAGTATACTAAAGCCCCAGGTGTCAACCGGGGCATGGTTTAAAGTTCGGTACAGACTTGGTTTCTGCCATTGGCTTTGGCGCGATAAAGAGCTTTGTCTGCACGATAAAAAGTTCGCTGAGTATTCTCGCCTTCTCGATGCAAGGTAATCCCTATGGATACGGTCAGCCCCCGTTCACCAAGAATATCGTCCCAACCATATTGATAAATCCGTTCACGATAATTCTCGGCATGCATTTCTGCGCGTTCCAGTTGGGTATTCTCAAGGATCACGAGGAACTCTTCACCACCAAATCGTACGCACGATGCGCCTTTAAATCTGAAGTAGGACGCCAGTTCCTGTGACACACTTTTGATCGCTTTGTCGCCAACCAAGTGGCTTAGTTCGTCATTGATGGATTTGAAGTGATCGATATCGATGACCATCAATGCAAATGCAGTATCGTGCAGAAGTAGATCTTTTAGTTTAACTTCTAACCAGCGTCGGTTGTGTAAAGACGTAAGTGGATCGGTAAAGACGTCCTGCTGTAGCTGAGCAACAGTATTTTTATGCTGCTTGGTGGTTTCTTTTAGTTCTTTGTTTTCTAGCTCTGACAAAATGAGTTTGAGTTGTAACTCAAAGCGTGAAAGTCGGCGTAGTTGAGCAGACCCTAACTCACCGATCGGAATATGTTTTACAAGATCAGATTCGATTCTATGCGCTTTTTTTTCACAATTTAATGCTTCTTGATACAACCCTTGAGAGGCGTAAACTTGACTCATCGCGTTATAAAAATGCTGAGTAACGATAGGAGATAGTTGCTTTTGAATCCTTTTACTGATGGAGTCCAACGTTAAATTAGCTAAAGAAGTGTGCCCTACACCGTTTAGACAATACGCAGTCTCAATTTTGACCATCGTAGATAACCAGTATGTCGTGGCACTACCCGTTGTATACTGAACATTCGAAATAGCCAGCAACGCATTGGGGTAGTCTTCTTGCAGACGATGTAATTTGGCTCGGTAGAGGTGAATTTGTGCGGCGAGGTTTTTATCACTGACGAGAATGCTCAGTTCTTCACATTCACTCAACAGCTCTTTGGCGTCTGCGGTACGGTTCAAGCTGATATAACAGGCAAGCATGTACAGCTTGTAACGAAGGCGTAGGGATCGACTGCCAATAGCGTGATCGATAGCATCTATTTTTTGATAATAACGTAATGCACGTTGGTGATCCCCATAGGCATCGCACAAATTACCCATTCCAATAATGGCCAATACGTACTCATCAATATAGCCGTACTCGACGGCGATATTGGTTGAAGCAACATACTCGGTTAATGCCGCATTGTAGTCACCTACTTCAACTAAACGCTCACTCAAGCTTGCTTTCACAGAAAGAATATCTTCTACATCCTCTGGTAAAACAAGCAACTCAAGCGCTTGTTTCAATTCACTAATGCTGTCGTTGAGCTGTTTGATCTCTCTTCGATACTCGGCGCTAATGATATAGCAATGCGCTTTCTCACGGTTTGTTGACGCAATATGTAACCCTATGTGTTCCCATAGCGTAATCGCTTCTTCACCTGAAACGGAAGAAGGATCGATACCTGCGTCAGTCACCTTGCTAAGCAGTTGTTCCATTCTTCATTACCTCAATATAACTTTCTTCGAGCTGTTCTAACGTGAATGGGAAGGTCAGGATATCTTGCAAATACAGTATCGGTTTAGGGCCTTTGATTCCGCGTCGCTTCCATGGATAGATGTCTAACATCGCTTGGACAGTGCGGTAGACCTCTTCTGCTGCTTGACCTTTTTCTGCAATTAACATTGCTAGCCTGTTACTGGAAATTCTCGAGATGAGGTCGCTGGAGGTTGTCAATGCATGAACGAGCTCGGTACAAACATCGAGAACTTCGGGGTTTGAATGCTGAATCATAATGATGGCGTGGTTAGAGCGTTTGAGCTCCGTTTTAAACAAAACTAACTGTTCCCACCAGTAGGTCTCAGAAACGACATTAGAGAACTGTTTTTCAGGGTCGTATTCGTGTTGAGAGCGAATATGATTGATCAGCTTACGTGCTCGCTGCTCTAGTTGGCGTTTAGAGCCTCTTGCTTTATCCATGCTGATTCGATGAGTTTGTTCTTTGAGCATTTTGAGTGCGTGCTTACGGTATTTCTTGAACGCGTTAAACGCAGACTCAAAGTCACCTTGTTCTTCAGCGACTCGTGATTGTTGGAAGCAAATTTGGCTGAGTAGCTCACCGTGGTCGAAACTGAGTGCAGACTCTTCTGCTGCAAGTAGCAACTTGGCAGCGCTGTCTGTATTTTGGCGCAAAAGCTCAAGTCTTGCTCGGCTAATAAAAGAGTGTGCTTTCATCCAAACGAGGTCATGCTCAATGGCGAGCTGGTGGGCTTTTTGGGTGGCTTCTTCGGCCGCATCAAGGCGTTCTAGTCCAAGCAGTGCTAACCCTTTAAAGTCCCAGATCTCGGCTTGCCACGTACTGTCATCATGATCTTTTAATACTTCGGTTGCTCCATCCAGTACCGTAAGCATCTCGACAAACTTATTTAGTAAGTAATAGTCCCAAGCTAATAGGATGCGCGCTTTGCCTTCTAACCAAGCAATACGAACATTGTTTGCCACTTTAACGGCTAACTCATGAGTTGAAGCGGCAAGTTGGTGTTCATTAGTGATGCGCCATACATTACCAAGCCCAATTAGAGATTCGATTTGAATTTCAACATCATCAACAAGAGCAGATTGTTCGAGCGCATTAATCCAATATTGTTGCGCGGAATAATACTTTGCTTGGCCCCAATATTGGAGTGCAAAAAGATGGAGAATTTCCGGGAGATGATCGTCGGTTTCAAGCTGTGTTTGTTTGCTGTAAGCGTCTTTGACGAGTTTTAAGCCTTGTCGGTAATCCATTAGGCACCAACAGCATTGCGCCATGATGAGTAAGGCTTTGATCTCTCCGTCCACAAATAAAATTTGTTCCGCGCGGATACGATATTGCTGCGCAATATTAAAGGTATGTTTAGGGGCCGATTTTATTTGGCCTTTAAGCTTAGTGAGATCATCTTCTAGCTGAATTTGGTTTTTATCCAACGTTCACATCCATGACTATCGAACTGGAAATCACACCTAATATTAAGTGGTTAGATGCATGTTTCTTTACCAAAGCGATGCGGATAACGTTTTGGTAAACGATCAGGGGCCGTAATGTATACCGTTACAACCCCTAATTACTACATCTAAATTACCAATAGAATAGCTACGATAGGAGCTGTTTGATTGTCAAAGGTGCATCAGAGACTTCCAACCTTTGTGCAGCGGTAAGACCTTGTTTATCCTGATAGCACAAATTATGCCAAGCTCTAAATATATCTAAAAGAGGTAAAATACCAGCAGGTCGTAATTTGCGACGTGGCTCGTTAATGAAGCTTTCGAAAAGAATCTGAAAGCGGTTTTGATAAAACTTCACATGACGAGTTGTCGCAACGTTAAACCATTTTTCAGGCTCATTTTGATCGCCAGCGAGGTAGCAAATGCCTTTGTGGTTTTCGTTTTGACTAGAGATTGCCCAGCGATCGCGCCACCAACTCATATAGGCGATATCGACTTTGCCAAAGGGAGTACTCATGTCCCAACTAGCGTCCTCTTCTACGTACATCAAGTCGACACTTTTCTCTTTAATACGAGGTAAACAAACGCTCAGTGCAGCTGAACGTAGTAGGGGATCTTGAGGCATGTATAGAGATACACGTTTGTTTGGGCAGCACATATCAAGTACGTGTAAATAGTGTGCATACGAGGTGTATGGCGGACGGACTAATGCCCCTTTTGAAGGGTAATGAAATACAGATAGATTACCAAGAGGGTCTTCTACGTTACCGCGAGCCAAAATTGTTTGGTATTTTTGGTCAATTCGCTCTCTGAGGTGATGAGAAGGTTCCGCAAGCGGCTCACTTGCTTCCGCTACGTACTCCTGGGAAACAAAACGAGACACCTCATCGTAAGGGTTATGATCGAGAGTTGCGATTGGCTCTTCATCAGCGGAATAATTGACGTGCTGGCAAAGAATATAGCCAGAATGCGCTTCGCCAGAAACAATCCAATACACACCATTATTGCTGTTCGGTTGCAATGCAATATAGTTTGAGGCCAATTCATAATGCGTTGCGTGGTTTACCCAGCGCGCATCAATGGTTGCCAGCTTGCGGCGGCAGCGGCTAGCTATATGGTCAACATGATCGTAAAAGGTTTTTGGGTTAATACTAAGCTTGCGGCAGATTTCTCGTACGGAATATCCCGTAAACAATAAACCCATCAAGTTCTCTTGAAATTGAAGCTTCTTGTTGGCACCAGACCACTTGTCGACAAAGGTACTTTGACACACTTTACAGCGGTAACGTTGGCGATCGCCACTGTAACCGAAAGCGTGATAGAGGTGTTTGTGAGTGTGGACAGAAAGTCCAAAGTTGTCGCAATCATCATTACGGCAAGCAGGCAACCCGTCACTGTGGACGTGCCGCAGGCGATGAAGTTCGTTCACGACATCGCGATTATTAAGTAAGGGGGGGAAAGCTCCACATTCACGGCATACCATCGCCGGACGCTTAGGGTTCGCATGTTGCAGAACGTAACGCTTTGCATCACTCAATCCAAAGTTGTCACACGCCAATGTTTTACAAAAGTTGAGTTGTAACCCATCTGCGTCTTTTGGCAGTTCGCCGTTAGACACAATCGCCCCCTCGGGATAATTCGGGCAGCCAGCATAACTCTGGCTGCAAATTATTACTTACTATTTGTTCTTAGATGTTGATTGCAGTTTCTAGTGCAACTTTCATCATGTCGTTGAACGACTTCTGACGCTCTTCTGAGCTTAGTTTTTCACCACGGATGATGTGGTCAGAAACTGTCAGGATAGTCAGTGCTTTCGCGCCTAGGTCAGCTGCTACGCCGTAGATACCAGCCGCTTCCATGTCTACACCTAGGATGCCTAGTTTTTCCATCTTCTCGAAGATGTCTGCTTCTGGTGTGTAGAACAGGTCTGCAGAGAATACGTTACCTACTTTTACAGGCACTTCCTGAGCGCGCGCTTGGTTAACTGCTTCTTCTAGAAGACCGTAATCAGCGATTGCTGCGAAATCGTGGTTGTTGAAACGGATACGGTTAACTTTAGAGTCTGTAGAAGCACCCATACCGATAACAACGTCCATTAGTTTCACGTCGTCACGTACTGCACCACAGCTACCTACACGGATAACGTTTTTCACGCCGTATTCAGCGATTAGCTCGTGTACGTAGATACAGCAAGACGGGATACCCATGCCGTGGCCCATTACAGAAACTTTTTTGCCTTTGTAAGTGCCAGTAAAGCCGAACATGTTGCGAACGTCACAAACTTGTTTCACATCTTCTAGGAACGTTTCAGCGATGTATTTAGCGCGCAACGGGTCGCCTGGCATTAGAACTGTTTCAGCGAAATCACCTGGTTGTGCGTTAATGTGTGGGGTTGCCATAAGTGCTCTCCAAAGTTTTGTTTTGATAAAACGCCTCTATTATAGAACGCTATTACCAATTCTGTTGAACTTGTTCGTTTTCGTTGAGGCAATAATATCGGGACGTACAGTAGCCCCTTGAGAGCTTAGTCACAAAAACCACGCATTTAGAAACTGCAACTACTATTGATAACCAAATCTGTTGAAATCAAAAGAGCAATCGATTTGCTTTTGAGCAGTTTGTCGATTGCGCGCACAAATTCTTTGTTTTTGGGCCAAACTTTTTTCTGACAGCTGGTTGATCGAAATACTTTCGAGTGAAGTAAAACGATTAAATTGTACAACTTATTTTCTTGTACAATCTGGAAAGGCTTGCTATAAGTTATACAACAAAACTTTTTGTATAGGGATGCGTCATCATGGAATCTTCAATCAAAGTAGGTATCAGTTCGTGTGTTTTGGGTGAACGAGTGCGTTTTGACTCTGGTCATAAGGTGAGCAACTTTGTGACTAAAGAGCTCAGCCCGTATTTTGACTTTGTTTCGGTATGCCCTGAAGTCGGCGTAGGTATGCCAGTACCCCGTCCAACAATTCGTCTTGTTTCTAATGAAGAGCGTGTTGCATTGGTTGAAACCAAAAATCCAGAAAATGATCATACCGACAATATGCTCACTTACTCGGCCAATAAAGTAGATGAACTTCAAAGCGAGCAGCTTTGTGGTTACATCGTTTGTGCCAAGTCACCAACTTGTGGCATGGAGCGAGTCAAGGTTTACAGCAAGAACAGTGCTGCGAAAGAAGGTGTTGGCTTGTATACACAAACATTGATGCAAAAAATGCCTTGGTTGCCTGTTGAAGAGGATGGCAGACTTAACGACCCTGTATTGAAAGAAAATTTTATTACTCGAGTATTTTGTCTAAATGACTTTTACGGCTCGATGGATGGTGAGCCTACTCGTGGCAAAATCATCGACTTTCATTCGCGCTACAAACTGACGTTAATGGCACACCACCCAGAGTCATACCGCTCCCTTGGCCGCTTAGTCGCTGATGTCGCTAATTATGAAATTGAAGACTTTTACCAAGAGTATCGTTTAGGACTTATGAAGGCGTTAACGAATCGGGCTAGCCGCAAAAACAACACAAATGTGTTGATGCATTTACAAGGGTACTTCAAACGCTCACTAACTAAAGAAGAAAAAGAAGAGTTAGCGACAGTGATTCACGACTACCGTATCGGAATGCTGCCTCTGCTAGCACCACTTACATTGATTAAGCATTACTTAAATACTTACCCAGACGAGTATTTAGCAAAACAGAAGTTTTTAGAACCGTATCCGCAGGAGATGAGATTACGCTATGGTTTGTAGTTCAGAAGAAAAACTATACGCGATCCGAGATGTCGCAGAAATCACGGGTGTAAAACCAGTTACGCTGAGAGCTTGGCAACGAAGATACAACTTGATCCAACCTCAGCGAACTGAAAAAGGACACAGACTTTATCGCCAGCAAGATCTCGATACGATTCGCGAAGTCCAGAGCTGGCTCGCGAAGGGGATTTCGATTGGTAAAGTGAAGGGGCTGCTAGGAAAAAGCGCCGATGTCGAAGTCAAAAACGAGGTTCGCACACTCGAAGAAGTTGAAAACATGCTGCTTGCGCTGTCTACCCTGAATCGAGGAAAAGCAGAGAGTTTACTTGCCTCTGTTCTTAAAGAGTATCCACTAAAACTCGTTATTGATCAGTTTATTAGCCCAGTATTTGATGCGCTAGACATGGTGAAAGGATCGCTGCGATCTTTACAGGTCGGGTTATTTCAGACTTGTTTGATCACTCGACTTGCCCTTGTTATCGATTCTGAAAACAAAGCCGCTTCCAAAGGAAAGTGTCTGCTCATTAGCTTTGAACAAAACAGAGAGTCTGAGAGTTGGATTCAAGCAGCGAAGCTTTGCGAACAAGGGTATCACACGACTTTGATCGATAAGGTTGATGATGTTTCTGGTCTACTAGATCACGAGGTCGTTGAAAATGGTTCGTTTATCTACCTTTTCTCCAACAAAGCGCTAGCTGCTAAACAAGTAGCGTCCATCAAAATGCTTCACGCACAGTTAGGTGATCGGATGGGGTGCTCTGAAGTGATAGAGAAATTACACCTAACTTAGTAGACAAAAGATAGGAGCTACCATGATTTTAGTATGGTTTCGACGTGACTTACGTACGTTAGACCACACGGCACTCAAAGCGGCATTTGATTCAGGGCAGCCTGTCGTCGCTTGCTTTATCGCGACGCCAGAGCAGTGGCGGGAGCATCACATGGCGCCGATGCAGGCAGACCTCATTGCTCGTCGCTTAGCTTGTCTTAACGAGGAGCTTGAAAGCCTTAATATTCCCTTTTTGTACAAAGAGGTACCGTCGTTTTCCGATTGTACAGATGTGATTAGTGGGTGGGCGGAAACACTTGAAGCCACGTCTGTCATGGCAAACATTCACTATGAGGTGAACGAACGAGAGCTCGATACACAAGTAAGTGAAGCGTTAGCTTCTCACGATATCGAATTTGAACTGTTTCATGACAAATGTGTGCACGCGCCAACGACGGTTCTTAATAAGCAAGGCGAATATTTTAAGGTGTTTACGCCATTCAAGCGTGCTTGGTTAACGCAGTTCCATATGCCGACGGTAGTAAAACCTCACGAGCAAGCGCCACTCAATAAAAAGGTACTCGAACAATTAGAGTCGGCTCGATTTAATTCAAGCTTCACATTTAGCTATCCTCGAGAATCCAGTGAAGACTGGCTGGCTTCGACTAATGATATTTTGAAGCAGCTTAGGGAATTTGCACGGGAGCGCAGTGACGCGTATCAAAGCGAGCGAGACTTTCCAGCTATTGATGGCACTAGCCAACTGTCTCCATACCTTGCGATTGGCGCGCTATCACCAAGGCAGTGTATTGCTCGTTTGTATGCTGAAAATCAACAAAATGACCTTACAGAAGGGAAAGCAACTTGGTTAAGTGAGATCATTTGGCGTGAGTTTTATCAGCACCTATTGGTTTTCGAACCAAAACTCGTCAAAGGCAAAGGATTTATCGATTGGGAGGATAAAATCCAGTGGTCCTATGATGAGAAAGCCTTTGAGCGATGGAAGACAGGAACAACAGGATACCCAATCGTTGATGCAGCAATGCGTCAGCTCAATCAAACAGGCTGGATGCACAACCGATTACGTATGATTGTCGCGAGCTTTCTTACCAAGGACTTACATATTGATTGGCGATGGGGAGAAGCGTACTTCATGAGTAAGCTGGTGGACGGCGATTTTGCAGCGAACAATGGTGGCTGGCAATGGTCTGCCTCTACGGGCTGTGACGGGCAGCCATACTTTCGTATTTTCAACCCGATAAGCCAAGGCGAAAAGTTCGATGTTAATGGTGAATTTGTGCGCCACTGGGTACCAGAAATCAAAAGTGTACCGAACAAATACATCCATAAACCTTGGACTTGGGAGGGCTTTTCTTTACTGGAATATCACAAGCCGATGGTTGATCACAAGACAGAAAGAGAGATAACCTTACAGCTCTTTAAAAGTGCCAAGGAATAGAGTGAAATGCTTAGCAAAAAGCGATCAATGAGTTTCGCAAAACGTACCCTGCTATCTGTGTCGTTATCTTTAGTGAGTGGTCTATCATTCGCTAAGATGTACGAATTACCAGAGGATGGAAGCCGTTTAATTGGTCGCCTTGAAAACCACGTCGTTCAAGAAGGCGAAACCATGGCAAATATCGCTAAGCTCTACGATGTGGGTATGCTAGGTTTAATGGCCGCAAACAAAGGCGTGGATCCCTTCTTACCAGAAGAGGGGCATGTTCTTACTATTCCGACACAGCTAATCCTCCCAGACGTACCTTATAAAGGTATCGTTATTAATCTAGCCGAGCTGCGCTTATATTACTTTCCGAAAGGAGAGGATATTGTCCATGTATTTCCTGTCGGAATTGGCCGAATAGGGCGCGATACCCCAGTAATGACAACGCGTATCAGCCAAAAACGACCGAACCCTACATGGACTCCTCCAGCCTCTATTCGTGCCGAGTACAAAGCAAAGGGCATTGACCTACCAGCCGTTGTTCCTGCGGGGCCTGATAATCCACTTGGTATGTTTGCATTGCGTTTAGCTTACGGGAATGGCGAATACCTAATTCATGGTACCAACAAGGACTTTGGGATTGGTATGCGAGTCAGCGCGGGTTGTATTCGTATGGACCCAAGTGACATTGAGTGGTTATTTGACAAGGTTCGTAACGGCGAAGACGTTAACATCATTAACCAGCCTATCAAAATGACACTTGAGCCTGACAGAAGTGTGTTCTTAGAAGCACATGAGCCTTTGACTCGTAGTAATGGCGAGAAAGATGAACTCAAAGTGCCGAAAGAGTTAAAGTGGTGGCTGGATGAATTCGGTATGAAAAACGTGAAGGCTAAAGCAGCAATCGCTGCACAGAATGGGGTTCCTATCGAAATAACCGCGCCTTAACGGGCGTTAAGACGCGGTATTAAATCTTACTTAGTGTAAGACTGAGCGATGTTATCGATACGCTCGTTAGCACGCTCAGCTTCTTCTTGAGCAGCCATTGCTGCTGCGCCTGATTTTTGAACGTCAGATTGAAGAGCTTGTACGTCTTGGCTTAGTTGGCTAACTTGGTTGCTTAGTTCGTCTAATTTTGCTGCATTTGCTGTAGCTGCGTCATCAGAAGAAGCACAACCGGCTAGTAGAAGTACTGAAGTTGCTGCAGCTGCGATCAACGTTTTGTTCATATAAGAACTCCTTGCTTATAGTGAAAGTCTCGCCACTAACTATTATTTTATACAGTAGCGAGGTTAAATGTGGTTACATTTTATCAGTACATGATGTAGCAAAAGTCAAAAAAACCCAAGAATTTCATGGAGTACCTGACGTCAACTTTTACCTGAACTTAACAAAGTTTAACTACCTATCCTTTATTTCGTTCTCACAACAGTTTTCATAGCAGGTGTATTTGCCACGTTCCTGATATCAATAATTTAGACGATATTGACACAAATGAAAGTTTATTGGCCCAAATAACTGCTATTTAAGTCGTTTTGTTGATGGATAGAAGGCATATTTGAACGGCTTTTCTCTAAACTTCCTGTCCAGCTGCTCATCAAAAAGGCTAGTCTTTACTCTGAACTGAGCCACAAATGATGTTTTACCGTTACCACAGGGAATTAGTTTGTGTGATCTCTATCTATACTCCTATGATTTGCGGTATTATACCGAGCTTTATTTTTTTGCTGCGTTAGAGCGGAAACGACACTACAGAGCGCTCAGACGCTGACTGATTTATTGGAGAATACTTTGCAATTTAAAGATCTAGGCCTAGACAACCGATTGTTGAAGAACCTAAAACACTACGATTTTAAAAAAGCGACTGACATTCAGCAGCAGGCGATTCCTGTTGCGATTGCAGGCAAGGATCTATTGGCATCTTCGAAAACAGGTTCGGGCAAGACTTTGGCGTTTGTATTGCCAATGCTTCATAAGTCTTTAAAGACAAAATCGTTTTCTGCGAAAGACCCTCGCGCGGTAATCCTTGCTCCTACTCGTGAGCTAGCGAAACAAGTATATGGTGAGCTTCGTTCTATGCTAGCTGGCCTATCTTATGAAGCAGCACTGATTTTGGGTGGTGAGAACTTTAACGATCAGGTAAAAGCTCTGCGTCGTTACCCGAAATTTATCGTGGCGACACCAGGACGTTTGGCTGATCACTTAGAGCACCGTTCGCTTTATCTGGATGGTTTGGAAACGCTAATTCTGGACGAAGCAGACCGTATGTTGGATTTGGGCTTTGCACCAGAGCTTCGTCGCATTCATAAAGCAGCCAAGCATCGTCGTCGTCAAACGTTGATGTTCTCTGCGACATTAGATCATGCAGACGTCAATGAAATCGCGGCTGAAATGCTCAATGCGCCAAAGCGAATTGCTATCGGCGTTTCTAACGAAGAACATAAAGATATCACGCAAAAATTTTACTTGTGTGATCACCTAGATCATAAAGAGGCAATTTTAGATCGTGTTCTTTCTGAGGCTGAATACCGTCAAGTTATTATCTTTACGGCAACGCGTGATGATACTGAGCGACTAACAGAAAAGCTGAACGAAAAGAAACTGAAGGCTGTAGCACTAAGTGGTAACTTGAACCAGACTCAACGTAACACCATTATGAGTCAGTTTGAGCGCGCAGTATTTAAGATCCTTGTAACGACTGATGTTGCTTCCCGCGGTTTGGATATTGCAACTGTGACACACGTCATCAACTTCGATATGCCAAAGCATACCGAAGAATACGTACACCGAGTTGGTCGTACTGGTCGTGCTGGAAACAAAGGGGATGCAATCTCTCTTGTTGGTCCAAAAGACTGGGATAGCTTTAAACGTGTAGAAGCATACCTACAACAAGATCTTGAGTTTTCAGTGTTCGAAGATTTGAAAGGTAAGTTTAAAGGCCTTAAGCCACCTAAACCAGATTTCCGCAATAAGAAAGCGACCGCAAAAAAAGCTCGCCCTCAAGCGAAAAAATCGGCGAAAAAACCAGCTAAGCGTGACAAGAGCTTCTACAAAAACGTATCTGTGGGTGATGATGTCTTCATCCCTAAGAAAAAACCAGCGGCACCGAGCTCTGAAGAGTAAAAGCTGCTGTAGTTTCCCATTGATTTTAGTTCTTAAAAATCCGAGTGTTCGCACTCGGATTTTTTATGTCTGTCGCTAGGTGAAATAGCGTCTTTCCATACTCACTCGTTTGTCAGCTTTTATATTTGTCTGGTTGTATATAAGCAGCATAGAACGCTAATTTAGGAAGTTATTAAGTTTTATTACCTCGGTCAAAGCAAACGTTTTTCCTCACACACTAGATAAAAATCTCACATGATTATGAAAATGATAATTGATCTCATTTTTATTTAAGGGCAGAATACGCGCCATTGTATTAATCCTATAAATGAATTCGCTCTCTATATGAAATTTACTCATGTTTTTTTAGGGCTCATAATTACCTCTAGTTCTGGCTTTGCTGCTGATGATTTCAACTGGCTTCGAGATGATGCTCGTAAAGATGAGCGAGTTCTTACCTACCTAACAGAACAAAACCACAAAACTGAACAGCACCAAAAAAGTTATCAGACGTTGACAAAAAACCTACTCACGCAGTGGGGTACCATGGTGGCAGACAAAGGTGATAAGCCATGGTCGATCATGAGTGGAAGAGAGTGGACGCTAACGCGTCGCGATGGTCGTTACTTACTGTTGTCCCGTGCGAGTCAACATGCGCCAGAAAACGTGGTGTTCGATTTCGATAAACGACAATCTGCGCATCAGTACTACCAACTTGGTCAATGGCAAGTGAATGGTGACACATTACTTTTCACGGAAGATATCGACGGCAGCGAACAATATCGCGCCGTGGTTGTTGATTTACTCTCCGGTCAATCTACGGAACTGGTGACGCACGTCGATAGTGGCGTATTGTTGTCACCTAACGGGAAAGTGGCATTCCTCGTTGCAAAGGAAAAGCGCACTCAGCGACCTCATCAGATCTTACGTATCTCCACTGAATCTTTGGCAAAAACAGTCCTATGGAATGAACCCAAGTCAGATTGGTTACTTTCTTTCTATCGTGCGGCAGATAGCCGTTATGCTGTGCTGCAAAGCAACAACGAGTCAACAACAGAGCAGAAGCTTGTCGACCTAGAAACGGGCACTGTCTCAGATTCATTGCGAAAGCCTGAAGTGGGTGTGGAATATTACGCGGATGTGGCGAAAGGTTACATTTATCTGAAAAGCAACCTTGAAGGAAAGTTCGCCCTTTACCAAGTCGAACTCGCACCGCTTGGCGCAACATGGCAACGCTTCACCAATCCTCGTGAGCCGCTTGAACAGTTCTACCTTTATGATGCAGGAGTTGTGGCACTTAGCAAGCCAAACAATGTGTCGACTTTGACGGTGTATTCTTACCAAGGTCAGGAAAAAGTGATACTGCCATTGGAACACGATGGTAATGTCGCTTGGCTAAGCACGTTGGGCGATTTTGAATCAAACAAGATTCGTATCCGAAGCATGTCGATGACTACGCCTCCTCAGTGGGAAGAGTTCGATGTAAAAACGCTGAATAAATCCTTGTACTCTCAAGATGCTTACCAAGACTTTGATAGTCAGCGTTATGTATCCCAACGTATTTTTATTAAGCACGACGGCGTTTCTGTCCCGGTCTCTTTGGCGTATCGCAAAGACAAATTGCACCCACAATCTCCTGTGATGATTTACGGTTACGGCGCGTATGGTTTTACGATGAAACCGTACTTTATGCCTCAGGTTATCAGTTTACTCGACCAAGGTGTGATTTACGCTATCGCCCATGTCCGTGGCGGTGGGTACTTTGGCGATGAATGGCACGAGCAAGGCCGTGGTGTGCGAAAAGCCAATTCTATTGGTGATTTTGTCGCGGCCGCGAAGGCGCTGCAAACATTCGAACGTGGCAATAGAGAGGTTTTCGCCATCGGTTCTAGTGCTGGTGGCACGTTGGTGGCCGGAGCGGTTAATCAAGATCCTAAATTGTTTTCAGGTGTCGTACTTAAAGTGCCTTTTGTTGATGTGGTTGCAAGTATGTCGGATACCTCACTTCCGCTTACCACACAGCAGTATGGCGAATGGGGTAACCCAACCAAACCTGAACAATTGGCGTTAATGAAGGCGTACGATCCGATTCTCAATATCCATAAAGACACTTACCCACCCATGTTGGTTCAAGTCGGTTTAATCGATCTGCGCGTGCCATATTGGGAAGGCGCAAAGTATCTCGCTAAAGTTTCAGCGTTAAGTGAGCGCAACGGGCCGTACTTGTTGCAAACTAATTTTAATTCGGGCCACCAAATGGACCCGCGACAAGCGCAAGAACAACAAGCAAAAGAATACGCATTTCTACTATCACTCATTAAAACATCTAAAGCGGAGCAGTAAATGAAGCTTACCCCAGTGTCAGCGGCAGTACTTTCGGTACTTGCTGCCAGTCAAGTGCACGCCGAATCTAAGGTTTTCTCAATGGAAGAGGTGGTGGTAACCGCCAATAAAATCGATCAGCCATTGTCAAAAGTGGCAGGTAGTGTCGCGGTTATCACAAACGAGCAAATCGAAGAAAGAGGCGAGACCGAGCTATATGACGTGCTGCGTAACGAACCTGGTGTAAGCGTGACGGGCGGTGCAGGACGTCCGCAAAACATTACCATCCGTGGTATGACGGGTAACCGCATTATGATCGTTCGTGATGGCATTCGTTCTGCGGATGGCTTCGGTGCGAATGACATTAATGATGCCGTTGGGCGAGATACTTTTGATTTATCCAATTTTGAATCGCTGCAAATCATTAAAGGGGCAAGTTCTTCGGTGCATGGCTCTGGCGCGATTGGCGGTGTGGTGATTTTAGAATCCAGTCAGCCGGGTGATTTCTTAAAAGACAAAGACTTCTACACCGATGTTTCCGGTACTTACACCGATATCAGCAACAAGTACAAAGGCACGAGTAATCTAGCTTTTCGTTCCGGTGATACAGAGAGTTTGTTTAACGTTTCATACTGGCAAGGACAAGAGACACGTAACTTTGATGAAGATTTGTATAACCGCGACCTCGATGGTTACAGCGGTGCTTATACGATCAACCACTTTTTCAATGAAGAGGTGATGTTGAAAGCCAAAGCGGAACTCTACACCCAGAACCAAGAGCGTTTGGAGGGTTCACCGTCCATTCAACCTGATGGAATTTGGCATATTGAAGACTTTGCTGAGGATGAAACCACGGAAGAGTACAGCGCTTATATTGGTGCAGAGGTGACTCCGATTAATCCAACTTGGTTCGAAGAGTTGGATACCAAAGTTTACTGGCGTCACACCGAAGTGGTGGAAGACACCAACCGTTTAATGCGCCAAGTGGATCACAATGGTTTGATCACCAAGCGTCGCGAGCTGGAACACAAAACCTTCATTGACGAAACAATTGGCTTCCGTGGCGATTTCACCAATACGATTTATGCAGCAAATGCTGAGCACCAATTGGCTTACGGTGTTGAGCTTTCTACAGACTATTACGAGCGCACAGATAGCGATTCCAAGATTGATTGGAACGGGGTAACGCCTTCGACCAAACAACCTTTCGCTCCTGCTCGTGCTTATAACATTGGCTTGTATGTTCGAGACATGGTGGAACTGGATAAATGGACCATCACAGGTGGCCTACGCTTTGATGCGCACCGTCTCACGCCAGACGGTGCGGGTGAAGTGGGCGGCTTCCCATTAAAAGATATGGATAGCTCAGAGGTATCTCCAAGTCTGTCGGTTTCTCGTGAAGTATTTGCCAACAACATTGCTTATGTATCTTATAACCATGGTTACCGTGCTCCGGAATACGATAAAGCGTATGGCTTCGTAAGCCACGACTTTGTGCCGCTCACGCCGTTTGTCATTGCACCAAACATGGATCTAGAGGCTGAAACTTCCGACTCATTTGAAATCGGTAACAAGTTCGATAACGGTCGTGCGTATGTCTATGCGTCTTTGTTCTACAACAAGTTTGAAAACTTCATCGACGTTGTGACCACGGGCTTTGACTCAAGCAATGGTAATTACATTAAACAATACCAAAACCTCGATGGTGTCGAGACGTATGGTGCAGAGCTTTCTGCGGGTTACGCGATCACTAAGCGATGGAACATCAGCACCAAGTTTGGTTACGTAGATGGCAAAGACGCGGAAGGTGAATACGTTCGAAGCATTACGCCATTCGAAGGTAACGCTCAACTGAAATACGCCAACCAAGACTTCAATGCTTACGTGGCTTGGAACTGGGCCGCGGCCATGGATCGCGTTCCTAAATGCCAGACCACGCTTGGTCTAGCGACAGATTGCGCGCAGACAAGTGCGTGGAATACGTTTGATATTGGCGCAACTTACCACGTTTCCAAAGACCTTCGTGTTAGCGCAAACATCATCAACCTGTTCGACAAAGAATACATCCGATACCAAGACGTAGCGGGTATCGCTGAGGAAAGTAAGCGTTACTCAACTGAGCCAGGGCGCTACTTCACGCTGACTGCAAAATACGAATTCTAGGACGAAATCATGAAGCTAAAACCATTGGCGTTTTCGCTGCTTATTGCTTGTACCCCTGCGGCACAGGCTGCAGAGTGGGATTATCCCGCAACGGACTCTGTGGTAACGAATGAAGCGCAAGCGAAAACTTATCTAGATAGCCACTACTCAGAAGCGGGCGAGTTTAAGTTCCGTTACAAAACCCAGTCTCAGCTTGGTGAGCATTACAATTTTGATGTTTGGGTAAACGGTGAATATCAAGCACAGCGCACCCTAGTAGTAACAACCGATAAAAATCATCACGTTGTGCGAGTGTTTAAGAGCCTTGAAGATACGATCATTCGCAACGGTAAACCAACGGTTGCAATGGAATTGGAATCGCCTCGCCAACTGCAAGCACAAGAGCCACCTGCTTTGAGCTCTGGAAGTCTGGTTAATGTTGAGGTTTCTTTATTCAACCCAGATCTTCGCACCATGCAACAGCAAGCGGCACCAGAATCGACGTGGTCAGCACTGTCTGATTACCCTCAGCCGATCGAGTACGTCACCAAGTCGATTGAGGTTTTACAGTCCGGCGGTAAGTTCTATTTGTCTAACCCAAGATTGAAGCAAGTGGATGCGACGGGCTTATTTGCAGCCCCAACACCTGGTGAAGCGCCTGTACTCGATACGTTGGACTTTCTCAGCGCAGAGGGGGTTCAAGCATTTGACAGTGTTGATGAGATGCAAAGCACCGAGTTTGGTGACAATGCGTTCCCACAGTTGATGGCTTTTTATCATCTTGATAGCTCGATCCAATATCTGACAAGCCTGACTTACGACTTGTTTGACGAACCGCTTCGTTTTGACGCTCGCGGTTTATCAAAAGATAACTCTACTTACTATTACGGTCCGAAAGCACTCATGCTGGGTGTCGGTGGTGTTTCTCCGGATGCAGTCGATGCTGATGTCGTGATACACGAGCTTGGGCATGGCATTCACTACCAAATCGTACCGGATTGGGCGTACGGTCACACTGGTGCTATCGCAGAGGGTTTTGCTGATTACTGGGCGGGCAGCGCGAGCTACCGCATTCAATATTTGGATGCTTCGCGTCGTGGTCAAGAATTCGAGTTAGATACGGTGTTCAACTGGGACGGTGTGTTCGGAACACGCAAAACAACTCGTAGCTTATGGAACCAAAGAGCACGTTACTTCGAGAGCTCAGAGTACCCAGCGCACGTCAGTGTGGGCGGTGAACTAGGTGACGAGCTATGGTCAACGCCGCTGTTTCAAGCGCTTAAAGCATCGGTTGAACGATACGGTGATGATACCGATAGGGTGTTCCGCGAGTTTGACGCCATTGTTCTTGAAGGCATGTACGGCATTGGTCGTGGCGTGAAAATGCATGATCTGGCGGAGTCGACCGTGTTTGCCGCAAACACCTTGTTCCCAAATAAAGACTACGCCCAATTCCTGACGGACAGCTTCAACAGACACAACTTACTTAAAGCGCCTCTTCGTGTTCGCTATGACGCTCGATACATCGCACAAGGTCAAGACGTTGGTTTGAGCCTGAGCCAAACTGGCCGTGAAGCGAGCATCAAAGGGCAATGGCAGCTAAACAACGCATCTGTTTTCGACTTTGATGAAACGCTTTCTGACTCGACCTCAATGAAGGTGGCGTTACCAAGCGGTCTAACATGTGGCACGCAATTCGATTCCTCTATTTCATTGGATTATCAATTTTCTGAAGGCCTAAAGACTCACCAGTGGAGTGAAAAGGTGATGCTGGTTAATGGTACGCCAGAGCTCGATATCCAGCCTCAACCAGTGAACTCCGCTTTGCCGGAACAGGGCGACAGACTGTTCTCTCAGACGCTATCGGACAAGTCACGCACGATTGATGATTCGTTTGCGGTTTACCTGAACATCGAACATGACTCACTGCAAGATCTGCAAGTGACGCTAGTGTCTCCACAAGGCAAATCGGTCGTGCTACTTAGCCATCAATCAAGCAATACCAAAGGATTTAAAGGTTACTTCACCGCTCAGTATGACGAGGAGTTACAAGCACTTGTCGGTCAACCGAGTTGGGGTACTTGGCGTCTCGAAGTGTCTGACCGCGTGTCAGGGAACTCTGGGGTGTTGAAAGAGTGGGGTGTGAGTCACTTTGCTCAGTATCAGTGTAGTGCTGATACCACTAAAGAAAGCAGTGGCGGTGGTTCAGGTGGCAGTGGTTCGCCTTGGACCTTGTTAGGACTTTTCCTGCTTTCAATGGTGAGAGTGATTCGCTCTCGTTAATTAAAATCAAAAGAAGATAAAATCTATGAAGTTTCAATATTCTTTCGTTGCTATGTCACTAGCCCTTGCTGGCTGTGGCGGAGGTTCTGGTGGTGACACGTCGGCACCGACCTATGATGTAGCTGGCACCATCGTTTCTGCAGGTACACTTCTTGATACGCCAGTATGTATCGATTTAAACCAAAACTACGTTTGTGATTCCACTGAACCGAGTGCTAAAACGGATAATGCCGGTAAATTTAGCCTGACTTCAAGCGACAAAAACGTACTAACCAGCACCATTCTTGCTCAAGTTGATCAAGGTTCAAACCAAACGTTGCGTCTTGCGGCTCCGGGTCAAAATTTAGCAACGGGTAACACGGTCAATGGTGTAACAACGTTGCTCGCGGGTCTTGTAATTGACGGTAAAACCGTTGCTCAAGCTGAAGAGATTGTGAAAGCGCAACTCGCCGATGCCGGCGTTTCTCTTTCTGGTACGGTGATGTCTAACGCAGAAGCTAGCGAGCTAGACAAGCTAGAGCAAAACACGGTTGTGCTATTAGCTGCGATGCAGCCACAACAAATGACCCAAGGCGTAGCGCTGCTTGCTCAAAGCCTTAGCTTCCAGGGTAAATCATTGGCCTCTGATCTTCTGTCTGAAGCGGAAGTAAGTGCATTTGCTGAAGAAATTGTAGCGGTTGCTGAACAAACGGTTGGTAGTAACGATACGGGCGCCGTTCTTTATTTTGCTGAAGGAGCAGCAGACGTAGCAGAGGTTCAAGCGTCTTACCCTGGTCAAGATGCGGAATACGGCTTCGACAAAGAGGACAAGCAAACGTCGACAGGCGCTGGCTTTAAGTTCGTTAAGCTAGATTCACAAGGTGCAGCTTTAGCTGCAGATGCGACTGAGTGGGCTTGTACTATGGACGAACGTACTGGTCTTGTTTGGGAAAATAAGAGTGCGGATGCGAGCTCGGTTCAATTTAAAGATCGCCTGTTTGCGTTTGAGTCTGAAGCATTTAAGCCATTTAGCAAAGATGTAGAGCTTGCAGGTTGTAAAGACGCTGGTGATGAAGTTTGTACCACTAGCCAATATGTTGAGTACATAAACAAACAATCGTTATGTGGAATCACTGGTTGGCGCTTGCCTACTTACCGTGAGACTTATGACTTACTAGACTTTGGTGAACAAACACTGTTTGCTCCGAACGATGAATATGCAAAATACAACGTCTATGGTTTTAATGTTAAATACTTTCCACAGCAAACCATAGGTAGCCCTTATTTAGGATATGGTGCGTTTTGGCATAGCGACTTTAAGTTTACGAATGCATCATCACAACTTATTGATGGCGAGATTTATTTCCCTGCGATTGTCTCCCGGGGCAAAGATAGAGGCACTATTTCATACGTCGAGATTCGATCAAGCAACACAAGTGCGGGTGCCGATGATTCTTACCAATTCCCAATCCGTCTAGTCGCAGTTAAGGGGCAATAAGATGAAGAAATTAATAACTGTACTATCTCTTACTTTGGCTTCTCAAACTGCAATAGCTGCACAAGAGTGTTCTACTGACTTTGCTAAAACGGCACCTAACACGCGTTATACATATTCTGAGAGCGGTACCGTAACTGACCTGAAAACAGGTCTAACATGGATGCGCTGTCCAGTTGGTATGACATGGAATGTAGGAAACCAAGAATGCCAGGGGACGCGATCTACAATGTCATGGCAACTCGCTCTCTCCACAGCCAAACAAATTCGTAATAAGGACGGCAACCATCCTCTTCACAATTTTGCTGACAAAAAAAATTGGCGACTAGCAAATATCAAAGAGCTAGTATCTCTAACTGAGCGAGCTTGCCACAGCCCAGCCATAAATAGTACAGGGTTTGCTAGCGGCTATAGTCTGACAGATGGAGATGATGTTCTAGGGCGTTATGTCTGGAGCAACACACCTAATGGCGACGGTAAGCATGTTGCAACTTTTGATACGACTAATGGTGAGGTTTTCAATAGAGATCCGTTAAACTCAAGTTTCAAAAGTTCTCTCTTGTTAGTGACAGATGAATAATAATTATTACGTTAATAAGGGTTGATAGCTTTGCCTTTAAAATAAGCTCCGCCAGTGCGGAGCTTTTTCTTTTCTAACCTTTGGAACTTATCGTGTTGAGCAGAGAATTTAAACTTGGAACTGCTTAAGCTGATGTTTTTGGTTTTCTGCTAAACCAGACAACTCTTGCGCTGCCGCGGCTGATTGAGTGATACCAGTGACGTTCTGGCTCACTAGTTCATAGATGTTCGTTAAGTTGTTGTTGATATCAGCCGTGACCTGCTTCTGCTCTTCTGATGCGGTCGCAACTTGAGTGTTGATTGAGTTCAGATCGGCGATAGCATTACTGATATTAGCAAGTGATTGGCTAACTTCTTGTGTCAGAGCTTGGTTGTCTGACAACATCGCTAAGCTGAAATGCATACTTTCATTTGCGTGACCAGATTGTTGCTGTAGCTCTTCTATAATGGTTTGGATCTCTTTGGTGGACTCCTGAGTTCGCGCTGCCAGCATACGTACTTCATCGGCCACTACCGCAAAGCCTCTGCCACTTTCGCCCGCTCGTGCAGCTTCAATCGCTGCATTCAGTGCAAGTAGATTCGTTTGCTCAGAAATACCTTCAATCACTTCGATCACGCGACCAATGTGTTCTGATTGATCTTTTAGCGAAGTTACGACGGCAGCGGCTTCGTTAAGTTGTTCCGCCATCTTTTCACTTGCGCGAGTGCTTTCCCCAAACATGCTTATACTTTGTGAGGTTAACGTACGTGCTTGATTTGATGCACTATCGGCTTCTTGTGCATTGGTCGATACTTCAGCTGCGGTCGACTCTAGCTGATTGATCGCCGAGGCTACTTGCTCAACTTCTTGCTTTTCTTGATCCGAGTTGACGCTGCTTTGAGTCATAACAGTTGCTAACTCGGTTGATGCTGATGCCACATCTTCACTAATGCGAACCAATGCGCTTACAGTTTCACGCAGTTTTTCTATGGTCTGGTTTACATCTCGAGCCAGCTGAGACACTTCGTTTTTCCCGATGGCTTCGGCCTTAACTAGTAGGTTTCCCTTCGCGACTTCCTGCATCGTTACTTGAAGGTTACGAATCGGCGCAACGATGTAGCTGGCGAGTACCCAACTAATAAGTGAAGCGGCACTCAAGATCACCGCAAGCGAGACGGCGCTGTAAGTTAGCGTGGTTGAATGTTGTTCGCCATTCGTTTCGACTTCATCGGTGACGATTTGATTCAATTGTTTAGATAGTTTGTCGATGGCGTTGATCATCGCTTCGCCAGCTAATCGATACTCAGCCATTGCATATTCGTACTTTTGATTGAAATCAGAGGTGGTGTAATCAGAAGAGTGTTTAGTGGTGAGCAGAGGTGTCATGGTAACGCGAGTGAAATCAACATAGTGATTCATGGCCTTACGCATAGCATTGACTTCATTTTGAACGCCAGGGAGATGGTCGATGGAGTTAAGAAAATCGCGGTTTTTGTTTTGTCGCTCAGAAAGCTCTTGGTTGAGAGACTGAACATCTTCGGCTCTAAATAGACTATAAATGGCTTTGATGCGCATGGCGTAAGTGTTGTCTACGATGCCGCTAAGTTCCTCTTTGTGAATGATTAGCTTATGGGTGGAAGCCGAAACCTTATTGAATGCTTGATCGAGTTTACCGATTCCGACACTCAGTCCAATGATGAGTAATATAACTGTGAATAGAACAGGCAGAAAAACCTGAAGTTTAATAGAAAGCGTACTAAGAAATTGACGCATGAGATTGACCCTCTATCGGTTTGATTATTATCTTTTTTATAAATAAGCATTTCGATTTTAATTGTTATATTTGCCAAATCAATGAGTTACTCATATCTAATTGTTATGAAATGTACCAAAATCGATGGGGTTATCATCTTGAACATGAGGCAACGTTATAAAAACGTTACGTTCAAATTGAGAGAGGGATAAGTCGCGGAATTAATAGTTAGAAATGACAACGTGTCATAGAGGGTTCAACTAAGTGAAACACAACTGTCATATTCAAATTCTAAAGTGAGCACCGTTCAAGTGAAACACAACGGCAATAAAGCCACTTAAGGAAATTGTGATGAAAAAGACAGTAATCGGTGCAATCGCACTTCTAGGCGCAATGGCAGTGACTCCTGTTTCTGCTAAAGAAACTATCTCTGCAGTGGGTTCTAGCAGCGTAACTCCACTGATGGAAGTTTTCTCTGAAACGTACATGAAGAAGAACCCTAACGTATTTATCGAAGTTCAAGGTCCTGGTTCTTCAGCTGGTGTAAAAGCAGCGAAAAATGGTTCAGCAGACCTTGGTATGTCTTCTCGTAATCTAAAAGACTCTGAAAAAGAATCAACACTAATCGAAGAAGTGGTTGCTCGTGATGGTATCGCAGTGGTTGTTAACCCACAAAACAAACTGCCAGGTCTAACAGCCGAGCAAGTGACTGCAATCTACAAAGGCGAAGTATCAAACTGGAAAGAAGTTGGTGGTGCAGACAAGCCAATCGTAGCCATTACTCGTGACACAGCTTCTGGTACTCGTGGCGCATTTGAAGACATCATGTCTCTAAAAATGAAGATTTCTGGTAAGAAGGTATCAGCTATCTCTCAACGTGCTCAAGTTGCAAACGGTAACGGCGCACTGAAAACAATGGTTGCATCTAACCCATACGCAATCGGCTACATTTCTCTTGGTACTGTAGACAACACTGTTAATGCGCTAGCAATCGACGGCGTTGATGCAACGGTAGCTAACGTTAAAAACGGTTCTTACAAAGTAGCGCGTCCATTCCTTGTTCTTTACAAAGAAGGCAAGCCATCAACAGAAACGCAAAAATTCCTAGACTGGATGCTAACTGACGAAGCGCAAGCGCTAGTTGACCAAAAAGGTTACATCTCAGTTAACTAATCCCATCGGGACTCTAAAGTTTGCTCAGCCCAACGTTTCGGGCTGAGCCTTTTCTATCCATTGTGTTCAACGGCATTGCCCAGAACCGTGAGATTTTTAAATGACCATCGCAACAAATAGTGAAAAGCTTATGAATACTGACGCTAGAGCTATCAGCAAGTCAGGCCTACGCGAGAAGCGTCGTGTAGACTGGAAAGAGCGCATCTTCCACGGCTTGTTCCTAACGAGTGCCGTAATCGGCATTGTTTCATTGGCCGTTATTGCATACTTCATCGTTCGAGAGAGTATTCCGGCATTCCAAGAAGCAGGCGTATCGGGCATTGTCTTAGGACAAAACTGGTTACCACCTGCGCTTTACGGTGTCGCCACCATGATTGTGGCATCTATCGTATCGACGGCTGGTGCTGTCATTGTTGGGGTTCCAATTGGTGTTCTGACCGCCATTTTTATCGCTGAAATCGCACCAAAGCGATTAGCAGACATTATCCGTCCAGCGGTTGAGCTGCTAGCCGGTATTCCTTCAGTGGTCTACGGTTTCTTCGGTCTGGTTATTATCGTTCCATTGATTCAGAAGGTATTTGATGTACCTGCAGGTAACACTATCTTGGCCGGTATTATTGTTCTTGGTGTGATGATTCTACCAACAGTAATTACGGTATCTGAAACGTCTATCCGCGCTGTCCCTCGTACTTATAAAGAAGGTTCTTTGGCACTGGGCGCATCGAAAATCTACACCATCTTTAAATTGCTCGTTCCAGCGGCTCGCTCAGGCATCATGACAGGTGTGATTCTGGGTATCGGTCGTGCATTAGGTGAGACCATGGCGATTATCATGGTTATGGGTAACGCGCCGGCAATGCCAGAAGGCATCTTGGATTCGGCTCGTACACTAACTGCAAACATCGCTATTGAAATGTCTTACGCAAGTGGTGTTCACGCGAACGCACTTTACGCTACAGGTGTAGTACTTCTGGTCTTCATCATGTCGTTGAACGCTGTACTACTGTACCTAAACCGAGAAAAAGCGAAGTAATCGCTCGTTAAAGGTGACTATTATGGATCGCGCAAAACTGAAAAAAGCACGCCAGTTCAAAGATAATGTCTTTAACGCATTTGTCTGGATCTCGGCAGCACTAACGGTAGGTTTTTTGTTCTGGATTATCTGGTACATCCTATCAAACGGTCTACAACACGTAGATTGGAACTTCATTACTGATAACTATACGCGTACAGGTGAAGAGCATGGTATCTTCCCAATGATTGTGGCGACCATTTACATGGTTATCGCTTCTATCGCAGTGGCAGCGCCACTCGGTATCATGACGGCAATCTACTTGACCGAATACGCGAAAGTGGGCAGTCGTTTGGTGAAAATCATCCGATTCTGTACCGAGTCATTGGCGGGTATCCCGTCGATCATTTTCGGCTTGTTTGGTATGACTTTCTTCGTGGCGATTCTTGGCCTTGGCTTCTCGATTCTGTCGGGTGCATTGACGCTAAGTATCCTAATCCTGCCAGTGATCATCCGTACAACGGAAGAAGCGCTGATGGCAGTGCCACAAACTTACCGTGAAGGCTCTTATGGCCTCGGTGCTTCTAAGATTTACACTATCTGGCGTTTGATTCTTCCGAGCGCAATGCCAGGTATCTTAACCTCGGTCATTCTAAGTATTGGTCGTGTCATTGGTGAGTCTGCTCCAGTATTCCTGACAGCAGGTATGGTTGCACGTATTCCGGATTCTTTATTGGATTCAGGTCGTACGCTAACCGTTCACCTATACAAACTGACTACCGAACTGTTTACCGTTGAAGAATGGAATCAGGCTTACGGTACGGCAACAGTGCTTATCGTAGTTGTTCTCTTGATCAACATGGTAACGAAACTGATTGCTAGACGTTTTAACACCGCAACTTACTAACAACACTAATTAAGAACGCACGTTAAAAGACACGAATTCAAGAATTAAGAGATTAAGACAATGAACAAATTTGATATTGAAAACCTAGACCTATTCTACGGTGACAACCAAGCACTGAAATCGATCAACTTACCAATTCCAGTTCGCCAAGTAACTGCACTTATCGGCCCGTCAGGTTGCGGAAAATCAACGCTTCTACGTTGTTTGAACCGAATGAATGATCTAATCGAAGGCGTGAAAATTACAGGTAAATTGGCGATGGACGGCGAAGATATTTACGGCAACATTGATGTTGCTGACCTTCGCATCAAAGTCGGTATGGTATTCCAAAAGCCAAACCCATTCCCGATGAGCATTTACGAGAACGTGGCTTACGGCTTACGTGCTCAAGGTATCAAAGACAAAAAGACAATTGATGAAGTGGTAGAGCGTTCGCTGCGCGGTGCTGCACTTTGGGATGAGGTGAAAGATCGCCTTAAATCACACGCATTCGGTCTATCTGGTGGTCAGCAGCAACGTTTATGTATTGCACGTACAATCGCGATGGAGCCGGATGTGATTCTGATGGATGAGCCAACGTCGGCACTTGACCCAATTGCGACACACAAAATCGAAGAACTGATGGAAGAGCTAAAGAAGAACTACACCATCGTTATCGTGACTCACTCAATGCAACAGGCGCGTCGTATCTCTGACCGCACTGCGTTTTTCCTAATGGGTGAACTGGTTGAGCACAACGATACGCAAGTGATCTTTAGCAACCCTCAAGACGACCGTACTCAAGGCTACGTAAATGGTGATTTCGGTTAATCCACCGTATTTACAAGCATAACTAAATAACTATAAGCGATGGTAACTTTGCCCCTCTTAATGAGGGGCCTTTTTCTTTTTAAGTCGTAGGCTTATAACGCCTACCAACACAAAAAATCTTGTAAATAAGCACAACTTTCCTCCCCAGTTTATAAAGCATGTAACTTATGTGAAACATGGCTTTAAAAGTGCTGAAGAGCTCTCGAATGTAACACTAAGTCTGATAATTTTGCGAATGACTTAACAGCTCAAATTTGAACGTATTGATTGCATATCATGGCCTAAGTAGTTTTTTATCGAGGATAAAAAAGTAGATTAGGTTGGTAGGGTGAGTTTAAGAAGTTTTACAAGAAAAGTGTCTTCAACGAGGGACCATCGGTTGCTAGCGGAGGCAATCTTTGATCATTTAGAGAGTCTGTTCTCCCCTCAAGCCCTCGCTATTTTTGAAGATCCTTCAATTAACCCTCGTCATTCGATGAGCTTCTCTCGCGGAGAGCTTTACCCAACCCAAAACTATCCTGAGACATTCTGGGAGTGGGCAAGTCAGTTTGACACCTCTGAAAGCATCATACCTCTGGCGATCAACACATGTAACTGGAATCACACTCGAGATTTAGGTGGTGATAGTTACATCATGATGCTCGACAACACGCCTATAAAACGTACCTACCTACTGATTCAATCTGTTCATGCTCGCACGGCACATAATATCTATGAAGAAAGTTACGACGCAATGCAGCTTGCAGCGGCGCGTTGGCAATGTATTCGTGCCGAAAAAAATGCCTCGAAAGAGATCAGGCACAGAGATATTCGTGAAGCGCAATATGTTGATGAGATTAGCCAACGCGAGCGATTTATCGAAAATATGAAGTTAGTTCAGCAAGTTGCACTCGAAATCTCTAATCCTGATTCTTTAAAGGACTTGTACTACAAAGCCGTCGAAGCGTTACGTGAACGACTTGGGTTTGATCGCTCTACACTGATGCTTCTCGATATGAAAAAGCGCAGCTTCAGTGGTACATACGGCACGGATGAGTCAGGAATTACGATTGATGAATTTCACACACAATACGATTTACATCAACTTAGCGAGGAGTATATCACCGCGTTATCTAGCCTTGAGAGCAACTTAGTGATTGTAGAAGACGCGCCAATATACACAGCAGGCAAGGTCATCGGGCAGGGCTGGAATGCGATGTTGATTTTACGCGATGGCAATGAACCGTTTGGGTGGTTCGCGCTAGATAACTTTATTCATCGTAAGCCGATAACGGCATATCAAAAACAGATGTTGGACTCGTTTGGTTCACTTTTCTCTCAAATTTACATTCGTAAGCGCCAAGAACAAAACGTACGCATGTTGCATTCAAGCATGGTTGAGTTATCACGTTGCACTACTGTCAGTGGAGTATGCAAATCGGCCGTCACTTTCGCCATTAAAAATCTTGGTATTGATCGAATGGCGGTGTTTTTAACTGATGAAAATTGCTCTTACATGCAAGGAACGTGGGGTACCGATATTCAAGGGAACGTGGTGGATGAATCTTACTTCTTTGGCGAAACCCAAGATTTCTCTCTTATAAATCTGGCTCGCTCAATGCCAAACGAAGTCGCATTTGAAGAATCAGTGCCTATTTATCATGACTGTAATATTGTTGGCTTTGGTTGGGCTGCGATGACGGTATTGACTTCAAATAGCAGTGGTCCTATCGCCTTTATCGCTGTTGATAATTTGCTGACACGTGCGCCGTTAACTTCTCAGTTACGTGAAGTGATTCGTATGTTCGCGTCCAGCTTAGCTGAAGTATTGCAACGTACTCAAGCTCAAGAGGCGATTCGCGAATTAAACGAAAACTTAGAGCTGGAGGTTCAGAACCGAACAAAAGAGTTGGAGGAAGCCAATCGACAGCTTGAGGTACTTTCTAAGCTCGATCCTTTGACGCGTCTTGGTAATCGCCGCATGTTAGAACATGTGATGCAAAAATATTGTGCCCTAGAGTGTGAAGACGACATGTCGTTTGGCCTGATCCTGATTGATATTGACCATTTTGGCTTATTCAATAATCACTATGGTCATCTCGAAGGCGATATCGCATTGATGCGAATTGGCTATATCTTGGATCATCATACCAAAGGTGAAGATGAAGTTTTTTGCCGTATCGGAGGTGAGGAGTTTGCATTGCTCATGATTGGTTCTGAGCAAGAGGAGGTTCGACTGAGAGCAGAGTGCATTCGTCAGTGCATCGAGGGCGAAGGGATAAAGCATCGACATAACCCAGAAGGGGAGTTACTCACCGTTTCAGTCGGTTACTCCTGTTATAAAGCGAAAGGCAAAGACTTTAATTTCGACCATTTATATCAGTTGTCGGATAAGGCACTCTATCAAGCGAAGAATCATGGGCGAAATTGTGTAAGGCGATACGAATACGAGCCCCAAGTGTTTGTTGAGTGAGTGATGTTCATAAGAGCAACTTGATAGGGAAGGGGGCGGCGGTTGGTGCTCTAGATAAAACCGCTAAAGCAAATTTGGCCGGATAAGAGAATGGGCAGCTCATGAGAGCTGCCATTGTTATCTAGTTATTTATAGCTTTTCGAGCTGGTGGTCGGTTTTTGTTACGTTTGCTTTGCCAAGGTTTTGAATTTTCGCTAGCAGCGAATCAGGGTTCCAAGGTTGTTGGTTAGCACTAAAATACGCTTGATTCATGGCATTAAGCTCTTGCTTAATTGCTTGTACGTCGCCAGGGTTTAGCCTGTCTTGATGAGTGGTTAAATACTCATTTACAGAGCGTTCAATTTTCGCAGCATCGCCCTCTTCGATGACTTTTTTTAGCGCGTCGATGCAAAGTGGTTGTTCAGTATTTGAAACCGTTCCACTCGCTGTTATTGACCGCTTTTTCCATGCCCAAATAGCGATTCCCAATGTCATTATCCAAAGCCCTAAGAAAACAAAGGTTAATATTCGCCAGAGACTGTTTACATCGCCGCTTGATTCAGGACTAGGGGCTGACACTAAAGGCGCTGAAAGAGGCGATTCCGGCAACGTGATTAGCCCAGTGTCATTTTTCTCTACGTCTAATGTTAGCTCTGGTAACGTTGTTTTCTTCGCTTCATCATTTTGACTGTCCCACCAGTTCAAGTCGTATCCTGGTAAGGTATATTTCCCGGCCTCTGTAGGAATAATGACTTGCTTCACCGTCATGGTAACGGTGCCATCTCTCGCGCTATCGAACTTAGGTTGTTCGGGATACACGCGCAGTGAACTCGGGTAACTAATATTGACTCGTGGCAGATATTCGGCTTGTGTACCGCGAGCCTTAACTTGAATGGTTCGAGTGAGTGAAGAGCCTTGTTTTACTGTGTTGATCGCGTTAGTCGACAGTAGATTACCTTGATCGTCTTGCCAGCTCTGTGTCATTTCTAACGCTGAAGCAGGAAGCCATTCACCTTTAAATTCGCTCGGAATCGGTTTGACCGTGATTGGCATGCGTTCCGCTTTGGTGTTGATAGGCATTATTTTGGTTGAGCCCGTCAAGCTGTCGCCATAAATATAAGAACCGGTCAGTTTAGGACCTATCAAGGTATAAGTGCCTGGTTGATTGGCCGTTAAGCGAAACGACTGCTCTATGATCGCTACTTCTAACCCATTTAAGATCTTCTGTCTTTGTTGTAAGCCACCCAGTGCCTCAAGCTTCATGCCTTTAATCTGCGGAGGTACTATTTGCGGGTTATCTAGGCGTCGAGTGTCCGCTTTAATTAGAAGTTGTATACGTAATGTTGCAGATTGCTGAGGGTAGAGCGTACTGTTGTCGACCGTAATATTGAAGCTAAATAGATCATCAAGATTGGGGTCTGTTTGGCTCGCGTTGACACGCAGTTTGATCGGCTCCGTTCTCATACCATCAGCGGAAAAACTTGGAATAGTCAGAACACCTTCTTTCATTGGTGCAATTGAGATACTCCACTCGGTACGCACTGATTTTCTTCCGTTAATGTTATTGCTAGAGCGGCCATAACGAGGTTGACCCAAGAAGAAGTCTTTCTCTAGAACACTGAAGTCGATTGAGTCTGAGCTGAGCTCAGTATCTGAAATGATTCTGAGGTTAATCACTTCATTCTTGGCTACTTGTGTTTTATTCACACTAGCTTGAAGTGTCTGTGCCATCACCGAGAAACTGGATATTAGGCTGGCCACAAAAATAAAGACCAGTTTTACGCCTTTGTTCATCACAGGCTTACCACTCCTTTTGAGATTGTTGTGGAGGTTGTTTTTGTTGCGCTTGAAGTTGCATTTGCGCACGGATCAAAAAGCTTGGGTCGCGAGCACTTTCTACTGCTTCTAGTCGACGGAACTCAGGATCATCCTGATGCATTTTTTCGGGATGCGCTTTAGCCTGTATTGGTTCACCTTGATCCTTCACTTGCTTGTCATCTCGTTGCGGTTGATGTTGTTCCGTTTTTTGTTTTTCTTTTTTATTTTCAGAATCTTGCTGATTTTGTGACTGTTGTCCTTGCGCTTCTTTCCCTTCGTTTTGAGACTTTTGTTGCTGTTGCTGTTGCTGTTGCTGTTGCTGTTGCTGTTGCTGTTGCTGTTGCTGTTGCTGTTGCTGTTGCTGTTGCTGTTG
>NZ_JAWOTC010000042.1:38661-46483 GCF_033338675.1 Vibrio sp. Vb1574
CTGTTTTAGCTTTTCTTCTACAACCGATAGGTTTTTCTTCGCGGCTTCAAAGTTAGGCTTTTCCTCTAGCAGTTTTTTATACAAATCAGCCGCATCTTCTAATTGACCATTTTGAGCGAGCGAGTTGGCGAGGTTATAGCGGCCGTTAAGGGAGGCATCATGAGAAAATGCTTCGATAGCGGCTTCGTAGTCACCTTTTTGATAACTGGCGGCTCCTTTCCAGCTTGGGTTTGTAAATAGGTTTTGCGCCTGTTCATACTCACCTTGCTTGTAGAGTTCCGCTCCTTGTTGGTCGGCATTTAAGAACGGATTAGCTTCTGCATGCGGTGTCCACGTTACTGGGACTGCAGTCGCAACTACCACCCAAATCAGGCCGCGTCGAAACAGTAAAGCCGCAGGAAGAAGTAACAACGGCAGTAACCAAAAGCCACTGTTGAGACGAGAATCAGTTTTAACTTCTTCGCTTTGGGTCGCAGAAAGCTGGCTACCAATGTTATTAGTAAAGGCCGCGATATTTTCAACATCACGGTTGGTGTGCTGAATAGGAACAAATAGACCGCCAGTTTTATTCGCTAGCGTCTGTAGGTTTTTCAGGTTTGTTTTCGCTACGACGGTTGTGCCTTGTGCCGTTTTTAGCAGAGAGCCATCGGGCAGCGCGATAGGCGCACCGTTAGGAGTCCCGACGGCAAGAACAGAAATGCGAAACTTTGTACCTTGGACTAAATCTAACGCGCGAGACAGCTCTGACGTATCAAGATCATCCGCTAACACGATGATATCGCCTTGTTGCGTGCCGGCTTGAGAAAACTGGTTGATCGCCAGTTCAATCGCGGCAGGCAGGTTTGCTCCTTGAAAAGGCATCAGCTCTGGTGACAAATTTTCGATAATCCCCGCAAGCGTGCTGGAATCAGTTGTCAGTGGACTTAAGTTATAGGCATCGCCAGCGTAAGCAATAAGTCCAGTGGCTCCCTCTTTCCATTTAGGCAGCAAATCGAGCGCCTTATAACGTGTTTGTGCTAGCCGATTGGGTTTGATGTCTGTAGCAAACATAGAGCGAGACATATCAAGCACCAAGATACGGTTTTGGTTTAACTCAAAGCTTGGTCGAGCATTGGACTGCCAGCTTGGCCCCGCTAATGAAATGCAAGTTATTGCCCAAGCTAAACCCCATAGAGTGAAGTAATGCTTAGACTGCGTGTTTTGTCCGAGCATCCGCGATAGGTGAGGGGCAATCAGTGTGGACTTTTGGGCTCTAAATTTGTGATTAAGCAAGAGTGCAATAGGGATCACGATGAGCCCCAAAAGCCAATAAGGATTGAGGAAAATAAACTCAGCCATGTTTTCTCCTTAATAGGAATAACAATACTGATAATACAAATGCAGCGCTTAATGGATATGGAAACCATTCAGGCTGTGGGCGCCAAGTTTGTGTGTCGCTAGATACGGGTTCTAGCTGGTTGATGGTGTCATAAATCTTTTCGAGCTCTTCTGTATCTCGCGCTCGAAAATATTGTCCACCTGTCACCTCTGCCACTTTAGTCAGTGTTTGTTCATCTAAGTCGGCTGCGGTGTTGACTTTGCGAGTCATGAAAAACTCTTTCACCATCATTTCACCAGCGCCCACACCCACGGTGTAAATAGTGGCGTTGTATTTTTTCGCAATTTCCGCTGCTTCTAGCGGCTCGAGAACCCCTGCAGTATTGCTGCCGTCACTGAGCAAAATCATGACTCGTTGCGGAGCATCACTGTCTACAAAGGTTTTTGTGCCTAAACCAATACCATCACCAATGGCGGTTCGTTGACCAACCAAGCCGATGACGGTTTGATTAATCTGTTGCATGACGGTTTTGCGGTCTGCAGTGAGTGGTGTTTGCAAATAAGCATGGTCGCCAAACAAAACAACTCCGAGACGGTCACCTTTTCTCTTTGCTACGAAATCAGACAGAACTTTTTTGACTGCTGTGAGGCGATCGATATATTCGCCGTTGAGTTCCATGTCTTCCTGCTGCATCGAACCGGACAGATCGACGACTAACATCAAGTCCCGATATTTGGGTTGGAATTCAACGGGATCGCCAAACCAAACTGGACGCGCACAAGCGACGACAAGAAGGCCCCAGATCGCGATTGAAAGCGCTTTTTGCAGGGCTTGCTTAGATTTGCTGCTATTCTCATTAGTTGGTAAGTACGCCAATTTGATCTCGGCTTGTTGAGATTCTTGTGGCAGGAACTTGTATACCAGCCAGGGGATGGGCAACAAAAACAGTGCCCACCACCAGACAAATTCAATGTTTAGCCATTGGGCAAGATCGGTTATGAGTGTTTGCTCAGTCACGGTTATTTGCCTTTTTCTTTGGTGGCAAAGCGTAGGTTATCCAAACGACACAATCGTCTACCAAGCTTTGATGATGCCCTTGGGAGGAATTCTGATACAACGCTTCTTGCCACTGATGTTGTTTGTCTACGAATCGACTCTCTTTGGTATGGCTATCGAGAAATTCATACCAAGCGATTCCGGTTAATGGTGCGATCTCTTCACGCGGAAAGTAACTCAATGCTGCCTGGCGCAATATTTCCAGAGCAGAAGAGGGGGTATGAGGCGCGGTAGGTTGAGTTAAAAGTGTTAATGCTGTCTTTTTTGCGCGTAAGTGTTTTTTACGCCATCTCACATAAAGACAAATGCCGAAAACGAAGAGCAAGGTGGCTGCAAGCACCACCCACCATCCCCAAGCGAGCGGAAACCAATCCGGTGCGTTTGGCAAAATCAAAGGTTCAAGGTCTAGGCTTTGGTTGTTTGTTGTCATTATTATTACTGCTTAATAAATACTGCTTGTCAGTTTGTTAGCTTAATTGTGAAATTAAGGGCCAGCCACTTGATAGCGTGTTAAATGGAATTGCTATCGAATGGCACTGCTGCTTAATGGTTTCTTGATGTTGGGTAAAGTGGCTTTCGAGTTCTCTTCGTTGTCCTTTAGAGCCAAAGTTAAACCATTGACTATGCAGCCCATCCGAAGCTTTCACTTGACCTCTAAAGTCTGTTTCGCCTCTTTCTAACGGATCATAAAACTGAACGGCCCTTACGCTATTGTGTTGTTTGAGTCGACGTAGTTGTGCCAGTTCCGTTGGTGTTACGTGGGCAAAGTCACTGAGCATAATCAATTCGCTGCCTTTTGGGGTGAGCGTATGAAGTGTCTCCAATACTTGTGTATAAGGCAGTGTACGAGTGTCGTTGCTTGCAGTACGAGTTACTTGCGCATTATGTATGTCGACTATGGCGTTAAGAATCCGCAGCCCTTGTCTTTGTAAAGAAGAGGGGCGAAATTCAAGACATTGATGTCCGTCATCAATCACTGCGCCGATGCGATCTTTTTTAGCTAGAGTTAGCCAAATTAGAACACTGGCAAAGTGGGCCAATTGAACGGATTTGAGTACATACTTAGATCCAAAATGTAGACTAGAACTTAGATCAAGATAAAGAATGACCGCTTGCTCTTTATCTTCTGCAAACAACTTTGTATGTGCTTTACCGGTCCTAGCGGTGACTCGCCAATCAATGCTGCGAATATCGTCGCCAGGTTGATATTGGCGTACCTCCATAAAATCCATACCTCGCCCTTTTTGGCGACTGGTATGGTTACCACTCATCTGCGACCAGAGACTCTGTGCTGGTGGTAACCAACGTACAGATTGAGTGCGATATTGGAGCAGCTCTTCAAGGGTTAATGTCACCCCATTCGCATGAGGTGGTAATGAATGTGTAGCGGACATATCACTCACCTGTTTATGCACTGCCAACAAGGTTTAGCAGTTTATCGATGACCTGGTTTGCCGTAATGCCTTCCGCTTGAGCGTGATAACTCAACAATAAACGGTGGCGCAGTACCGGATAAGCCATGGTTTGAACATCTTCCGGAGAGACAAAATCACGACCAGCAAGCCAAGCATGCGCACGTGCACAGCGATCAAGAGCGATGGTGGCACGCGGACTCACACCCATTGACAACCACTTGTCCAACTCAGTGTCATATTCGTTGGCTTGACGTGTCGCCATAACTAAACGGACGATGTACTGCTCTATCGTTTCCGCCATATGAATATCCAACACTTCTTTACGTGCGGTGAATATATCTTGTTGGCTTAACATTGGGCGTTCAACCTTTGCTTCGCCTTTTGCTTCTCCGCGGTTAATACGCAAGATAGACAGCTCATGCTCCGCATCTGGGTATTCCACTTCTAAATGCAATAAAAAGCGGTCTAGCTGCGCTTCAGGAAGGGGGTAGGTCCCTTCTTGCTCTATCGGGTTTTGAGTTGCCATAACCAAAAACAACTCTGGCAGCGGGTAGGTATGACGACCTGCTGTGACTTGTTTCTCTGCCATTGCTTCAAGCATTGCCGCTTGTACTTTGGCTGGCGCACGGTTTATCTCATCCGCAAGAATAAGCGAGTTGAAGATAGGACCTGATTGGAAAGTGAATTCTCCGGTTTCGGGACGGAAGATATCGGTGCCGATTAAATCGGCTGGCAGCAAATCAGGGGTGAACTGAATGCGGTGGAAGTCGCCTTCAACACAGTCTGAGAGTGATTTTACTGCACGGGTTTTTGCTAACCCAGGAGGGCCTTCAACTAAAATATGCCCATCCGCAAGAAGCGCAACAAGCAGTTGCTTTACCAGATCTTGCTGTCCGATGATCTGCGACTCTAAGTATTGCTGAAGAGTTTCGAAGTTAGATTTATGCATGCTTTGGACTCTCGGTATCCATGTGATTTTCGTGTTGAGTATTGGTCATTTTCCATGTGAAAAAAGTTCCAACGCTCTATTGCAATTTATCTTTTCAATATTGGGACGCTACAGAGAATTGCAAGTACGTGCTATCTCTGAAAGTGCTTATTTGACAGTGTGTTACATTTATTTTTCATAATATAATGAGAAATGCCTCTAGTTTTGTACATATGAGCCGATAAAGATTCCGTGGTGTGCGTGTCATGAGATATGCACCTGATTCCCCTTGTGGGGCCAATAACAAGTGATTCTTTTAAAAGGTCCGAATATGTTGAAACTTCATTCCTTGAGCATCAAACAGAAGGTTGTACTTGGCATTACGTTTGCTGTTCTAGCATCAACAATCATTGTTGGTGTTATGGCTCAGCGTCATGCGAGAGATGTATTGAGCCATCGTCTTATTGACATCGAGCTACCTGCGATGTTGCAGCAAATCAATACCGAAATTGACCGCGAAGTTGTCGAAATGCAACAAGCGGCAAAACAGCTGGCTACAAACGAATTTATTGTTGAAGCCCTATCTAATACAAACCGTGATCCGTCAGTAGAAGTTCAGTTGGTTCAGCAGCTCAATAACGTTAAATCACAGTATGGTCTTAATGATGCGTCGGTAGCGAATCGTCAAACGGCATATTACTGGAATCAAAACGGATTCTTACGTCAACTTAACCGAACGCAAGATGCTTGGTTCTTTGGATTTACGTCGTCTGGTCAAGAAACGTCCGTGAGTGTGTTCCAAGAGGCAAATGGCGAAGTGAAAATGTTTGCCAATTTCCAAGATCTTAATGGTACATCAATGTCTGGTCTCTCTAAATCTATGGGAGACATGGTTACTTTGCTCAATGGGTTTAAAATTGAAGATACGGGTTACGTGTTCCTCACTAATGAACAAGGCCAGATTCAAATACACCGCCAACAAGGTAAGAACCAAACTTCTATCACTAAACTATTTGGTAGTGACGCAAGTGCGCTGTTGAACAAAAATAGCTTCAACCTAATTAATGTGGAGTTTGAAGGGCAGGATACTTTTGTTTCTAGTTTGTATGTTCCTTCAATGAACTGGTTTGTTATTGGCGTGGTTCCCGTTGATGAAGTATTCGCAGACCTGAATGCGACAGCTAAAAAAATGCTGTTTACGACCATCATTGTTGCCGTTGTATTCATCCTCATGGGCGTATGGTTAGCAAACAGCATTACGAAACCAATCCGACTGATTGCCGATCGTTTTACCGACCTTGGGCAAGGTGAAGGCGATTTGGCGCAGCGTATTGAAATTAAGGGTAATGATGAAATTGCTCAGCTTTCAAAAGGCTTTAATGGATTCATTGAGAAGATTCATGCCACGATGAAAGAAGTTGCTTTAACCAGTGGCTCATTAAGTCAAGCGGCAGAAAGTGTGTCAACGAAAGCAACATCCACACACGACAACAGCCAAGAGCAGCGTGATCAAACCATTCAAGTAGTTGCAGCTATCAACCAAATGGGTGCGACCATCAGTGAAATTGCATCGAACGCTGCTACCGCTGCTGATACGGCAAATCAGGCTTCAGATAACACTCAAACTGGTCGAGAAGTTGTGATGAAAGCAAAAGAGGTGATCAGCCGCCTAGCCGATGATGTTGAAACAACCAATATTGTTGTTACGCAGTTGGCATCGACAACCAAAGATATTGGCTCGATTCTGGGTGTAATTCGTGACATCTCTGAGCAAACGAATTTACTTGCGCTAAACGCTGCAATTGAGGCTGCTCGTGCTGGTGAGCAGGGACGTGGTTTTGCGGTTGTTGCTGATGAGGTAAGAAACCTAGCTTCACGCACGGCTGATTCTACAGAAGAGATTCAGCGCATGATCAATCAGCTTCAAAGTGACGCACAAGACGCGGTAAGTGCTATGGAAGCGGGCAAAGCGGTCACCATTGAAGGGGTTACTTCTACCGATGAAGCAGTCGAGGTATTAATCAGTATTTCTGAACGAATCACCGACATCTCTGATCGTAATACACAAGTTGCAACGGCGACGGAAGAGCAATCCACGGTGGTGCATACCATTAATCAAAATATCGAAGAAATCAACGCGATAAATGAAATGACAACCGCGACAGCAGAAGAGTTGGCGGATGCAAGTCGCGATCTTCAAGCGCTCTCTTCTCGTTTAGACAAGATGGTTGGTAGCTTCAAGTTATAGAGTTGGATAGAATAGGCGAAGTTTAAAAGTTCAATCATTAATTTTAGGTAAGTACTATGAATGACTTCGAAAAAGAACTAGAGCAAATTTCTCAAGAAACCGCTCAGGAGCCAGAAGTAAAACTGCCGTCGCTAGAAGAGCAAAAAGCGATCGTCGCTGAGCTGAAAAAGCTGGAAGCGGAAGGTAAGCTGACGCCAGAAGTGTTAGAACAACACTTTGGTAAGTTTAACCAAAAAAACGCAGTTCCAATCCACTAAGTTAGGTGGTGTTTTACCTCTAACGTGCGTGATTAAATCACCTGCTCAAACACAAAAAGGGAGTTTATACTCCCTTTTTTAATGTCTGAAAAATGCTAATACCTCTCACATACTTGCCACTTAAAAATTATTGACATTTCAATGAGTTATTAATTAGTACTAGTGATTTTCATACTTGACAATACTACCGCTCTATCTAAATCTATTGCGTATTTCAATAAAAACGACCAAGGGAATGCGATCAGGATGGAGCAGCAAAAAAAAAGAAACGTTATTTTAATCACGGAGGGAAGTCTACAGTCATCTCTGTTGAAAGATGTATTGGAGACCAAACTCGGTATTAGTGTTGCTCTAATCACGCCAGATAATCTGATTCACGGAGTGTTACATGAATCTCTTTCATCAGCCATTATTGTTGATTGCAGCGTGATCACGGATGAAATTTTTCGCCGTTATGCGGAGTTTAAAGCGGCCAAGCAGAAAGACACGCTTGAAATCTTAATTAATTGTGAGCAATCCATATGGCTTTGTTGCGTAATTCGGACAGAAAACCAAGTCGTCCGAAATTGAATAATTATCAAACAATATACTGAGTTTCAG
>NZ_JAWOTC010000043.1:0-46180 GCF_033338675.1 Vibrio sp. Vb1574
ATTGAAGATATCAAAGAGCGCGTTGCGAAAGGTCAGCCAACATTGGTTGGTACAGTATCGATTGAAAAATCAGAACTTCTTTCTAACGCATTGAAGAAAGCGAAGATCAAACACAACGTATTGAATGCGAAATTCCATGAAAAGGAAGCGGAAATTGTTGCTGAAGCGGGTATGCCTGGTGCGGTAACTATCGCGACCAACATGGCCGGTCGTGGTACGGATATTGTGCTTGGCGGTAGTTGGCAATCAAAAGTGGAAGCTTTGGAGAACCCAACTCAAGAACAAATCGATGCGATTAAAGCAGAGTGGAAAGTGGTACATGAGCAAGTACTAGATGCTGGTGGTCTACACATCATTGGTACTGAGCGCCACGAATCTCGCCGTATTGATAACCAGCTACGTGGTCGTTCTGGTCGTCAAGGAGATGCAGGTTCATCTCGCTTCTACCTATCTATGGAAGACTCTTTGTTACGTATTTTCACTTCTGATCGTATGGCGAGCCTTATCCAAAGTGGTATGGAAGAAGGTGAAGCAATTGAATCGAAAATGCTTTCTCGCTCAATTGAAAAAGCACAGCGCAAAGTGGAAGGTCGTAACTTTGATATCCGTAAGCAGCTACTAGAATACGATGATGTGGCGAACGATCAGCGTAAGGTTGTCTACGAGCTGCGCGACGAATTGATGAACGTTGAAGACATCAGCGGTATGATCGAGCAAAACCGTGAAGATGTGCTAACCGCGGTTATTGATGAGTACATCCCGCCACAATCACTAGAAGATATGTGGGACGTTGAAGGTCTGCAAGAGCGCTTGAAAGCAGACTTCGATCTTGATGCGCCAGTGAAGCAATGGCTTGAAGAAGACGATAAGCTTTACGAAGAGGCGCTACGCGAGAAGATCATCAATCTAGCCGTTGAAGTGTACAAAGAGAAAGAGGAAGTGGTGGGTGCCCAAGTGCTTCGTAACTTCGAGAAATCGGTTATGCTTCAAACTCTGGATACGCTTTGGAAAGAGCACTTGGCAGCAATGGATCACTTGCGTCAGGGTATTCACTTACGCGGCTATGCGCAGAAGAACCCGAAACAGGAATACAAGCGTGAATCGTTTGAACTGTTTGAAGGTCTACTAGAAGCGCTGAAAACTGATGTGATTACTGTTCTATCTCGCGTTCGAGTTCAGCAACAAGAAGAAGTTGAACGTATGGAAGAGCAACGTCGTGCGCAAGCTGAAGAGGCCGCTCGTCGTGCTCAAGCGCAACACGCAGCAGCACAAAACCCTCTTTCTGAAGGTGAAGAATCTGAAGAAGGTTCAAGTCAGCCAATGGTACGTGATGAACGCAAAGTAGGTCGCAATGAGCCTTGCCCTTGTGGTAGTGGTAAGAAGTATAAACAGTGCCACGGCAAAATCGACTAACGTATTAGTCAGATAATTTTTTAAAGAGTCGCCTAGGCGGCTCTTTTTTTAAGCAAATTCTGTGGCTGTCGAATTTCATAAGTTTTGATAGCATCGGATAGTTTTAGAGATTCAAAGACCGTTGAAGTGTAACGGCTTGAGAGTTAGGAACCCCTATGAAAAGAATTCACATAGTCGCGGCTATTATTTTTAACCAAGACAAATCAAAAATTTTTATTACAAAGCGTCCAGACGACAAGCATAAAGGCGGGTTTTGGGAGTTTCCCGGCGGGAAAGTCGAGTCAGGAGAAAGTATTGAACATGCTCTAGCAAGAGAACTTGAAGAAGAAGTAGGAATTGAAGTTACTGAGCAAGCCCTTTTCGAGCATTTGGAATATGACTATCCAGACAAATCACTTAAGTTTGATTTTATTACGGTATCTAAGTTCAGTAATGAGCCTTACGGCCGAGAAGGTCAAGAAGGTCGCTGGGTTGAGATAAGAGAATTGGGTAACTATGCCTTTCCTGAAGCGAACGTGCCTATCTTGGAGCGTGTCGTAAAAGAGTTCGCTTAAGCCTGATGAACTTGCTTGTGGTAACCACGGTATGTTGTTAGTTTAAACAGATTAAGCGAAACGAGAGAACGAGAGCAAACCTCGTTATCCAGAGAAGGAGAGAAAGCGCAATGGTTCGTATTGCAATCGCAGGAGCAGCAGGCCGAATGGGCCGTAATTTGGTTAAAGCTTCACACCTTAACCCAGAGGCGACAGTGAGCGCGGGATCAGAACGACCTGAGTCCTCACTTGTCGGTGTCGATATCGGTGAACTTTGTGGTGAAGGCAAATTCGATGTGTTCTTAACGGATGATCTTGCTAAAGACGTCGATAATTTTGATGTAATCATCGATTTTACTGCCCCAGTAAGTACGTTGGCGAATCTTGAACTGTGTAAGAAGCATGGAAAGAGTATTGTGATTGGGACGACTGGTTTCAGTGATGCAGAGCGTGAACTGATTGACGAAGCCGCTAAGCAAGTGCCTGTTGTCATGGCTCCTAACTACTCTGTTGGTGTGAACCTAGTATTTAAGCTTCTTGAGAAAGCAGCCAAAGTGATGGGCGACTACTGTGATGTTGAGATTGTCGAAGCACATCATCGTCATAAAGTTGATGCTCCTTCTGGTACCGCTATCGGGATGGGCGAAGCCATTGCTGGTGCGATGGGCAACAAGCTGAATGATGTAGCTGTCTATGCGCGAGAAGGTATCACAGGTGAACGTACTAAAGATGAGATCGGCTTTGCTACAATTCGCGCTGGCGATATTGTCGGTGAGCACACAGCCATGTTTGCTGATATCGGGGAACGAGTGGAGATAACGCACAAAGCGACCGATCGTATGACGTTTGCTAATGGCGCCGTCAAGGCCGCTGTTTGGTTGAGTGCCAAACCAGCGGGCTTTTATACCATGACAGATGTTTTGGGATTGAATGAACTCTAAATACATAATTATTCGCCGGCGGTAGCCGGCTTTTTTATATCTATAGAATTATTTGTAAATGAAATGATTCTAACAGAAAGTATTTTGGTGCTTACTTTTGTCGTTGTTTTGGTTGTTTTGTGGGTGTTTTGGGTTTTGATGTCTAAAAACTAATGTCTTTTTTGTCGAGTGAACGTTTGCGTGAAAAATTCATACTTTTTTGTGATCTCTAAAAAGTTCAAATTTGTAAAATTCATTAAACCTCTATGCCTCTCTATGTAATAGCATGTAAAAGTTATCTTTTTGGGCCTTACTGATTCAAAATGACCTTACTCGCTAGAAATTAATCATTTATTTTTGATTGTAGGTTGACAGGTTTCGAGTCCAACTTTAGAATACCGCCAATTTGTCTGAAATACCTATTTATGTAGATTTTATAGGTAAAGGAAGGCATGTTTGCAGTTTGATTTATTTTTTTTGCATTTTTATTCTGGAGGTTGTCTTGGGTAAATTAGCACTGTTGGTCCTAGAAGATGGGACAGTGTTCCGCGGAGTGTCCATAGGGGCAGATGGTCTTTCCGTTGGTGAAGTCGTTTTTAATACCTCGATGACGGGGTATCAAGAAATCCTCACTGATCCTTCCTATTCTCAGCAAATCGTCACTCTCACTTATCCTCACATTGGCAATACCGGAACCACTTCCGAAGATGAAGAATCCTCTTCCATTCATGCACAAGGCCTTGTGATTCGCGATCTTCCTCTAATCGCTTCTAACTTCCGTAACGAACAATCCCTCTCTGATTATCTTAAGTCTCAAAATATCGTTGGCATCGCTGATATCGATACTCGTAAGCTCACTCGTATCCTGCGTGAAAAAGGTGCTCAAAACGGCTGTATTGTTGCGGGCAACAACCTAGACGAAGCTTTGGCACTAGCGAAAGCAAAAGAATTCCCAGGCTTAAAAGGAATGGACCTTGCGAAAGAAGTTACAACAAAAGAAGCGTATCAATGGAAGCAAGGTTCGTGGACGCTTGAAGGTGGACTTCCAGAGGCGAAAGATGACAGCGAGCTGCCATACCACGTTGTCGCTTACGACTTCGGCGCAAAACGCAACATCTTACGAATGTTGGTTGACCGTGGCTGCCGCTTAACGGTTGTACCTGCAGAAACGTCAGCGGAAGAAGTTCTGGCACTAAATCCAGATGGCGTATTCTTATCAAACGGCCCTGGTGACCCAGAACCATGTACTTACGCGATTGAAGCAACCAAAGTGTTCCTAGAAAAAGGCCTGCCAATTTTTGGTATTTGTCTAGGTCACCAAATTCTGGCGCTAGCATCAGGTGCGCAAACGGTGAAAATGAAGTTTGGTCACCACGGTGCAAACCACCCAGTAAAAGATTTAGAGCGTAACGTTGTGATGATCACTTCGCAAAACCACGGCTTTGCGGCAGATGAAGCAACATTACCGGAAAACTTACGTGCTACTCACGTATCGCTATTTGATGGCTCTTTGCAAGGTATCCACCGCACAGACAAGCCAGCATTTAGCTTCCAAGGTCACCCAGAAGCGAGCCCTGGTCCACATGACGCGGCACCGCTATTTGACCACTTTATCGAACTAATCAAAAAACACAGCGCTTAATTCGGAGTAGTAGATAATGCCAAAACGTACTGACATTCAAAGTATTCTAATTCTTGGTGCTGGTCCGATTGTTATCGGTCAGGCATGTGAGTTTGACTACTCTGGCGCACAAGCGTGTAAAGCTCTTCGCGAAGAAGGCTACCGAGTTATCCTGGTTAACTCTAACCCAGCAACGATTATGACTGACCCAGAGATGGCAGATGCGACTTACATCGAGCCGATTCAGTGGGAAGTTGTACGCAAGATCATCGAGAAAGAACGTCCTGATGCAGTTCTGCCAACTATGGGTGGTCAGACAGCACTTAACTGTGCGTTAGATTTAGAGAAGCACGGCGTTCTCGCAGAGTTTGGCGTAGAGATGATTGGTGCAACGGCTGATGCAATCGACAAAGCGGAAGACCGTTCTCGTTTTGATAAAGCGATGAAGTCTATCGGCCTTGAGTGTCCTCGCGCAGATACAGCGAAGAGCATGGAAGAAGCTTACAAAGTTTTAGATATGGTTGGCTTCCCTTGTATCATTCGTCCATCGTTCACCATGGGTGGCACTGGTGGTGGTATCGCGTACAACAAAGAAGAGTTCGAAGAAATCTGTCGTCGCGGTCTGGACTTATCTCCGACCAACGAACTTCTTATCGATGAGTCGCTAATCGGTTGGAAAGAGTACGAAATGGAAGTCGTTCGTGACAAAGCGGACAACTGTATCATCGTATGTTCAATCGAGAACTTTGACCCAATGGGCATCCATACGGGTGACTCAATCACGGTTGCTCCAGCACAAACACTGACTGACAAAGAATACCAGCTTATGCGTAATGCATCGCTAGCCGTTCTACGTGAGATTGGTGTTGAAACAGGTGGTTCAAACGTACAGTTTGGTATCAACCCGAAAGATGGTCGTATGGTCATCATCGAGATGAACCCGCGTGTATCTCGCTCTTCTGCGCTAGCATCAAAAGCAACAGGCTTCCCAATCGCGAAAATTGCCGCGAAACTGGCTGTTGGCTTTACGCTAGACGAACTACAAAACGACATCACAGGTGGTGCAACACCTGCGTCATTTGAACCAACTATCGACTACGTCGTAACTAAGATCCCTCGCTTTAACTTCGAGAAATTTGCTGGTGCAAACGATCGTCTGACAACTCAGATGAAATCAGTTGGTGAGGTAATGGCGATTGGTCGTAACCAACAAGAATCTCTTCACAAAGCACTGCGTGGCCTAGAAGTTGGCGCAACTGGTTTTGATGAGATGGTCGATCTGGAAGCGCCAGATGCACTGACTAAGATTCGTCACGAACTTAAAGAAGCAGGTGCAGAGCGTATCTGGTACATCGCCGATGCATTCCGAGCGGGTATGTCAGTCGACGGTGTGTTCAACTTGACTCAAATCGACCGCTGGTTCCTGGTTCAAATCGAAGAAATTGTAAAACTCGAAGAACAAGTCAAGGCGGGCGGCTACGCAGGTTTGACCAAAGAAGTTCTTCGTCAGATGAAACGCAAAGGCTTCTCTGATGCTCGCTTGTCTAAATTGCTTGGTGTCGCTGAAAGTGAAATTCGCCGTGCTCGTGAGCAGTTTGATATTCATCCGGTTTACAAACGTGTGGATACATGTGCAGCAGAGTTTTCTTCTGACACGGCTTACATGTACTCATCTTACGATGAAGAATGTGAAGCAAACCCAACAGACAAAGATAAGATCATGGTTCTTGGTGGCGGTCCAAACCGTATCGGCCAAGGTATCGAATTCGATTACTGTTGTGTTCATGCATCACTTGCGCTGCGTGAAGACGGTTACGAAACCATTATGGTTAACTGTAACCCAGAAACGGTATCTACTGACTACGATACGTCTGATCGTCTGTACTTCGAACCAGTAACTCTGGAAGATGTACTGTCTATCGCTCGCGTTGAAAAACCAAAAGGTGTGATTGTTCAGTACGGTGGTCAAACGCCACTTAAACTGGCTCGTGCTCTAGAAGCGGCTGGTGTGCCAATCATTGGTACTAGCCCAGATGCTATCGACCGTGCGGAAGACCGTGAACGCTTCCAAGCCGCTGTTGACCGTTTAGGTCTACTTCAGCCAGAAAACGCGACAGTAACAACGATGGAGCAAGCGGTTGAGAAATCGAAAGAAATTGGCTTCCCATTAGTTGTTCGTCCATCTTATGTACTCGGTGGTCGTGCGATGGAAATCGTATACGATGAGCAAGACCTGCGTCGCTACTTCAACGAAGCAGTAAGCGTATCGAACGAGTCTCCAGTTCTGCTAGACCGTTTCTTGGATGATGCAACCGAAGTTGATATTGATGCTATCTGTGACGGTGAACGCGTCGTTATCGGTGGTATCATGGAGCACATCGAACAAGCGGGTGTTCACTCTGGTGACTCTGCATGTTCACTGCCTGCATACACGCTAAGTCAGGAAATTCAAGACAAGATGCGTGAGCAAGTTGAGAAGTTAGCATTCGAACTCGGTGTACGCGGTTTGATGAACACGCAGTTTGCTGTGAAAGACAACGACGTTTATCTAATTGAAGTGAACCCTCGTGCTGCTCGTACGGTACCATTCGTATCGAAAGCGACAGGCGCTCCTCTAGCGAAAATCGCTGCACGTGTAATGGCGGGTCAATCTCTAGAGTCACAAGGCTTTACTAAAGAGATTATCCCTCCTTACTACTCAGTGAAAGAAGTGGTTCTGCCGTTCAACAAATTCCCTGGTGTTGACCCTCTATTGGGCCCTGAAATGCGCTCAACAGGTGAAGTAATGGGTGTGGGTGCAACGTTCGCAGAAGCTTACGCGAAAGCAGAGCTAGGTTGTGGTGCGGTTTATCCTGAAGGTGGTCGTGCGCTACTGTCTGTACGTGAAGGTGATAAAGAGCGTGTTGTTGACCTAGCTTCTAAGTTAGTGAAACTGGGTTACCAGTTGGATGCGACACACGGTACTGCTGTAATTCTGGGCGAAGCGGGTATTAACCCACGTTTGGTAAACAAAGTACACGAAGGTCGTCCACACATTCTTGACCGCATCAAGAACAACGAATACACCTACATCGTAAACACGGCTGCTGGTCGTCAAGCGATTGAAGATTCGAAAGTTCTACGCCGTGGTGCACTGGCAGAAAAAGTGAACTACACAACGACACTGAATGCAGCGTTCGCTACATGTATGTCTCATACTGCAGACGCAAAAGCGTCAGTAACTTCGGTTCAAGAGTTACACGCTAAAGTGAAAGCGAGTCTAGACGCGTAACAGATAAAAATCAGTAAGCTCATTAATCAGGGCTTACATGACAACCTCATTGCCCGCTCATTTGAGCGGGCTTTTTTATATCGAGGTTTTTCTAAAATGAAGAGCATTAAAGTGTGCTAGGAACGATTGGTATGCTTTGCTTTTGAAGATCATTAAGCTAATGATGGCAAGCAATGTGCCCAAAGATGAAGCAATAGAACTACCACTTGCTGCAACAAAATTAATGCTGTAGGACTGAGGTATTAAGCCGACCATAACTCTTTAAGCAGATAGGTAATTAGAAAAAGTTAAAATAAGCAGTGTCGAGCTTAAAGACATACTAACTATGGAGTGCTTCGATATGTTCTTTTTTCTAGGACTAAGTTATAAGTTGATTCTTCAGTATCAAGAGAGTATCCGTTACTTTTTGCAAAAACATCTGCTGCTAGTAGCGAGGGATAAAGAAGAAAAAAACTAGTTACCGATATAGTTAGGAATATCTTACTAGAGCTTTTAAACTCACTTTTAGTTAGGAAATTATTTGATTTTAATGTTTTTACGGACATTCTAGAGCATTCAAATAAGATCAAACTAGAGCCTATAATCAAAATATCAGCTTGATCAAAAGATGAATAACTTTCATTATTATAGATGTTAAGATAAAAGTCTGACAATCCATCAAAACCATATATTAACAGTGATATTGCTGATGCTAATAAAATTATTAAATAAAAAAACACTTGCGTTCGGTCGTAACTCCCTTTTTTCATCGTAACAAACCTCGCTGTATTTCTTGCGAGAAAATCATACTTTGAGTTTTACGTTGAATCTCATTATATTCTTCTTTTGCTCTTCTCTTTGCTTCTATATCTCTTTGCTTTAAGTAAATATCTATAGAGGCTATTAACTTCTGTGTTAAACCTCGTTTATCATTTTCTCTATTCAATAAAAGACCTACAGCCGAGCTTATCAAAATAGCCCCTAATAATGGGCCAGCACTTAAAGTTACAACACTGCCACCCACTGCTGCGGCAAAGTTTACAAATATAGCTGCTGCAGCTGACGATAACCCGATAGTGATTATATCACTAGCTAAAGTACCAAATAGTTTGGCTAAGGTTTGACGGTCATTGAGGAAAAAGTCAATCACTCTGTATGTGGATATTAAGATAATTGTTATTATGCCCCCACTTCTAATGGATTGTAATGCCCCTTCTGGTCCAACAGCGAACTTTGCCACAGTTGGAGTGGGAAGAAATTTTCCTAATCCAGAAAGCTTTGAGTGCATAGCAGGGGAGCCTGTGAGTATGATATGTGGAGCTCCAGAATAATTTTTAACGATAACAGAGCTATTATTTCCGTACAAATAGTTTGATAAGTTGGTTATAAAAACTAAGTCCTGTCCTGTAGCATAATAGTTTGCTGTATTTTCAAACATTCCCTTTATCTTTTCCCAACGTTCTAATTTCGCTTTATCTTTTACATTGTTCTTGACAACGATATCGAAGCTCTCGATAGATAAGATAATGGTTTCTTGATTTCGATGTTGATGATTTGATTTATAAAGTGGGTAGGTGCTTATACTACCACTATTTTTTGAGGATTGATGTCGTGATAAAGGGTAGTTGCTAGTCATGTATTTTCCTCAGATATCGGGCCTTGAGCGCTGACAATGTAAACTCTACATGCTGAACAGATCTTTCATATTCGTCTAGTTTTATATTTAAAGGTAAGCGTTTGATCTCATTATCAGCAATAGATTTGTGACAGTGATTCAATTCTTTCTGACAACTAAATTTTATATAAAAGTTTGGAGTCAAGTTTAAGCATTAATTCTATGAAAATTAGGAATAGATTGGTGTCTTGACTTTCCATTGGTAGTTTTGTGAATAAGTGCTACCGTTTCTTCCTCTTTGATACCTCTTCAAAAAGGAAGTGTAGTGGAAATCACGGTTGAAATTTTGTTGGTCTTATTTTTGGTTGCGACTGCCGCAGGCTTTATTGATGCGATGGCTGGTGGGGGAGGGCTCATTACGCTCCCTGCGCTTTTGGCTGCGGGGTTGAGTCCGACTCAAGCTCTAGCAACCAATAAGTTACAAAGTTCGTTTGGCAGTTTCTCTGCTAGCTGGTATTTCGTGCGTAACGGTATTGTCAGCTTAAAGGAAATGCGTTTTGCGATACTCTGCACTTTTATAGGTGCTGCAATCGGTGCCGAGGCTGTGCAGTTTATTGATGCTAGCGTACTCACCAGTTTGATCCCTGTTCTTTTGATAGCCATTTCCCTCTATTTTTTACTCGCGCCAAGTACGCGAAAAATCGATGGAGAACCAAAGTTATCTGAAGCGATGTTTGCGCTATGCATTGGTGGCGGGATCGGCTTCTATGATGGCTTTTTTGGCCCTGGGACTGGATCTATTTTTACTGTTTGTTTTGTTGCACTAGGTCACTTTTCTTTGGTCGAAGCCACAGCTAGAACCAAAATCCTCAATTTCACGTCAAACATAGCGGCACTACTCTTTTTTATCTTAGCTGGGTTGCCCGTGTGGAAGCTTGGCTTAACTATGGCTGTTGGCGGTTTTCTTGGTGCTCAGTTAGGGGCGAAGGTCGTGGTAAGTAAAGGGCAAAAATGGATTCGTCCTCTAGTTATAGTGATGTCGATGCTTATGGCAACGAAACTTCTTTGGCAACAACATCAGCAATGGATTCTGTCAGTGCTTTAACTCGCTCGCTACGATATGTGCTGTGACGTAAGCAGATATGTATTGGCCGAACTAACTGATCTAGCTCTTCAAAGTCATAGCAGAACTTAGGTGTGATATTAAGTGTCGTTAGGATAGATTTAGGGATTAAAGCGGGAGCCATACCTCCCAAAGCCAGTTGTGCTGCCGCAGTATACGAATCCATTTCCATCAAAGGTTCGATTCCGTGTTTGGATAAAATAGCTTGTTGATATGTGTTGGCAGGGTTAGTTAGGTCATTGGTCAAAATAGCTTTAGGTAGTTGTGAAAGTGAATGTCGACTGACAATTGAGAAAGGTTCATCGGCGAGGTGAAGGCTCATTAATCCATGATGAGGTGGTAGATAGCCAGCGCAAAATCCCAATGTAGCTTTGCCTGATTTCACATTCTCAATAATGCGTGGCGTATGATTGGTCGATATTCGTATGTACTGATCATGGGCAAAGTGTTCTGCCATGATCATGCTGAGGTATCCAGCGACTAAGGTTTCAGAGCAGTCTATCTTGATCAAAGAAGTATCTTCTATTTGTTGTTGATCATAGATCTGACCTCTTAACTCATTGAACGTTGGCTCGATCGTGTTGATGAGCGCAAGGCCATCGGAGGTCAGCTTTATGTGCCGACCATTTGGCTCTATTAATTTTTTTCCTAACTTCTTCTCTAGATTTGAAATACGTTTACTCACGGCAGATTGACTAATATAGAGTTGACTGCCCGTGCGGCTCATGGTTTTTTCTTTACTGAGGACAAGTAACGTTTCAATACCTTCAAGCAACATAATGATTAATGAAAGTTAGGAATGGTTGAGATAATTTAGCGAATTGCCCAAGAATTGGCGAATCAAATGAGCATAAATGAGAGGAGCCGACACTTGGTCGACTCCATGGTGAGTGATGTTGTTGGTGTTTAACGGTTAATGGCGAAAGTTGGCAGGGATAGATGCCAACGAATCGCACCGAGACGTATAATGAGCGTTGAGATTACACCAGCGAGCAAAGCCGTTGAGTGGTCATATCCCATGTTTACCGCCATCGTATGGAAGATGCCGCCAATAATACATGCCGTAGCATAGACTTCACTTCTTAATACCATAGGAACTTCGCGAGCCAGCACGTCTCGTATAATGCCACCGCCACAGCCAGTAATAACCCCCATTATCACCGCGACCATCCCGGATGCATTGTAGGCGAGTGCCTTTTCTACTCCTATTCCCACAAACACAGCGAGACCGATGGCATCACAAACGGGTAATACCCACCATGAGAGTCGCTTGGGTCTTCGAATAACAAGCATGGTTAGTAGACACGTAACAAATATCACCCATAAGTAAGTCGTATCTGTTATCCAAAATACGGGAGTGGCACCAAGCGCCATGTCTCGGATTGTTCCGCCACCTATAGCAGTCACACTGCCGAGCACGATAACGCCGAATGGATCCATTTTTAAACGGCCCGCCAGTAATACGCCAGAGATGGCGAAAACAGCGGTACCGAACAAATCGATCATATAAAGCAGCATGGAGTCCATGTTACTTAGTACCTTTAAATAGTGTGAGAAAAAATGGGCGGAAATTGTACGGTATTTGCCACGAAATCGTTAGCGTTTTTGACGAACGCTTTTAAAGTGCTCACACACTTCTTTGATCGCGTTCAATGTGCGTGGTGTGGGACGGTTAATCCAATCAGAGTTTAGGGACCAGATGTGTTTGTTTTTAAGAGCAAGAAGCTCATTACTCCACTCAGTCCACATACCATCGTTACTCATTGCGTGACGAGAAGTAAAAATAACCTCTGGCTGGCGAGTAATGACTTGCTCGATGCTAACTTGAGGATAAGGCGCGCTAGATGCGGCGAAAATGTTCTCACCACCGCAAAAAGTAAAGACTTCACTTGGCCAGTTCTTTCCGGCGACAGTGATGATAGGCTTTTCACTCAACTGATAAAAGTAACTAACTTTCTCGTTCGTGTTGTACTGTTCTTTTAGTGTACTCAGCTGCGTTCTAAAATCTTCAGCGGCCTTTTTTCCTACTTGTGGAGTTTCGCTGTATTGGCTGAGTTGCTCAATATTATTGGCGATATCTTCTAATGAACCTGTAGTGGAGTAATAGATAGGAATACCGAACTGTTTAATTTTCTCCAACTCTTTAGCGGGGTTTCCGGCTGGCCAAGCAATCACTAAGTCCGGCTGAAGAGCAATAATGCGCTCTAATTTAATTCCTTGATAATTTGAGACTCTTTCTAGCTGCTTTGCCTGTTCTGGATAATCGCTCATTTCGCTGACAGCAACAAGCTGGTCTCCTAGCCCTGCTGCAAAGGCAATTTCGGTGGCATGTGGAGCTAAACTTATAATGCGTTGAGCGGGTTGAGCGAAGGTCGCTGTCGAAACAAACAGCGTTAATGCGAAGCATAATTTATTCATCATAATCCTTGATAAATTATTCCTAAAAGCAAACTTTGGATTGCGATCCAAGCCAGGACGCGCCAAACGAGCAGCGTATGTATTTGTGAAAGGTGAATAGCCGATGGCGCAATGCGCCCACCGATTTTTGCGCGCTCTGCACGCACACCTTGATAGATAGCAGGGCCGCATAAAGACAGTTGTAGTTTGTGTCCGATAGTACATAACACCCAGCTAGGTCCTGGTAAGGGCCAAGACTTCGCTTGCTGTTGTATTCCAGAGAGCACATTACTTGCATTCTTTCCGGCAGCTAAAAGTATGGCAAAGAGACGAAGTGGAATAATATCCAGAGTAGCAACCAGTTGAATCACATGTTTACCAAAGGGCAAATATTGGCGTCGGCTAGGGGACCACACTCGCGCTAATTCTGTTGTGAGTCGATACATTAGCGCACCAATACCACCTGTTAGTGCGTACCAAAATAGTACGCCGATCACGTTGCGGCTGTATCCCATAATCAGGGTTTCTGAGCCAGCTTTACCTATGCCAACGATCGAGAGGCTACCAGTATCGCGATTAAGATATGGTCTCAGTAATGCTCGACACTGAGCTTTGTCTTCCGAAGACATACTAGTTACGAGCTGTTTCGTTAACGTTTCGCTGTTGCGCCAGTCTAGCGCAAGGATCAATAGAACCAGTTCATATAAAGGGATTTGCCAAACAAACGGCTTTACTGCAATCAGTAATATCAAGCAAGGAAACAGCATCAAGCCTAGTGCAAGACTGCCTGAGATTACACTCTGTGAGTAATTGTGATTATTGTTCACTTTGTTAGCTAGCTGTTCTGCTAGCTTTCGCCATAAAGTGATGGGGTGCGCTGAATTGGGGATTGGCACTAGAAGGTGCAAGATCAGTGCGCCCCACATTATAAGGAGCGCACCGTTGGCATAAAATGACTGAAAAACTTCTTCCATGAATGAGTCGTTTATTTAATGAGTTCCAGCATTTTGAATACCATTTCGGAAGAGCTTTTTGCTGCTAGAGGTAGGAACTCATCAAAGCTCATTGGTGATTCTTTATCAGCGACATCAGAGATTGCACGCACAACAACAAACGGCGTGTTGAATTGGTGACAAGTTTGAGCGATAGCAGATGCTTCCATTTCTACAGCGATAACTGACGGGAAGTGTTTACGAATAAACTCTTGACGCTCAGCAGTACAAACAAACGCATCGCCAGTACAAATTAGGCCGCGAACCGCATGAGTGTTTTCCATTTGTGCTAGGGCTTTTTCGGCTAAGTCCATTAGCTTGTCATCCGCTTTGAATGCAGCTGGTTGACCGGCCATTTGGCCAATTTCATAACCAAAAGCGGTTACGTCTGCATCGTGATGACGAACTTCTGTAGAGATAACTACATCGCCAAGGTTTAAGCTTGAATCGAAACCGCCAGCAGAGCCTGTGTTAATCACAACGTCTGGTTGGTATTCATCAAGAAGGATTGTCGTGCCCACTGCCGCTGCAACTTTACCGATGCCCGATTGTAGTACGACGACTTCGACATCGTTAATTTGACCAGAGAAAAACGTACAACCCGCTTTATTTACAGTTTTGCAGTTTGTAATTGCTTGCTTCAGGATGGTCACTTCTTGTTCCATCGCACCGATGATACCAACTTTCATAACACTCTCTTTAAGTAAATATTTTAGTTGGCCGAGAGTATAGCACTCCCCGTTGGCAGTTTTCTATTTGATGAGCTTAGCTTGAGTGAGCTTTTCTCGTAATTGATCGGCGCGCTTTCTGTTTACGCCAAAGTCAGAGTAGCCCACACGAGATTCCGAGCGCACAATCAGTTGGTCTCCTGCTATTTTTAGTTCGAGGTCATCCACGAAGCGCATGATTTTAGATGTGCACTCGATACGAAGGTAGTTGCTTTCTTTCACCGCGGTTTTCGCGCCTGGCAGTTCAAGCGCAACTTGCTCAATAGCGTCGATGTTTGCTGAATCAACTAAGATAAATGGCGTTAGGTTGTATTTTTCTCGCGTGTCTTGGGTGGAGACGCAGTTTGGTTTGTCACCACAAGGTGATTGAGAACGATCCGTCATGGTTGTGACTCCTTGGCTACAAGCGGTTAAGCCGAGCAAAGTAATGGAAAGGAGAGCGGCTTTTTTCATTATATTTACTCTTATAATTTTGTTTCTAATTATATGGATACAAAAGAAAAAGGATCCAATAACAGGACCCTTTTTGTGAGGTTAGCTGAGATTAAACTTCGAGGTAATCGAGAATGCCTTCTGCCGCTTTTCGTCCTTCATCAATTGCGGTTACGACAAGATCAGAACCTCGTACCGCATCGCCACCCGCGAAGATCTTTTCGTTGCTGGTCTGGAACTGGAACTCTTGCTTCGCTGGGGCTTTGATACGACCCCATTGATCCAAATCGACATCAAACGGTGCTAACCAGTCCATTTTGTGCGGCTGGAAACCAAACGCCATGATAACAACGTCTGCTGGTAGAACGTGCTCGCTGCCTTCAACGGGCTCTGGACGTCGGCGACCCGCTTCATCAGGTTCACCAAGTGCGGTTTTCACCACTTTGACCCCCGAGACTTTGCCTGACGCATCCACTTCCACTCCCAAAGGCTGAAGGTTGAACATGAACTTCACGCCTTCTTCCTTTGCGTTTTTTACCTCGCGACGAGAGCCTGGCATGTTGGCCTCATCACGACGATAAGCACAAACTACGTTGGAGGCACCTTGGCGAATTGAGGTACGAACGCAGTCCATTGCGGTATCACCACCACCCAGTACGACGACTTTCTTTCCTGCCATATCGATAAAGGGTTGGTTACTCTCAAGACCCATGACTTTGTAGGTGTTCGAAACTAAAAATGGCAGCGCGTCATACACACCCGGCGCATCTTCATTATCTAGACCTGCACGCATGTATTTATAGGTGCCAACGCCCAAGAAAACAGCATCGTATTCATCAAGCAGCTCTTGCATTTGGACATCTTTGCCTACTTCCATGTTCATGCGGAACTCGACGCCCATTTCAGTGAACACACGGCGGCGGTTTTCCATCACGCCTTTTTCAAGCTTGAAGGAAGGAATACCGAAGGTCAGAAGGCCTCCAATTTCAGGGTAGCGGTCAAACACGACTGGCTTAACGCCATTGCGCACTAGGATATCTGCGGCAGCCAAGCCAGCTGGGCCAGCTCCAATGATTGCAACCTTTTTATCGGTCCACTCCACCTTGGACATATCTGGCTTCCAGCCCATTTCAAACGCTTTGTCGGTAATGTACTTTTCTATGTTACCGATGGTGACGGCACCAAAGTCATCATTAAGCGTGCATGAACCTTCACATAGGCGGTCTTGAGGGCAAACGCGCCCACATACTTCCGGTAGGCTATTGGTTTGATGCGATAGTTCAACCGCTTCAAGAATACGACCTTCATTGGCAAGTTTTAACCATTGAGGGATGTAGTTGTGGACTGGGCATTTCCATTCACAATATGGGTTGCCACAATCTAAGCAGCGATCCGCTTGTGCAGTCGCCTGTTGTTTAGTGAACGGTTCATAGATTTCAACGAACTCGATCTTACGAACTTTTATAGGCTTTTTCGCAGGATCTACACGCTGCACATCGATAAATTGATAAACGTTCTGGCTCATGATTCAAACATCCTCCATGATTACTGTGCTTGAACACGCAGCTCTGCGGCACTGCGGCTCTGGTGACCAAGTAGCGTGCGAAGATCTGCCGCTTGTGGTTTCACCAAATAGAACTTTGGAATCCATTCATCAAAGTTCGCCAAAATATTTTCTGCATGACTCGACCCTGTTTCTTCAAGGTGTTCCGCAATTAGGCCACGCAAATGTTCTTGGTGGATGTAAAGATCGGACAATGAGATGGCTTCGACAGACTCAGTATTAACTCGACCTTCAAAGCTTTGGTTCTCATCCAGAACATAGGCAAAGCCTCCAGTCATACCCGCGCCAAAGTTCACACCTGTCGCACCAAGAATGGCAACAATACCGCCAGTCATGTACTCACAAGCGTTATCGCCAGCACCTTCAATGACGGCTATCGTACCTGAGTTTCGTACGCCGAAACGTTCACCTGCTTTACCCGCCGCAAACAGCTTGCCGCCAGTCGCGCCGTACAGGCAGGTGTTACCAATGATAGTTGCTTCATTGCATTTAAATGCGGTACCAAGGTGAGGTTTGATAACCACTTTACCACCCGCCATGCCTTTGCCCACGTAGTCGTTCGCATCGCCCGTGAGGTAAAGCTCTACACCACCTGCGTTCCAAACACCAAAGGACTGACCTGCGGTGCCGTCAAGATAGATTTTGATAGGGGAAGCCGCCAATCCTTGGTTGCCATAGCGTTTTGCTATTTCGCCAGATAAGCGTGCACCAACAGAACGATCAGTGTTGATGACATTGTAGAAGAAACTTGCCGATTGACTGCTTTCGACCGCATGCATGGCATCATCAACGATCTTTTGGTTGAGCTCAGCTTTATCAAACGGTTTGTTTGGCTCTGTCCAAAATAGCGGATGACCCTCAGGTGATACTGGAGCTTCTAGAATATTGGATAGATCCAGCTTGGTCTGTTTCGCTGTAAATCCCTCTACTGCCTCAAGTAAATCGGTACGACCAATCAAGTCCGTCAGCTTTTCAACGCCAAGTTCGGCGAGTAATCCGCGCACTTCGTCTGCCAAGCCGATGAAGTAATTCATCACCATTTCTGGTAGACCTTTGAAGTATTCTTTACGCAGTGTCTCGTCTTGAGTCGCAACCCCAGTTGCACAGTTGTTGAGGTGACAAATTCGTAGGAACTTACAACCCATAGCGACCATTGGCGCAGTACCAAAACCGAAGCTTTCTGCACCTAAAATTGCGGCTTTAACTACGTCTAAACCAGTCTTTAGACCACCGTCTACCTGTAAGCGGATCTTATGACGCAGACCATTAGCAACCAGAGCTTGTTGTGTCTCTGCCAACCCCAACTCCCAAGGGCTACCAGCGTATTTTACCGAAGTTAATGGGCTTGCTGCAGTACCACCGTCGTAACCCGAAATGGTAATAAGATCAGCGTAAGCCTTGGCTACACCCGTTGCGATGGTGCCGACACCTGGCTCGGAGACGAGTTTTACCGAAACCAGCGCATTCGGGTTGACTTGTTTTAGGTCGAAGATCAGCTGGGCCAAATCTTCAATCGAATAGATATCGTGGTGCGGAGGAGGGGAGATCAGAGTCACACCTTGTACCGAATAACGCAGTTTTGCGATTTCAGCGGTGACTTTGTGTCCTGGTAGCTGTCCACCTTCACCCGGTTTCGCACCTTGTGCCACCTTGATTTGCAGTACATCCGCATTAGTCAGGTAATGCGGCGTTACACCAAATCGGCCAGAAGCAATCTGTTTGATACGTGAGTTACGCTCAGTACCGAAACGGCGAGGATCTTCACCGCCTTCACCCGAGTTAGAGTAACCACCAAGACGGTTCATCGCCGTTGCAAGTGCTTCATGCGCTTCTGGGCTAAGTGCGCCAATGGACATTGCCGCAGAGTCAAAGCGTTTGAACAGTTCAGTGCGTGGTTCTATTTGCTCAAGTGGCAGCGGTGAGTCTGATTTTCTCAGCGACATTAAGTCACGCAGCATGGCTACAGGGCGTTGATTTACCTGCTTAGCAAAGCTCTGATAGTCGTTACTTTCGCCAGATTTAACGGCCTGTTGCAGCGTGCCGACAACATCCGGGTTGTAAGCATGATACTCACCTCCATGGACGTACTTTAACAAGCCGCCATGATCAATCGATTTGCGTTTCGCCCATGCTTTACGAGATAAGTTTGTAAGATCTTGCTGGAAGTCTTCAAAATTCGCGCCTTCAATTCGAGTTGTGACGCCTTTAAAACACAGATCGACCACATTTTGGCTCAAGCCAACTGCTTCAAATAGTTGTGAGCAGCGGTAAGAGGCGATGGTTGAGATCCCCATTTTCGACATGATCTTGTACAGGCCTTTGTTGATGCCGTATTGGTAGTTTTGCATCACATCGCGGTAGTCTTTCTCTAGCGCTTTATCATCAATCAGTTTACCTAACGCTTCATAAGCAAGGTATGGGTAAACCGCAGTGGCACCAAAACCAAGCAAGACGGCAAATTGGTGTGGATCACGGGCTGTTGCGGTTTCGACAACAATGTTGGCATCGCAACGTAAGTTCGCGTCAATCAGACGAGTTTGAACGGCGCCGACTGCCATTGCTGCCGGAATTGGCAACTTACCTTTGACCAAGGCTCTGTCCGAAAGCACCACTAAAACCGTGCCTTCACGAACGACTTGCTCTGCTTGCTCACACAGATCATTAATGGCTTGTTTAAGATCTTTTTGTTGTGGGTCGTAGTTGATATCGAGAATGGTATTACGGTAATGATCGTCACTCAGCTCTAGTAGTTGCTGCATGTCTGAATAGAGCAGTACTGGAGAATCAAAGGTTACACGATGCGCGTGGCCATCGGTTTCACAGAAGACGTTCATCTCCTGGCCGATGCTGGTCGCTAGCGACATGACGTGTTTCTCACGCAGCGGATCGATTGGTGGGTTGGTGACCTGCGCGAACTTCTGACGGAAGTAATCAGTCACCAAGCGCTCTTTCGAAGAAAGAACCGCCATCGGGGTGTCATCACCCATCGAACCGACGGCTTCTTGCCCCATATCACCGAGGACACGCAATACTTGATCGACTTCTTCATTGCTCATGGCAAACTGCTTTTGATAAGTCTTAAGCAAGTCTTCATCAAAGCTGCGCTCACCTACTTGATCTTCAGGCAGCTTAGAGAACGGTGTTAGTTTGCGAACGTTGTTCTCCATCCATTCGCGATAAGGGTGACGAGATTTCAGGTCATTATCGATCTCGCTAGACTGCCAAAGCTTACCTTTACGAGTGTCGATGACGAGCAATTCCCCCGGACCTACACGACCTTTTTTGGCAACTTCATCTGGGGCGTAATTCCAAATCCCTACCTCAGATGCCAGAGTGATCAGCTTGTCTTTGGTAATTACATAACGCGCAGGACGTAGACCGTTTCGGTCTAGGTTACAAGCAGCATAACGACCATCGGACAGTACGATACCTGCTGGGCCATCCCATGGTTCCATGTGTTTGGAGTTGAAATCGTAAAACGCACGCAAATCCGGATCCATATCCGGGTGGTTTTGCCATGCTGGCGGTACGAGCATACGCATGGCACGGAAGATATCCATACCGCCAGCTAAAAAGAGATCTAGCATATTATCTAAGCTAGACGAGTCTGAGCCTGTCTCGTTCACAAACGGTGCTGCAGTTTGTAGGTCAGGCAGCAGTGGTGACGAGAACTTATAAGCACGAGCGCGTGCCCATTGTCGGTTACCTTCAATGGTATTGATCTCACCATTATGAGCAAGGTAGCGGAACGGTTGAGCTAATGGCCAACGCGGTTGAGTGTTGGTAGAAAAACGCTGGTGGAACAGACAGATAGCAGATTCCATACGTAGATCGGCAAGATCAAGATAAAAGCGCGGTAAGTCCGCAGGCATGCATAGGCCTTTGTACACCAAAACTTGAGTCGACAAGCTACAGATGTAGAAATCCGGATCTTCGGTGATTTGTTTCTCGATGCGACGGCGTGCGATGTAGAGACGACGTTCAATGTCACGCTCGCGCCAACCTGCCGGTGCAGAGATAAAGACTTGCTGAATATTTGGAAGCGAGTTGGCCGCAATTGGACCGAGTACTTCTGAATTAGTTGGTACTTCACGCCAACCAGCCACAGTTAGCGTCTCTTGAGCCAGTTCTTTGTTGACGATGTCTTTAGCGAGTTGAGCTTTGACTGGATCTTGGTTGAAGAAAATCATCCCTACGGCGTATTGCTTGCCAAGGTTGAAACCATTTTCTTCGGCAATAAGACGTAAATAGGAATCGGGCTTTTGTAATAGAAGACCACAACCATCACCAGTTTTACCATCGGCGGCGATACCACCACGGTGAGTCATGCGGTCAAGTGCAGAAATTGCTGTACGTACCAGCTTGTGGCTTTGTTCGCCTTCCATATGCGCGATCAAGCCAAATCCACAGTTGTCTTTCTCAAGACTTGGATCATAAAGAGCCATTGCAATTCTCCCTTTGCTTATCCGTCATCCCGACAGATATATCAACACTGCTTACGTTGATATCGATGACTAACTATGCGTCATCTTTATAGCTTTATGTATAATTATTCAGTAAAAGTTGTGAAATATTTAACATTTTTTGAGTGTTTTATTTTCATCAACTTCACAAGCTATAGCTTATTGTAAAAAAGGTCAAGTTATTAGTGGATCATCACGTGAATATGCGATTTACCATTTAATAAGCTAAAATAGTTTAATAATTTCAAATAGATAGAAAATTGATTGTTACAAAAAAGTAACATTTGATTCTGTGGGAGATAAAAAAGACCAGCATAAAATGCTGGTCAAAATAGAAAGATTGGAAGGAATTGTTTTCTTTCTTCACCGATAGCCATCGATATTGCTGATGGCTATTAGGCAATTGAAAGAGAGAAGCATGACTGCTTCGTTAAGCAGAAAGCATCAGTGAATCTGCTTTTGCTTCTAGGTTTGTGCCACCCATTAAGTAATCATCGATAGCACGGGCACATTCACGGCCTTCGTTGATACAACGAACCACCAAAGATTGGCCTGTTCGCATATCACCAGCAGCAAATACACCTTCTTGGTTTGTAGCAAAACCTTGAGTTGCTACGTTACCACGATCATCTAGCGCGATATCCAGTTGAGCAAGTACGCCTGTTGGTTCAGGGTGTAGGAATCCCATCGCTAGAAATGCCATATCACATGGAATCACACGCTCGCTGCCTTCTACTTCTTTGAAGCTTGGACGCTCGCCTGGTTTCGCATCTTGCCAAACGATATCAGCTAAACGAAGACCGGTAACTTCACCTTTGTCATTGCCGATGAACTCTTTGGTTAGGATATTCCAGTGACGATCAACGCCTTCTTCATGAGACGTCGAAGTACGTAGGATCATCGGGTACTGTGGCCATGGCATATTGGCAGGACGTTTCTCTGGTGGAATCGGCATGATTTCAACCTGAGTGATGCTTGCTGCACCGTGGCGGTTTGATGTACCTACACAGTCAGAACCCGTATCACCACCACCGATAACGACAACGTGTTTACCCGCGGCGTGAAGTTCTTCACCCTTAAGATCCATGTCGTTGGCACGGCGGTTATTTTGACCTAGGAATTCCATCGCGAAGTGAACGCCTTTTAGTTCACGACCCGGAACGGGCAAATCACGTGGAACCGTTGAGCCACCGGTTAGTAGAACCACATCGAACTCTTGACGCAATTGTTGAGCATTTACATCAACACCGACGTGTTGGTTTACTTTAAACTCAATGCCAGCTTCTGCCATTAGATTGATCTTGCGATCAATGACTTCCATGCTCAGTTTAAAGTCTGGGATACCAAAACGTAGCAGACCGCCCACTTTCTCGTCTCGCTCGAATACCGTCACAGTATGACCAGCGCTGTTTAGCTGCTCTGCTGCCGCAAGGCCAGCAGGACCTGAACCAATGATCGCAACGGTTTTGCCAGTGCGAGAGCGTGGTGTTTTTGGTTTGGCGTACCCTTCACGATACGCCGTTTCTACGATGGTTTTCTCGATATTACAGATAGTGATTGGATCTTGGTTGATGCCAAGTACACAAGCACTTTCACACGGAGCAGGGCAAACACGACCAGTGAACTCTGGGAAGTTATTGGTTGAGCTTAGAATGTTCCAAGCTTCTTCCCAGCTATCACGATAAACCGCATCGTTAAACTCTGGGATGATGTTACCGATAGGGCAGCCGTTATGACAAAACGGCACACCACAATCCATACAACGAGAAGCCTGAGTATTGATCTTGTCACCAAACTCCTCGTTCAGAACGAACTCTTTGTTGTTCTTGATGCGTTCAGCTGGGTCGATCTTCTGTGGTAGTTCACGACCATGCTCTAAAAATCCAGTAGGCTTACCCATTATACGGCCTCCACTTGAGTTTCGTTTCCTTGAGACTGTGCTTCAGCTTTACGCTTTTGAAGAACCGCTTTGTAGTCACGCGGCATTACCTTAACCATAGAGGCTAGGCTTGCTTCAAAGTTGTCTAGGAAAGACTGAGCGACTTCACTTCCTGTGAATTGAACATGCTTAGTTAGCATGTCGAGTAATAGATCTCTGTCTTCTTGCTCGATTGGATCTAGGTCTACTAACTCTGGGTTCAGTTTTGACTCAAAGTCACCTGATTTATCCCATACGTAAGCCACGCCACCACTCATACCTGCGGCAAAGTTACGACCTGTTGACCCAAGGATGATGGCTGCACCGCCAGTCATGTATTCACAACCGTGGTCACCGACGCCTTCTACTACTACTTTCGCGCCTGAGTTACGAACACAGAAACGTTCACCAGCCATACCACGAATGAAAGACTCACCCGAAGTTGCACCGTAGAAGCACACGTTACCAACCACGATGTTGTCTTCCGCGACAATGCTTGATTTCGCATCTGGATAAAGTACTAAAGTACCGCCGGATAAGCCTTTACCCCAGTAGTCGTTCGCGTCGCCTTCCACTTCGAACTTCACGCCCTTAGCTAGGAATGCGCCGAATGACTGACCTGCAGAACCTTTGAACTTCACGTTCATTGGCTGAGGTAGACCTGCATCTTTGTACACTTTCGAGATTTCGTTCGACAACATGGTACCTGCAGAGCGGTCCGTGTTGACGATAGGGAACTCGGCATTCACCGCTTCGCCTTTCTCTAGTGCAGGAATCGCTGCTTGAATCAGCTTACGGTCTAGCACTTCTTCTAGGTTGTGGTTCTGTTGAGCTTGGTTGAATACACCATCAGCTTCACGTGGTTGCTCAACGTGGAGAACAGGAGACAGATCTAGGTTCTTGTATTTCCAGTGAGAAATGTCTTGGCGGATCTTCAGTTTCTGACCTTGACCGACCATTTCATCGATAGTGCGGAAGCCAAGCTCAGCCATGATTTCACGTAGACCTTGTGCCATGTATTGGAAGAAGGTAACGACGTCTTCTACGCGGCCATCAAAGCGCTCGCGAAGCGTCTTGTTCTGAGTCGCGATACCAACAGGACAAGTGTTCTTATGACACTTACGCATCATGATACAACCTTCAACCACTAATGCTGCGGTTGCTACGCCCCATTCTTCTGCACCAAGTAGTGTTGCCACTGCAAGGTCGCGAGGTGTCTTCATCTGACCATCTGCTTGAACCACGATACGGTTACGTAGACCGTTCTTCAGTAGCGTTTGGTGCGTTTCTGCCAAGCCAAGTTCCCAAGGAAGACCGGTATGGCGGATTGAAGACATTGGTGATGCACCTGTACCGCCGTCGAAACCTGCGATTAGTACAACGTCCGCTTTCGCTTTCGCTACACCAGAAGCGATCGTACCTACGCCTGCTTCTGATACCAGCTTCACGTTTACACGGCCTGCGCGGTTCGCGTTCTTCAAGTCGTAGATAAGCTGAGCCAAATCTTCGATTGAGTAGATATCGTGGTGTGGTGGTGGCGAGATAAGGCCAACGCCCGGAGTCGAGTGACGCGTTGCACCGATCCAGTCATCTACTTTATCGCCTGGTAGCTGACCACCTTCACCTGGCTTCGCACCTTGAGCCATTTTGATTTGCAGCTCTTCAGCGTTAGTTAGGTAGTAAGAGGTTACGCCGAAACGACCTGAAGCCACCTGCTTGATTGCAGAGCGTTCCCAATCGCCGTTCTCTTTGCGCTCGAAACGCATTGGGTCTTCACCACCTTCACCAGAGTTCGATTTCGCGCCAAGACGGTTCATCGCAACAGCTAGTGTGGAGTGTGCTTCGTAAGAAATAGAACCGAATGACATAGCGCCCGTCGCGAAGCGTTTCACGATGCTTTCAATTGGTTCGACTTCGTCGATAGAGATAGAACCTGCTGGGTTCTTAATGAATTCTAGCTGGCTACGCAGAGTTACTGCGTTGTCACCTTGTTTATCTACGGCTGTCGCGTACTGCTTGAACTGATCGTAGTTCTTGTTGCGCGTAGACTCTTGCAGTAGAGAAATGGTTTCTGGGTTGAATAGGTGCTTCTCACCACGCTGTTTCCATTGGTAAACACCACCAACATCCAGCATTTGAATTGGGATTTCGCGTTGTGGGTAACCGATGCGGTGACGGATCAGCACTTCTTTGGCGATATCATCAAGGGTTAGACCTTGGATACGAGAAACTGTACCTGTGAAGTATTTGTCTACCACGGATTTATGGATGCCCAGGGCTTCGAAGATTTGCGCACCATGGTACGACTGTAGCGTTGAGATACCCATCTTCGAGAAGATCTTCAGAAGACCGCCATTGATCGCTTTACGGTAGTTGTTGAACAGATCACGAGGGTTCGCTTCTGGATCCAACTTCTTCGTACGTTGAAGTTCAATGATGGTTTCAATCACTAGGTAAGGGTTAACCGCATTCGCACCGTAACCAAGTAGCGTTGCAAAGTGGTGCGTTTCACGCGCGTCACCAGTTTCAACCACGATGTCACACTTCGCACGTAGACCTTTACGGATCAAGTGGTGGTGCACTGCGCCAACTGCCAGCATTGCTGGGATCGCCGCGTGGTTTGAATTCACTGCGCGGTCAGTGAGTAGGATGATTGAGTAACCATCGATAACCGCGTCTTCTGCGTATTGGCAGATACGTTTTAATGCACGCTCAAGTTTGCCTTGATCTTCACTAGCTTGGAATACGATATCCAACGTTTTCGCTTGTAGGTGCTCGTTATCGATCGCACGCAGTTTTTCAAGCTCTGAGTTCGCCAGAACCGGCGATTCTAATTCGACTTTCTGACAGTGAAGTGGTGTTTCAGTCAGAAGGTTTTGGTCTTTACCCAAGTAAGTGTTCAGCGACATAACCATACGCTCACGGATCGGGTCGATCGGTGGGTTGGTTACCTGTGCGAACAGCTGCTTGAAGTAGTTAGAAAGATGTTGAGACTGATGAGATAGAACCGCAAGAGGCCAGTCGGCACCCATTGCTGATAATGGCTCTTTCGCGTCATTCGCCATTGGAACGATGATTTCGTTCACTTCTTCAGTGCTTACGCCAAACGCTTGTTGGCGGTGTAGAAGGTGTTCTGGCTTAGGTTGGCTGAACTGGTTGCTCGCATCTGGCAGCTTCTTCAAGCTCAGTAGGTTTTCTTCTACCCATTTCTCGTAAGGCTGTGCCGTTGCGATGGTGTCTTTCACTTCTTCATCGGAGATGATGCGACCTTGCTCTAGGTCTGCAACGAAGATACGACCCGGTTGTAGACGACCACGGAACTCTACGTTCTCTGGTTCAATATCCACAACACCAGATTCAGATGCCATCACTAGGAAGTTATCTTTGGTCACTGTGTAGCGAGAAGGGCGCAAACCGTTACGGTCTAGTGTCGCACCAACTTGAACACCATCAGTAAAACATACTGAAGCAGGACCATCCCATGGTTCCATGATGTTCGCGTGGTACTGATAGAACGCGCGACGTTTAGGATCCATGTTTTTGTTTTCTTGCCATGCTTCCGGGATCATCATCATCAATGCGTGTGGCAGGCTGCGACCAGAAAGAACTAGGAGCTCAAGTGCCATATCGAAGTTAGATGAATCCGAGCTGCCTTCCTGACAGATTGGAAGAAGCATGTCGATTTCAGCCTGAGTGAACAGGTCTGATTCTAGGATTGCTTCACGGGCTTTCATCCAGTTCAAGTTACCGCGAACTGTATTGATTTCGCCGTTGTGGGCAATGTAACGGAAAGGCTGTGCAAGACGCCATTTCGGGAAGGTGTTGGTAGAGAAACGAGAGTGTACCAGTGCCAGTGCAGTCACCATGGTCGGGTTTTGCAGATCGAGGAAGTACTGAGGTACTTGCTCAGTCGTTAACTGACCTTTGTACACTAATGTCTTGTAAGACATGGAGTTAATGTAGAAGTCGTCACCAATGTTCGAAACGCTTTCTAGGCAAACGCGTACGGTGTAATTACGAAGTACGTACAGTTTGCGTTCTAGCTCTTCAGGCGTGATGCCAGGGCCGCCGGAGATAAACACATGCTCAAATTGAGGCTCTGTGCTTAGAGGGTCGGCACCAATCATGGAGTTGTCGGTTGGTAATACGCGGTAGCCGATAACTTCAAGGTCTAGACGCTGTGCGTTGCGTTCTAGAATGTCACGGCATTGTTCGCGTTTGTATTCGTCTTTCGGGAAAAGAACGACACCAACACCATACTTTTCAAACGAAGGCAGTTTAATGCCTAGCTTAACGGCTTCTTCTAATAGGAATTCATGAGGTTTTTGTAACAAGATACCCGCACCGTCACCGCTGCATGGGTCACAACCTTGACCACCACGGTGTTCCATGCGAGCCAGCATATCCAATGCTTGAGTCACTACTTCATGAGATTTACGGTTTTTAAGGTGAGCAACAAAACCGATACCACAAGCGTCATGCTCCAGTTCCGGAGTGTACAGACCCTGTGGATTTTGCTCTCTATCTACCATAGATACATCCTTCCAGTTCAATGTCGACGCAAAAGTACCGGGCAGCAAATACTACCTAGACTATTGATTACGTCTTGTCCTTTATATTTATTATCGCCACCGATCTAGGTTGACCGGTCTTGATTCCTTTCCGTATCTCGCAGGAAAAGTTTTGCGAGAAAAACAATCCTTGGTGGTATCCCTTTATTTATTATCACTATCTAGTGATTTATATAGGTAGGAGTGGGATAACACCGACAAATCCCGCAGTGTGCTTTGTAATAAAAGTCACAAAAATAACGGGGTTGTGTAAGTATCCTACAATTTTGTCACTTCAGAATGCAATGAAAAACTCGGCGTTGTGACCCAATTTTTTCGTTTAATTATGCATTTTTAGTTTAACATTTACGCAACATGAACGATTTTTGCCTTTAATTATGCAAGTTTATTGATTTTGACCCGCATGATGGGTGTTTGAATTGATTAATATTGTGTGTTTTTTCTTGCAGGGATGTAATTTATTTACACAGATCGTAGTGAGATTGATTACGATTTATTGTTGGTGAGAATTTATGCAGTTACATGAGTTGGTCAATACAATCGGCCAAGATCTTCAGCGTCGATACGGTGAAAAGGTTCATAAGTTAACATTGCACGGTGGATTTAGTTGCCCTAACCGCGATGGCACGATTGGGCGGGGAGGATGTACATTTTGCAATGTGGCTTCGTTTGCAGATGAAGAAGTCCAGATAAAAAGCATTCACGAACAGTTAAAAGATCGCGCAGGTGAAATTCACAGAGCGAAGAAGTATCTCGCTTATTTTCAGGCCTACACCAGTACCTATGCAGAAGTACAAGTTCTCAAAAACATGTATGAGGAAGCACTAAAGGCTGCAGACATGGTTGGTCTTTGTGTGGGGACGCGTCCTGATTGCGTCCCTGATGCGGTATTGGATTTACTGTCGGGCTATGTACAGCAAGGTTATGAAATTTGGCTAGAACTAGGTCTTCAAACCGCCAACAATGACACCCTAAAACGTATCAATCGTGGTCATGACTTTGAGTGTTATGCCGAAATCACTAAGCGTGCGCGAACACTCGGAATCAAGGTTTGTACTCACTTAATTGTGGGTTTACCCAAAGAAACCCGCGCCGAAAATATTGAAACGCTGCAAAAAGTGTTGGCCGTGGGAACGGATGGCATCAAGTTACATGGCTTGCATATTGTCGAAGGTAGCACCATGGCGAAAGCTTGGCGTGCTGGAAAGCTAGAAGCCCCTGAATTAGAAGAATATGTTGCGATCGCCAGTGAAATGATTCGTATGACACCACCAGATGTGATTTATCATCGCGTTTCATCAGCAGCCAGGAGGCCCACGTTATTATCGCCTCTGTGGTGTGAAAACCGTTGGCTAGCGATGACGGAAATTGGTCGAGATCTCAGTGCTCATGGTGCTCAAGGGAGTCTTACGGGGAATACCTTTATCTATACTAAACCGGAATTAATAGCAGATCGCTCAATAAATAACTGATATATTTTAACCAGTGTTTTTTGAAGGTTTAAACGATGGATCAGTTACTCAATTGGCTTTGGGGTGGTCAAGGCGGTTATGGCTATGTCGTCTTGTTATTAATCGCAGGCGTGTGTGCGTTAGCACTGATCTATTTGCACTTTCAGACGTCACTTAAGAAACTAGTAACGGATTCTCCCTATCCAGTCATAGTGGTGGACACTAGCCATGCTCAGCTCTTGCTATCTAACCGGGCTGCGATGCAGTTATTAGGCATTCGCTCTTTGGGAACGGGATATTTGTATCCTGCTTTATTCGATATTCATGAGCTTGAGCAGTTTCTCGATCGCTTCTCTAGTCGTCATTTTCGTCAGCAGGCTTTTGACTGGCGACTATCTGATAGTGAATCTATTAAAGTGGAGCTGTCAGGCAGAAAGAGTTTATTGCGCAATCATCGAGTTTGGATTCTTTATGCTCAGCCATATCAAGCCACTCACCAAGAGCAGCAACAAGAACTTGCCCAATTAATCATCGCACGTTCGGCATTAGACTCACTTTCAGAGCTGATTTGTACCCAAGACCGCCAAGGCAATCTGTTAACGACCAATCGAGCATTTGATCAATTCTGGCAAGGGCGAAGGGAAGAAGCTTGCGCATCCAAGACCTTGGGTGAGATGACCAGAAAAAGCGAACGTAAATGGACAACGGATCCACAAGGTCGAAGTTGCTTACTGGAAGTCAATCAAAACTCTCTTGTTTCGCCGAGTGGTGAGCTTATCGGTACGCTGTCTATTAGTCATGACGTGACTGAATGGCACAAGATGCAACAGAATCTGCGAGATGAAATGGAGCGTCGCAAAGATACAGAGGTGGCGCTAGCGCAAAGAGATACTATCTTACAAACGATTCTGGATGCCAGTCCGGACTCTATTGGTATTTTCAATGAGAACATGGTCTATCAAGCGTGTAATCAGCCTTTTGTTAAGGCGTTAGGAATTTCAAAAATTTCTGATTTGATAGGTAAGCGCCTCCAAGACGTGATTCCTAAAGAGATGTACGCGCGCTTAGCAGACAGTGACTTAGAAGCATTACGCCAGTTAGAGCCAGTTCGATACATAGATAAAGTCGTGAGTAGTGATGGTAAAAGTACGTGGTTTGATGTGGTGAAATCGCCTTTTAAAGATAAAGCATCAGGAACGAATGGTGTGCTGATCATGGCGCGTGATATTTCTGAGCGTTATCTTGCAGAACAAAAGTTGGAAAAAGCCAACCTAGAGTTAGAAAAATTGAGCTTTATGGATAGCTTAACTCAAGTATCGAACCGACGCCGTTTCGATGAACAACTGCAGGTATTGTGGTACCACCATGCTAGAGAAAAGCTGCCGCTCACCATCATGTTATGTGACATCGACTTTTTCAAAGATTACAACGACTGTTACGGTCACCAACAAGGTGATGAAGCGTTAGTCAGTGTTGCTACCGTGTTTACACAAGTCATCAATCGTTCTTCGGATTGTGTTGCGCGTTATGGTGGCGAGGAGTTTGGTTTTATCTTGCCGAATACCACCACGGAAGGTGCGCGCAACGTAGCACAGCGTATTCATGAGAAAATTCTACAGCTTGATATGGAACACGACAGTTCAGAAGCATCTGAACGCCTTACCGTCAGTATCGGTCTGGTCTCTTACATTCCTCAGCATGGTGATGAACCCGAAATGGGCATCGCTATGGCTGACAGTGCGTTATATCAAGCTAAAGCTGATGGACGTAATCGCACTTGTATTCACCCCAGTTCTTGCTAACGCTTTGTGACCGCTTGCTCTAAGTTGATAGCTGATTGTTTAAATCACCGTATTAAACACGTTAAACTTACACAAGCCTGTGCGCTCGTTGGTTTATCTTTTTATCTCGTATCACAAGAGCAGATCGCACCGTGTGTTTTTCACTAATCAAACAGACCTAAATTGCGTTAGGTCGAGTGCATTTACCTGTTTTTCATCATCGAATGGCGCTATCTAGCCACCACCATGGAGTAGTTAATGAAACCCATGAAAAATCTCGCCCAGTATTATGTCGACTTGCTAGTCAAACTGGGGATTGTTCGCTTCTCTATTTTGCTAGCCCTTGCGCTGGTGGCATTAGCTGTTGTGGTGCAGGTAGGGATTACTTTAGCTCTCAAAGGGCGAGTAGATGATATCGACATTGTCCGTTCGGTGTTTTTTGGTCTATTGATCACCCCTTGGGCGGTTTACTTCCTCTCTGTGGTTGTCGATCAACTAGAAGAGTCTCGCCAGCGTTTAACTAAGCTGGTGTCCAAACTGAAGGACATGCGTTCGCGAGATCAAGAGCTGAATTACCAACTTCAACAAAACATTGAAAAGCTTAACCAAGAAATTGAAGAGCGTATTAAAGCGGAAGAAGCACGTGAAGAGGCGATGCAAGACCTCGAAAATGAGGTGTTCCAACGCGAACGTACTCAATTAGAGTTGGCAGAACGTACCGCATTACTGCGTTCATTTATTGATGCCTCACCAGACTTAATTTACTACCGCAATGCGGATGGTGTTTTCTCTGGCTGTAACCGCGCGATGGAAGAGCTAACGGGCAAGAAAGAGCACCAGTTAGTCGGATTAAGCCCTTGGGATGTGTATAGCAAAGAAATCGCCGAGCATATCGTTGATACTGACCAAAAGGTTTTTGCCGATAATCAAGCAATTACTTACGAGCAATGGCTCGAATACCCAGATGGTCGCAAGCATTACTTTGAGCTGCGTAAAGTGCCATTTTACAGCAAAGATGGCCGCCACCTTGGTCTCGTTGGGTTCGGTCGTGATATCACTGAACGTAAGCGCCATGAAGAGTCGTTAGAGAAAGCAAGCCGCGACAAAACTACCTTCATCTCAACCATCAGTCATGAGCTGCGAACGCCGCTGAATGGCATTGTAGGCTTAAGTCGTATGCTTCTAGATAGTCCGTTGACAGAAGAGCAGCGTAAACACATGCAGACCATCAATGTGAGTGCGATTACTCTAGGTAACATCTTCAACGATATTATCGATATGGATAAATTTGATCGCCGTAAGTTAGAACTATTACCTGCGCCACTTAACTTCGAAGACTTCGTCGCAGAGATTGAGAGTATCTCAGCTCTGATGGCGGAACAAAAAGGGTTACGCTTTGACTTAGAACGTTTAAGCGACTTGCCAAAAGCAATTGAAGTGGATGCAACCCGTCTACGTCAGGTGATTTGGAACTTGGTCAGCAACGCAATGAAGTTCACCAAGGAAGGTGGCGTTGTGATGACAGTGAGCGCGGATGTCGAAGACGATTTTGCGACCATTATTATGGAAGTGGAAGACACAGGTATTGGTATCCCAGACGAAGAGCTAGATAAGATCTTTGCGATGTACTACCAAGTGAAATCAGGCAAGGACAACCTGCATGCGGTCGGTACAGGTATTGGTTTGGCGGTATCTAAGCAACTGATCAATATGATGGATGGTGACATTACGGTTACCAGTGAGGAAGGCTTTGGTAGCACTTTTACTGTATCGATCCACGTTCCGATTGTTGAACTAGCTGAGCCAGTCATTGATGCGAAACGCGACAATGTGCGCCTCAACATATTTATGGTCGAAGACATCGAGCTTAACGTAACTGTGGCTAAATCGTTACTAGAGAGCCTAGGGCACTCTGTCACCGTGGCAATGACGGGCCAAGAAGCGTTAGTGAACTTTGTGCCAGAAAAATACGACTTAGCGTTGTTGGATATCCAACTGCCTGATATGACGGGCTTTGATGTCGCCAATTATTACCGCAAGCATTATAACAATCTTCCTCCATTGGTCGCCTTAACTGCTAATGTAATGAAAGATCGTCGTGAATACTTAGATAACGGCATGGATGATGCGATCAGTAAGCCGCTGGCAGTGAATGCTATTCAGTCAGTGATTGATAAATTCTTCGCTCACCAGTTAGAACAACCTAAGGAAGTGGTGAGCGGTCCCGAAACAGTGGAAGAGCCAGTGCCTTCTCCTGTGATTGAGACACATTTGCTCGATATGGATATGTTAGAGTCTTACGTCGACATTGTTGGTGCAAAACCTGTCTACGACAGCATAAAAATGTTTGAAGATATGATGCCAGACTATATCGATGTCTTAGATTCGAACATGACAGCGAAAGATCAAGATGGGATTGTTTCTGAAGCGCATAAAATCAAAGGTGCTGCAGGTTCAATTGGCCTGAAACGTATCCAAAGTGTGGCGCAAAAAGCGCAATCGCCCGATATGCCAGCATGGTGGGAAAACATTTCAGACTGGGTTGAAGAGATCAAAAATGAATACCAAAACGATATTCAAGTCCTCAAAAGTTGGTTGGAACAAAGGAAATAACATGAAAAGAATCGCACCATTGGCATTAGCCATGGCATTGATGGCAGGCTGTAGTTCCGTTCCAAATGTGAATTGGCAACAAAACAGTCAGATTACGATTAATGAGGTTAATGTTGAGCTCAAAAGTAATTTATGGGTGAACCTCATGCCGAATATTGGGGACGTGGAAGAGCAAAGTATTCAAGGTGCACTTTACCTCGAAGGAGATCAGTTACTTCCTGCAAATCTAACGGCAGAAGCTCTTATTATTAAACAGGGGCAAAAAGAGTGGTTGGTGGACAGTGCGTCTTTAGATACTCGAACGCACAGTGAAAGCCGATGGGAGGTGGCGTTCTCGTCTCACATTGATGTGAACACAGAAAAATCGGTTGATATCGCAGTGCTTCTAGACGATGCGGGTAAACAGCGTTGGTTAGTCGAAAAGTACGTGAAGATTAACAAGGTTTATTAACCGCAATGATGTTGCATTAGTCGTTAGACCTAAAACAAAAAGGGCTTGCTCAATGAGCAAGCCCTTTGCATATTAGCGGTTAAATCTAGTCTTCTAGATCGCCACAGAAGCGGTAACCTTCGCCGTGGATAGTGGCGATGATTTCTGGCGTACCTGAAACAGACTCAAAGTGCTTACGGATACGACGAATCGTTACGTCTACAGTACGGTCGTGTGGCTTAAGTTCACGACCAGTCATCTTCTTAAGAAGATCTGCACGAGTTTGAATCTTACCCGGGTTCTCACAGAAGTGCAGTAATGCGCGGAACTCAGAGCGAGGTAGCTTGTAGCTATCACCAGCAGGGCTTACTAGAGAGCGGCTGTTGATGTCTAGTACCCAACCGTTGAATTCATACTTTTCTACCGAGCGCTTCTCTTCTTGCACCGCGTTAGAGCTCATTGAGCGACTAAGTAGGTTACGTGCACGAATAGTTAGTTCACGTGGGTTGAATGGTTTAGTGATGTAGTCATCTGCACCAATCTCAAGACCTAGGATCTTGTCTACTTCATTGTCACGGCCTGTCAGGAACATTAAAGCAATGTTCGCTTGCTCGCGTAATTCACGCGCTAGTAGAAGGCCATTCTTGCCTGGAAGATTAATGTCCATAATAACCAAGTTGACTGAGTTATCAGACAACACTTGGTGCATCTCTTCACCGTCACTGGCTTCAAAAACAGCGTATCCCTCTGCTTCAAAAATACTCTTAAGAGTGTTACGAGTTACTTGCTCATCTTCAACGATAAGAATCTGCGGGGTTTGCATTGGCGGTACCTAAATTTGTGACAAAATTGTGCTAATAGAATAAATTCTAGGCAAAAATATAACATACAGGTAATGTGATTTTGATAATAAATCAAGTTGATCAAAAAAACACTTCTTTCAGTTATCCGCCCTCCATGGAATTTTGCCAACTCACCAGTATCCAATGGCGACGTTTATTCTAAAGGGCTTGTTTACCTTTCATTTCCTGCTTTCAGTGGGGCCTGAAACGTAAACACCCTAAGATATTGAGCGGATTTTATATTGTTAACAGCATGCTAACAATGCTCAAATGTTAATTCCATTCAGTTTGTTGATTTATATCAATTGATGAAATGTAACTGTTATTAATCGTTTAAGACTTATGATAGAAAAAAGTAATAAGAACATAGACGCATCGTTATGGAATGCTTATTCAGAATCTTTTTTCAGATTCGAAGCCGAGTGGCGTGTTTCAAACTATGCTGTGATAACCGCTTGGAACCCATACAGTAACTTGAGGTCCAAAGAAGAGAACAGCATAAACAATCACGCGTTAGAAAAACAGCTACAGCACGTTAATTACGCGCCTGTCACGGTAGGTGATAGCGCTTTTACATGGTATGAGGAAAGCTTTGCCGTCGAGTTGTCGCCAGAGGTAGCCGTTGAATTGGCGAGTGACTTTCAACAAAACGCGATTTATTACGTCATTAATGACCAACTTTATCTTATTGCGTGCTCGCAGCCGAAAGTTTTTCATACGTTAGGCTCCATTAAACCTCGGCTCGTATAGAAGGTATAGAAAAGGATACTGCTCACTGAAGCACCGCTTGGGTGAGAAAATTCACGGAGGAAATATGAGAGACATTACACCCGATATTTGTGACCAATTTGAAGACCAAGTGAGCTTGCTTACTTTACCATTGCAGAACTTTGGTCAACGTAGCGCTTTTTACGGTGAAATCGTTACGGTGCGCTGCTATCACGATAACTCGAAAGTGCGTGAAGTACTGGGCGAAGATGGAACGGGTAAAGTATTGATTGTTGACGGACATGGATCGTGTCAGAGAGCATTACTCGGCGATCAATTAGCGATACTCGGAATAGAAAATGGGTGGGAAGGTATCATTGTCTATGGTGCAATACGCGACGTAGCACAAATATCTCAAATGGACATTGGCGTTCAAGCTCTTGGAACTAACCCGTTTAAAACAGAGAAACGCGGGATAGGAGAGGTAAACGTAACCTTAACGATGCAAAACCAAATCGTTCAACCTAAGCACTACGTTTACGCGGACTGGAACGGTGTGTTGATTTCTAAGCAAAAGCTGGACTTCTAAAAACGAAAGCCTAAACCAACCTCAAAGCCTTGTTGCCAATCTTGGTAATCAAGAGTCGCGTGAAGATCCAGTTTATCGGTAATTTTTACGCGACTTGATACTTCAGCCGCGAGGCTACTGTCGTCTTGGCGAATACCTTCCGCTGTTTCATTCTTGTAAGAGCGAACTGTACTTTTCAGCGTGACACGATCATTAAAGTGATAGCTGATCCCACTCAAAAAACCACTTTGATTTTTGGTAGGAGAGTTATTGACTCGCGCACCGACATAAACGTCTACCGAATCAAAAAGTTCGTAAGCGTAACCCGTATCGATATTCCAAACATCAAAACTGTCAGACTGATAACTGTCGCTGGAAATGAATAGTTTATGAGGAGAAGGGGATATTTTACCTGGAAGCGGCGGAAGCTCGTTTGCTAGACAAACACCAGGCACAAAAAACAGCAACAGAAAAAGCCCTCTTTTCATGTTCACCACTCCTTGTGTCAACTTTTTTATTAGTATGCGCCCAAAGCTTCTCACTATTAAAGCATAGAATATGAAAGCTAGCTCACCTATTTTCTAAATAATTCGATCCTATGAACATAAGTCACAGTTAAGTTGTTGTTATGTGTCACAACCCTCTCGAATTATTTGATCGTACGTTTTATGGCAAAGATCAGACTAGTTATTAGATAAAAAACCGAACTGGTGATGATGGTTAAGTCCTTTACAAAAACTAACTGTAGATTTTTAAATGATCAATAATGTGTAATTAACTATAAATATCAATGACATTGCTTAGCAGAATTCTCTGAAAGATGGAAAAACAAACAATTTTTTGTTGACTATGTATCAGAAACTCGGTAAACGTAGAGTTAAGCAAACACAATTAACGTTGAATATTTATTTATGCCATCTAACAGCCTAGTAGTAATGACCACGACCATTATTATTACCGACACGACACATGTTGGGGCAGGCTGCTGAGCGAAAGAAATTCACAAAAAAGGCCTGTATCCAACAAGATACAGGCCTTTTTTTATGCTTTTTTATCCAGAATTTAGACAAATTTAAGAAGATATACCGGAGGAAGGGATGCGAGTATTGAAGTTTGGCGGATCATCACTAGCTGATGCAGATCGCTTTTTGAGAGCGGCAGACATTATTGCCAATAACGCTCAACAAGAAGAAGTGGCGGTTGTTCTTTCCGCTCCTGGTAAAACAACAAACAAATTGGTTGCGGTCATTGAAGGCGCATTGCGCAATGGTGAAGCAGAACTACAAATCAAAGAGTTGGAGGAGTCGTTTAAAACGCTCTTCACTCAAGTCCAAGCAGTACTACCCAATATCGATGGTTCAGCTTTCGATAACCAAGTGAAAACTTCTCTCTCTCAATTACGCCAATTCGTTCATGGCATCAATCTTCTTGGCATGTGCCCAAACAATGTTAATGCACGTATTATTAGCAAAGGCGAACGCGTTTCGATTCAATTGATGAAAGCGGTGTTAGAAGCCAAAGGCCAGCCTGCACATCTTATCGACCCAGTTGAATACCTATACGCAAAAGGTGATCACCTTGAAGCCATGGTCGATGTTGAAGTTTCGACTCAGAACTTCCGCCAGAATCCTCTTCCTCAAGGTCATGTGAACATCATGCCTGGCTTTACCGCAGGTAACGAGAAAGGTGAATTGGTAACACTTGGTCGCAATGGCTCTGATTATTCGGCGGCGGTTCTTGCGGCGTGTCTGCGCGCAGATTGCTGTGAGATCTGGACAGACGTAGATGGTGTGTACAACTGTGACCCTCGCTTAGTCGAAGATGCTCGCCTACTTAAATCTCTTAGCTATCAAGAAGCGATGGAGCTTTCTTACTTCGGTGCTTCCGTTCTGCACCCGAAAACCATCGCCCCAATCGCACAGTTCCACATCCCATGTCTGATCAAAAACAGCTTTAACCCACAAGGTGCAGGAACTTTGATTGGGCAAGACACTGGTGAAGACAATCTGGCGATCAAAGGTATCACGACGCTAAACGACCTAACTATGGTTAACGTCTCCGGCCCAGGTATGAAGGGTATGGTTGGCATGGCAAGCCGCGTATTTGGCGCAATGTCTTCCGCTGGTGTGTCTATTGTTCTTATTACTCAGTCTTCTTCTGAGTACAGCATTAGCTTCTGTATTGAGGCAGAAGATAAAGCAAAAGCGCAACAAGTACTGGCCGATGCGTTTGAGTTGGAACTGAAAGATAGCTTATTAGAGCCGGTCGAGTTTATTGATAATGTTTCAATCATAACGTTGGTTGGTGACGGCATGCGTACATCGCGCGGTGTTGCATCTCGCTTCTTCTCATCTCTTGCTGAAGTGAACGTAAACATTGTAGCCATCGCACAGGGCTCATCTGAGCGTGCTATCTCAGCCGTGATTCCTGAAGATAAAATCTCTGAAGCGATCAAAGCGTGTCACGAAAACCTATTCAACTCTAAGCACTTCTTAGACGTATTCGTGGTTGGTATTGGTGGCGTTGGTGGTGAGCTGGTGGATCAGATCGAGCGTCAACAGGCGAAGCTTGCGGAAAAAGGCATCGTTATTCGCGTGTGTGGCTTGGCAAACAGCAAAGGTCTTCTGCTTGATAGTGAAGGTCTGCCACTCGATCATTGGCGTGATCGTATGTCGGCAGCGACAGAAGAGTTCAGCCTAGCGCGTTTGATTTCTTTGGTTCAACGTAACCACATCATCAACCCAGTATTGGTTGACTGTACATCAAGTGAAGATATTGCGAATCAATACGCTGATTTCCTAGCTGCTGGTTTCCATGTCGTTACACCAAATAAAAAAGCAAATACAGCAAGCATGGCTTACTACCATCAGCTTCGCGATGTTGCGCGCAGCTCTCGTCGCAAGCTGATGTACGAAACAACTGTGGGGGCGGGTCTACCGGTAATCGAAAACCTGCAAAACCTAATCTCAGCGGGTGATGAGCTAGAGCGCTTCAGCGGTATTCTTTCTGGCTCTCTGTCATACATCTTCGGTAAGTTAGATGAAGGTATGAGCCTAAGTGAAGCAACTAATATCGCAAAAGAAAATGGTTTTACTGAACCGGATCCTCGTGATGACCTTTCTGGTATGGATGTCGCGCGTAAGCTTCTGATCCTAGCTCGTGAAGCAGGCATGTCTCTAGAACTAGAAGACGTTGTGGTTGATCAAGCACTGCCACCAGGTTTTGATGATTCTGGTAGCGTTGATGAATTTATGGCGCGTTTACCTGAAGCAGACGCCTACTTTAAAGAATTATCTGCAAAGGCAGCGGAAGAAGGCAAAGTACTGCGCTACGTTGGTGAGATTAATGAGGGCAAGTGCACAGTAAGCATCGCTGCGGTGGATGAAAACGATCCAATGTATAAAATCAAGGACGGTGAAAACGCACTGGCATTTTACAGCCGTTACTATCAGCCAATCCCACTAGTGTTACGTGGCTATGGTGCAGGCACCGAAGTAACGGCTGCGGGTGTATTTTCTGACGTGATGCGTACTTTAGGTTGGAAACTAGGGGTATAACAATAATGAGTTCAAGTGATATGGATGTAGTGGTTTATGCCCCAGCATCAATTGGTAATGTAAGCGTTGGCTTTGATGTGCTGGGGGCTGCCGTGTCTCCAGTGGATGGCACACTATTGGGTGACCGTGTATTGGTGAAATCTGGGGCTGACCCGTTCAGCCTTAAAACGGCGGGTGATTTTGTTGAGAAATTGCCAACTGAACCAAAAGAGAACATCGTCTACGACTGTTGGCTTGTGTTTGCTCGTGAGTTAGACAAAAAAGGCGTTGAGCTAAAACCACTTGAGATGACGCTAGAAAAGAACATGCCAATTGGCTCTGGTTTAGGCTCAAGTGCATGTTCTATCGTTGCTGCATTAGATGCATTGAACCGATTCCATGGACAGCCACTTAACGAGACAGAATTACTAGCGCTGATGGGAGAGATGGAAGGCAAGATCTCTGGTGGTATTCACTACGACAACGTTGCGCCATGTTACCTTGGTGGTGTGCAACTGATGCTTGAAGAGTTGGGTATCATCAGTCAAGAAGTACCTTGCTTTGATGATTGGTACTGGGTGATGGCGTATCCGGGTATCAAGGTATCAACGGCGGAAGCGCGTGAGATCCTACCATCTCAATACCGCCGACAAGATATCATTGCTCATGGTCGCCACCTTGCGGGCTTTATTCATGCGTGTCATTCTGGTCAGCCAGAACTTGCTGCAAAAATGATCAAAGACGTGATCGCAGAACCGTATCGTGAGAAACTGCTTCCAGGTTTTGCGAATGCACGTCAATACGCAGCGTCTGCGGGTGCATTGGCAACCGGTATTTCTGGCAGTGGTCCGACACTGTTCAGTATTTGCAAAGAGAAAGATGTCGCTGAGCGAGTTGCTCGCTGGTTAGAACAAAACTACGTACAAAACGAAGAAGGATTCGTCCACGTTTGTCGTCTAGATAAGCAGGGTTCGAAAGTAACAGGAAGTGAGCTATGAAGCTTTACAATATAAAAGAAAATGATGAACAAGTTTCCTTTGGCCAAGCCGTTCGCCAAGGGTTAGGCCGTAACCAAGGTCTATTTTTTCCATCGGAATTACCAAAATTTGAAGATATCGATGCGCTGCTTGCAGAAGACTTTGTCTCTCGTAGCACTAAGATTCTATCGGCGTTAATTGGAGATGAACTTACAGAGGAGCAAGTGAATGCCCTTGTTGATGCTGCGTTTCAATTCCCTGCGCCTATCAACCAAGTAAAAGACGGTGTTTATGCACTGGAACTGTTCCATGGTCCAACGCTTGCGTTTAAAGACTTTGGTGGTCGCTTTATGGCGCAATCTCTTGCTGCGGTTTCGGACGGCGGCAAGATCACCATTCTGACGGCAACGTCTGGCGATACTGGCGCAGCCGTTGCGCATGCTTTCTACGGTATGGAAGACATCAATGTTGTGATTCTTTACCCGAAAGGAAAAATCAGCCCACTGCAAGAGAAGTTATTCTGTACGCTTGGTAAAAACATTCACACTGTCGCGATCGATGGCGACTTCGATGCGTGTCAGGCACTGGTTAAGCAAGCTTTTGATGATTCTGCACTGCGTGAAGAGATCGGTCTGAACTCTGCAAACTCAATCAACATCAGCCGTTTGATGGCGCAAATCTGTTACTACTTTGAAGCAGCTGCGCAAATGAGCAAGCAAGAGCGTGAAAACCTAGTGGTATCAGTACCAAGCGGTAACTTCGGTAACCTAACTGCTGGTCTATTGGCAAAAGCGTTGGGCTTGCCTATCAAACGCTTTATCGCTGCAACTAATGCCAATGACACGGTTCCTCGCTACCTAGAAACAGGTAAGTGGGAGCCAAAACCAACAGTCGCAACAACATCGAACGCGATGGACGTGAGCCAACCAAACAACTGGCCTCGTATCGAAGAGCTGTGCCGTGTGAAAGAGTGGGGCTTGGAGACGTTAGGTAAAGGTGCAGTATCTGATGAGCAAAGCGCACAGTCAGTGAAAGACTTACATGCTCTAGGCTATCTATGCGAACCGCACGGTGCGATTGCTTACCGCGTTCTTGAAGAACAATTGCAAGACGGTGAAACCGGTCTGTTCCTATGTACTGCTCACCCTGCGAAGTTCAAAGAAGTCGTGGATGATATTCTAGAATCCGATATCGAGCTTCCTGCGCCACTAGCGAAGCACGCTGCGATGGAGCTGCTATCGGAAGAGCTCGACGCAGACTTTGACGCATTGAAACAAGTACTGCGCCGCGTGCAGTAAGCTTCAAAGTATAGTAAGTATCAAAAACAGAAATAACGAGAGGTGAATGAGTAATCATTCACCTTTTTTATTGTCGGTAAGTTTTGACTCTCTTTATTATTGAGAAACGAACTTAACTAAATGAGATGAAAAGAGAAGCATGCATTTTTTGATTTTTCTTGGCTCAGTGAGAAACAGCACGCCACCACGACCAGCCCGTTTAGGAATGCGAGTCAGTAAAGCGTGTGAAAAACTCATCGCGAGTCAACATTCGCAACATACGGTCGAAATCATCGACCCTTTGAATTACGACTTTGGCGATGTGTTTAAGCCCGAGTTTGCTTATCACCGCTCTAAAGTTCCGCAGCACCTAAGTGAGCTGGCAGACAAAATCAAACAGGCCGATGGGTATGTGATGGTTAGCCCGGAATATAACCATTCGATGAGTCCTGCTTTGGCGAACATGCTTAACCATTTCGGCAGTTCGCTGTTTTCTTACAAGCCGAGTGCTATCGTGACCTATTCTGCCGGACAATGGGGTGGTGTTAGAGCTGCTGTTTCTATGCGTACCTTCTTATCTGAACTTGGATGTCTACCTGTCTCTGCGATGATCCACATTCCGAAAGCGCAAGAAGTCTTTGATGAACAGGGCGTTGCTGCGGATGAGTCGGAGCAGACGCAGTGGGACAACTATATGAATCGCACTATGCATCAAATGATTTGGTGGGCAGAAGGGGCGTCACTGCAAAGAGATAGGCTTGATCCAACCTCTTTAGCGCAAGCGTTTCAGAAAGATCCTTCGCAAAGAAATGCACCTTAGAGGCGAGTTGCTTTCCATTATAGAAAGGGTTTAGAAGGATTCTGAAACAAAAAAAGCTTGGTCATTGCAGACCAAGCTTTTTAAATTCTAGCGAGCTAGTTTACTGAGAGATTATAGAGTCTCAGTAAAAGTACGAGCGATTACATCACGTTGTTGCTCTGGAGTTAGCGAGTTAAAACGTACTGCGTAACCAGAAACACGAATAGTTAGTTGTGGGTATTTCTCTGGGTGTGCAACTGCATCTTCTAGTGTTTCGCGTTTAAGCACGTTCACGTTTAGGTGTTGGCCGCCTTCGATACGAGGAGCAGTTTCGATTGCAACTTCACGGCTTTCGTATTCACCTAGGTCGCTGATTGCGATAACTTGGTCTGCTTCGTAGCCAGCAGTTGCAGCAACACAACGAGCTTCATTTTTTTCGCTATCTAATAGCCAGATAGAGTTTAGTAGGTCGTCGTTTGCCGCTTTTGTAATTTGGATACCTTGGATCATCACTATCTCCTAGACCACTTACGTGGTGATTATTGGTGTTAATTTTCGAATTTTCGTTGAGCTGAGTATTATATAGCTAATATCCACTATTTTAATATTGATTTAAGTCAAAAAACAACCAAAAACATCATTTTTATTAAGGTAATTTTATTGAGTTAAATCAATAAAACCTTTGAAAACAAACTAATTACAATTTATTTGATAATATAAAAAATATTTAATAACTGGTTTTGTTGTAAATTTACTACAAATTGAGATTAAAGTTTAAACTGGTTAACGCAACTATCTGTATTTAGGTAGCAATACTGAAAGTCTAAAGTGATTAAATGACAAACATGAAAAACAAGCTTGGGAATAAACTCATTGGTGCACATGTCTCTGCTGCTGGTGGGGTCGATCAAGCTCCGTTGAGAGCTCGTGAAATTGGCGCGAATGCATTCGCACTATTTACAAAAAACCAACGCCAGTGGGTGGCGAAGCCTTTAGAAGCAAAAACCATCAGTGCGTTTAAAGCGAACTGTAAAATGCTGGGTTTCGGAGCAGAACATATTCTTCCCCATGATTCTTATCTGATTAACTTGGGTGCGCCGGAAGAAGAAAAGCTGAATAAATCCCGCGCGGCATTTATTGATGAAATGGAGCGTTGTAATCAGTTAGGGCTGACTTTTCTTAACTTCCACCCGGGTAGTCACCTAAAGAAAGTCTCTGAACAGGAGTGCCTCGCAACGATCGCCGAGTCGATCAATCTTGCGCATAAAGCGGTGCCGAATGTGATCGCTGTTATCGAGAATACGGCAGGTCAAGGCACTAACTTAGGCTGGAAGTTTGAGCACCTTGCTGAAATCATCGAGCAAGTGGAAGATAAAGATCGTGTCGGCGTTTGTATTGATACCTGCCATACCTTTACGGCTGGTTATGACTTACGTACAAAAGAAGATTGCGAGCGCACCTTTGCAGAGTTCGACCGTATCGTAGGTATGCACTATTTAAGAGCAATGCATCTAAATGATTCAAAAGTAGAGTTTGCCAGCAAAGTAGATCGCCACCATTCTCTTGGTAAAGGAGAGATCGGGTGGGATTGCTTTGAGTACATCGCGAAAGACCCTCGTTTTGATGGTATCCCTCTGATTTTAGAAACAATTGATCCAGATATTTGGCAGCAAGAGATCAACACGTTGCGTCAATTCCATTTAGCGGCCATTGACAGTTAATGGCGTAACCACAAAGTTGGCACCTTTCTTTCTTAGTCATTGAACATCAATCTCTGAATTAGCAAAGAAGGATGCCAACATGTCTCGACCACTCTCTTTTACTCCTTATGCTTACACTCGTCGCGTGCTTCGCTTACCGATGCCTAATCGTCACATTACCGGACAGGGGCACTTTCGAACGCCACAGAAGCATTAGTCTTTTATTACTTGTCTCAAGTTCGTGGTAAGTTTTTGTTTGTTTGAGTTTCGCTCGTTAGAATAGAAGCAAAATTTAGGACAGGAACTTTCCATGAATCAGTCACCCACTTGGCACGATGTGATCGGCGAAGAGAAAAAGCAGATCTACTTTGTAGACACCTTGAATTTTGTTGAAGCCGAACGCGCCGCAGGCAAAGCTATTTTTCCTCCCGCAAAAGATGTCTTTAACGCGTTTCGTTTTACCGAGTTCAAAGACGTTAAGGTCGTGATTCTAGGACAAGACCCATACCACGGCCCAAATCAGGCGCATGGCCTGTGTTTCTCTGTACTTCCTGGCATTAAAACGCCACCGTCACTGGTTAATATGTATAAAGAGCTGGCGCAAGATATTGAAGGTTTCCAAATCCCTCAGCATGGTTTTTTGCAAAGCTGGGCTGAACAAGGCGTATTGTTACTCAATACGGTATTAACGGTGGAGCAAGGTAAAGCGCATTCACATTCAAAGACAGGTTGGGAAACGTTTACTGATCGAGTGATTGAAGCCATTAATCAGCATCAAGAAGGTGTAGTGTTCTTGCTGTGGGGTTCACATGCACAGAAGAAAGGTCGTTTTATCGATCGCAATAAGCACCATGTGTTAGCTGCCCCACACCCATCGCCACTTTCTGCACATCGAGGCTTTTTCGGTTGTAAGCATTTCTCTCAAGCAAACCAGTTGCTTACATCACAAGAAAAAGCACCAATTAACTGGCATTTGCCATTAACGGTATAAATGAAGAGACAGCGATCATGGGTGGTATGATCGCTGTTTTTTTGAGCACGCTCGAGGCTGATAGTAAATTTCTCATGTACACTTACTAAAAGTAGGTGTTAAGGAGAGACGCTATGATGATCGAAAGAATTCGACGCGAACATGGTTATATGGTTCGTCTGTTGGCGATACTGCGCCATAAGCTTAATGAGATAAAAAAAGAACGTGTAATCAACTATGCGTTAGTAAGCGAGATTGTTGATTACCTCTCTAATCATTCGGAGAAAGTACACCACCCGAAAGAAGATATCCTCTATCACCACTTTCTTGAACACTATGGTAAGCAACAAACCATGGAAAATTTAGAGAAAGAACATCTAGAGTTAGCGAGTAAAACCAGAGAGTTTTCATCCGTGATAGAGATGATCCTTCAGGATGCTGTTGTGCCACAAGACATGTTTGTCGCTCACCTAGAAGATTTCATAGAATCGCAAAGGCACCACTTGGAGCTAGAAGAGCGAAAAATTTTGCCTCTCATTGAAGAGTTATTTACCACAGAAGATTGGCAGCACGTCGAGAGCTTATGGAGCGTCAGTGAGGATGATCCTGTGTTTGGTGACACGATTGCTGATCGTTATAAGCAGTTGGCCGAACGTGTTCGTCAAAGTGATACTGAGTATGTTTAAGCCTGAGTGATGAAACCTGAGCGAGCGAAAGCCGTCTCTCGGGTTTGTGAGATACATTTCTTATTTATTGGGAATCAACCGAAAATTTAGTGTGCATATTTCTCGGCAAAAAGTACGGAAGATTCTCATTGAGTAATAATGGTATTCATACTTAAACCTTGGTACATAAACTCACGGTGTTTACGGTCACTGTAAACAAAAAACAAAAGGCACCTGTAAGGTGCCTTTTGTTTTCAGCCCTAAACCACCTACTTCAGTAGGTGGTTATCATCCGTTTCGGCTTTGCCTGTAAAACTACTCAT
>NZ_JAWOTC010000044.1:0-10351 GCF_033338675.1 Vibrio sp. Vb1574
TTTAAAATACAAAACGCCCGATGAAGTACATCGAGCGTTTTAGTTAAAAAGTGTCAACCCATATCAGGACGGGTCACTCTATTGTGAAGAACAACGCTTAAAAGTCTTCTAGATATTCATCTAAATACTCTTCTTCTTCGATGTTAACTTCTTCTACCGTTTCAACTTCTGCTTTAAAGTTTTGACGTTGGATATAAACATCGCGAGTTAGAATATATGGATCCGGCGACGAGTCTAGCTGCGCTTCTTGCGGTACTAATAAAGCACGCTTCTCCATTCCTTCAAACGCCCACTTACCCAAACTCGCCCAGAAGTTGAGATAAGAGAGGGGTAAATACGTACTATCTACGGTATCTGTCACTTCACGTAAGGTATACGGACCATAACCTGGAACCATGAAGTAAGGACCATTTCCAACACCATAGTGGCCTACTGCATCACTGAACGCTTTCTCGTCGTACTTCGTAATACCCGCGGCACTTGCAATATCGAATAAACCGAAAATACCGAACGTCGAGTTAATCCAAAAACGGTTAAAGTGGTCCACGGCTTTCGTACCATTACCCATGATTAAGTTATTAACCATGCTTGCTGGCTCATCTAAGTTCGATAAGAAGTTAGCAATACCAGAACGAATAGGAACTGGCGTGTATTCTACATACGCAAGTGATACAGGACGAACCAAATACGGATCTAAATATTCGTAGTTGAGTTCCCACATGGTTCGGTTAAAGCCTTCCAACGGGTCATACACATCAGAAGTCGTTTGATTTGTTTCTTGTCCTGTTACTGCTTCATCAGGCGCACTTGAACAGCCAACCAGTCCAACGGCTAACAGCAACAAGAAGGTAGATTTACCCTTGTTATACATTTTATTTTCCATAACGACTATTAATGTACCTAAGTCACCCCGATTAACCATAGTACGTATGTTGAGCAGGATACATAGTAAAGATGACTCAGATATGGGAATAAATAAAGGCCAGCAATCGCTGGCCTTCGGTATTCTACTCGATCGTTTAGAGTCATACCACTAAAGGCAACTGACTCTACCTCGTTGTCATGTTTCAGAGACAGATGTTAACAATTAATACTGCTGATCAATGGTCACTTCTACTGGTGCGCCAAATTCAACGACGTCACTTTCTCCGTGCCAATCTTGATCACGCGTTGCTACGTTACCGTCAGAATCTACACGCACACGGACGATTAGCTTATCGAGTGAAGATAACTTTTGCCCTTGCATCATGGCATTGCCATCATCTAATACGACTGTGCGAGGGAAAGTACCTAGCGGATAACGAGCAGCAGCCACAGGCATTGGAGAGCCATCTGAACGATGTACTGACACAATCAGAACTGCGTTTGGATCCAACTGAGCATTTGGTGTCACATTAATTGTCACAGCTACACTCTTATCCGGTGAAACCGCTTCGCCCATTTGCTTACGAGCACTCTCAATACTGCGTGACAACATCTCGTAGCGGCTATCTTCTGGACCAATCATTTGCTGCATGATTCCCCAATACTTGATGGCTGCCGGGAAGTCTTGACGCTCAAACGCATCGAACGCTAACAAAGAAAACACACGCAGGTCGACATAGTCTTGCTGCATCAGCTTGCCGAGTAATGAGCGAGCCGTCGCTTGATCCATTTCCTCTTGAGACAGCATCAGAGCTTGTGCATAACCCAACATCACATCAGGATCTTTGGGCTCTAGGCGGTATGATTTTTCCATCGCATCGATAGCTGTGGTGACATCACGATTTGCTAACGCAATACGACCTAGCAGTAACCAACCTGTCGAGTCTTCCGGCTGGTAATGTAAGCGAGTTCGAAGGGCAAGGGTCAAATCCGCCATTTCATCGTCACTCAGCGGCTCAGAAGAAGCCGACATCAGCTTTTTCGATAACTCAGGTAGATTTGCAGACACTTCTTGCCATTGAACAATATCGTCTGACGCGCCAAATTTATAATACAAACCATAGCTCAGCACCACCGTCAGAATTACCGATGGAACTAAAACCGCGATTGGAGAAACCTTGGTTTCTTTTTGCGCTCTATCACCAGGGATATCGTCAAGCAGTGATTGCTTTAGATCAGAAATCAGTTCGTCTTCACTTTCAACCAGACCTTCGTCAGTTTCTTCTGCAAGCTCAGATAGTCGGTCTTTATAAAATGCCTTGTTGAGCTCATCGCGTAACACATCATCATTGTTCGCTTTTTGTTTAAGCAGCGGCAAAGCCACCAGCGCACAAGCAATAAGCGTGAGAGCAACGGTGGAAATCCAAAATAGTGTCATTACTTCTTATCTCCGTTGTTCTCTTCTTCAAGCAATGCTTTTAAACGAGCTTCTTTTTGCTCATCCCATTGCTCGTCACTGCTCGCTTTTGCCTTAACTTTAGATTTACGGCTACGCAGTACAATCAAACCAAAACCACCCAGTACTACAGCGAGTGGCCCTAGCCACAAAATCGCAGTCGCGACCGTAAATGGTGGGTTGTAAGTCACGAAGTTACCGTAACGGGCGATCATGTAATCAACAATCTCATCTTTGGACTTACCTTCTTTGGTCATTTCGTACACCTTATGGCGTAAGTCCTGAGCAAGTTCAGCGTTAGAATCCGAGATCGTGTTGTTCTGACATTTAGGGCAACGGAGCGTATGGCTTAACTCTTTGAACTGCTGTTCTTGTTCCAAATTATCAAACTCGTACACTTCAATGGCCGCATGAGCAGCAAGAGATAATGTCATCGCAGCAAAAACGGCAAGAATTAGCTTTCTCATTGCTTCGCCTCCTCAACCAATTTGTTGTAAAGCGGCTCCAGTGTTTCTGACCAATTACGTGGGTTTACATCCCCTACATGGCGATAGCGAATCACACCATTTGCATCAATAATGAATGTTTCTGGAGCACCATAAACGCCAAGGTCAAGGCCAAGCATACCACTGCCATCAAATAGGCTGATCAAGTACGGGTTGCCGAGATCATTCAGCCAACCTATTGCTTTATTACGATCATCTTTGTAATTCATACCGATGATCTTAACGCCCTTACCCGCCAATTCGTTTAGGTATTTATGCTCTGCATAACACGTTGGGCACCACGTTGCCCAAACGTTCAAGAGCAACGGTTCACCTTTAAAAATTGATTGGTCGTACTGTTTTCCAGGCTCAGCCAGGTCTTCTAAATGAAATTCAGGAACTGGCTTGCCAACCAAAACCGACTCCAATTTAGTTGGATCATCGCCCTCTTGGTTACGCATTAATTGGGTTGCGAAAATGCCCGCTAGAATCATGAAAGCGACAAGCGGAATAAATAAGATTTTCTTATTCATGTTATGCCTCCTGCTCTTTTGACTTCGCGTTTTTCTTCGGCGATTTACGGAAGCGGTAGCGTTTATCAGAAATCGCTAGTGCGCCGCCTAATGCCATAATCAAAGAGCCAGCCCAAATCCAACGAACGAACGGTTTATAGTAAATACGAACAGCCCAAGATCGGTTGTCGTCTAAACGTTCACCCATTGCAATGTATAGGTCGCGGCTAATACCACGGTCAATGGCTGCTTCAGTCATCATAGACTTAGCCGTACGGTAGAAGCGCTTCTCTGCGTGAAGCGTATTCACGTATTTGCCATTGTGTGTGATCTCAAAGTCTGCGATGTAGCCATCGTAGTTTGGACCATCTTTATCACGCAAGCCTGAGAAATAGAAATCATAGCCTTGAATTTGGAAGTGTTCACCAGGTGCTAAACGTACATCACGCTCGATGCTGTAGTTCTGTACCATCGCAATACCGATAACAGATACCGCCAGACCAACATGACCCAACATCATTGCCCAGTGGCTACGTTGCAGCTTGCGAACACCTTCACTAAAGCTATGACGGTGCGTTGCGCGCTCGTACAGTTCAAAGCCATGCATCGCAATAATCCAAATCGCCATCACCCAACCAATGTAAGCCATGGTTGAGAAGAAATCGGCAAACAGGTACACGCATAGCGCGGCCAAGGCGAAAGCAAGCACACCTGAAACGAGCATTGGCTTCACAAGTTTAGATAAATTGTCTCGCTTCCAACGAATAAGAGGGCCAATACCAAGCAGGAAAGCAAATGGCATCATTAACCACGCAAATAGCATGTCAAAGAATGGCGCACCGATAGAGACCGACCCCAAACCAAGCTGCTTGTGTACGAGCGGCAACAGTGTCCCCACTAACACCACAACAAGAGCGGCGATAAGTAATACGTTGTTGGCTAAGAGCGCATTTTCACGTGAGACTAAGTCGAAGTTACCTCGTACACGCACTGCTGCCCCTTTTACGGCAAACAGCAATAAAGAGCCGCCGATAACGAAAACGAGGAAGCCTAGAATAAACATACCGCGCGACGGGTCAGACGCGAACGCGTGCACCGATACTAAAATACCGGAACGGACTAAGAAGGTGCCCAACAAACTCAACGAAAATGCAGAGATTGCCAATAGTACCGTCCACGCTTTAAATGTGCCGCGTTTTTCTGTCACGGCAAGAGAGTGCATTAATGCGGTACCCGCTAACCAAGGCATGAATGATGCGTTTTCTACTGGGTCCCAGAACCACCAGCCACCCCAGCCAAGTTCGTAGTAAGCCCACCAAGAACCTAGTGCGATACCAAGTGTTAAGAATACCCAGGCTGCGGTTGTCCAAGGACGAGACCAACGAGCCCAAGCCGTATCAAGGCGTCCGGTCATTAGGGATGCGATCGCAAAAGAGAATGCAACCGAGAAACCAACATAGCCCATGTAAAGCATTGGCGGGTGAACAATCAAACCAGGATCTTGAAGCAGAGGGTTCAAGTCACGTCCGTCAACCGGGAAGAACGGTAACGTACGTAGGAATGGGTTTGACGTTAGGATGATAAACAGTAGGAAACCTACTGAGATCATGCCCATAACAGCAAGTACACGTGCAACCGACTCTTGCGGCATACCACGACTAAACGTCGCTACAGCGACAGTCCAAGCAGCTTGGATTAAAACCCATAGCAACAGTGAACCTTCGTGCGCACCCCATACTGCGGTTAAACGGTAGTACCAAGGAAGCTGACTATTCGAGTTGCTCGCTACATACTGTAACGTGAAGTCGTTGGTATAAAATCCCCAACATAAAATGGCGAAAGAGAACAACAGCATCAGGAACATAGACCAAGATAGCGGTCGCGCTGTGTTCATGAGCATGGTGTTATTATTCGATGCTCCCCACAATGGCAATACGCTCAACAGCACAGCCATTGCAAGCGAAAGAATGAGAGCAAAGTGACCGATTTCAGCAATCATTGGCCGCTTCCTTGTTTCTGTTCGGTGCTGTATTGAAGCGGTTCATGCGTTTTCTTCATCGCTTCTGCAATTTCTGGTGGCATGTATTCTTCATCGTGCTTCGCTAGGACCTCAAATGCCTCAACTGTCGTGGCATCTTTCAGTACACCTTGAGCAACAATACCCTGCCCTTCGCGGAACAAGTCAGGAAGAATACCGTCATAGGTAATCGTCACTTTCGGACCGACATCGTGCAGGTCAAAACTCACTTTCAAAGAATTAGGATCTCGACGAACTGAGCCCACAACCACCATTCCACCGATACGCAGACGCTGGCCTACTTCTGGCTTGGTGCCATCTGGCTTACCATTAACCAATTCCGTTGGAGTGTAGAAAAGGTCCATATTTTGGTTAAGCGCATAAAGTATCAAACCAATGGTGGCACTAATACCGATAAAGATCGCTAGTACAATACCTAGCCTCTTTTTACGTCTCGGGTTCATAAGGTGTTCTCCATGTTCTTCGCTGCGTCGATACGAGCTTGACGGTCAATTTTTGCTTTCACTTCTTTCAATAATGCATCACCGCGGCGAAGGCTAGTGATCAGAAGAATCAGCATGGATAAGAAAGTAATACCAAACGCACTCCATACGTATGATGCGTAGCCACCCATGGCAAAAAAGTCGCTCAGCGATTCAAAATGCATAATCAGTTACCTCACTGAGTTTGTTCTGTTGCGAGTTTGCGCACCCAGGGGCGGTGACTTTCTTTACTGATGATTTCGTTACGAAAACGGACCATCGTCACGGCACCAAAGAAGAACGCAAAGCCAAAGATGTTCAGCAATAACGGCCAAAGCATGTCGGATGAAATAGAAGGTTGTTCAAATTTCGTGATCGTCGCACCTTGATGAAGCGTGTTCCACCATTCCACGGAAAAGTGAATGATAGGTAGGTTTACTACGCCTACGATCGCTAAAATACCAGCAGCTTTTGCGGCGGTTTTTTGATCGTCAAACGCATGGTAAAGCGCAATCACACCAAGGTAGAGAAATAGAAGAATCAATTCAGATGTAAGACGGGCATCCCATACCCACCAAGTGCCCCACATAGGCTTGCCCCAAACAGCACCTGTAAGTAGAGCAATAAAAGTAAATACTGCACCAATCGGAGCCATCGCAAGTGCCGCCATATCAGATAGGCGAACTTGCCATACTAGGCCAATAAATGCAGCGATCGCCATCGACATATAAACGCCCATAGACCAAATAGCTGATGGGACATGAATGTAGATGATTCGGAAACTGTCACCTTGTTGGTAATCTGAAGGCGCAAATGCAAGCCCCCAAACCGTACCAACCGATAAGCATACGAGGGCCAATACAGAAAACCAAGGCAGAAACTTACCACTCAAACGATAAGCTGCTTCTGGCTTGGCATAAGGATGTAGCCATTTCCACATGTTTTGTTCTCACTCTTACTTCAGGGACACTGTCTAAAGGGTTGAGACCGTAGCAGTGCTTTAATAATAATTCTTTGATCAAGCGCCGCTTCATTGGCACTTTATTGAGTTAGTTGACACTAACTCGTAATGCGGCACTGATGGCAAAAGGCGTTAATGTCATCGCCCCCATTAGCATCGCACCTAAAATCGCTAGTTGACCGTTATACGCCATACCGAGTGCGGCAGCATCAATTGCCGATGTTGCGAAAATCAAAATTGGGATGTAGAGCGGAAGAATAAGCAAACTCAAAAGAACGCCACCCTTTTGCAACCCAACAGTCAACGCCACACCAATGGCGCCAATAAAACTTAGTGTTGGTGTACCGATCATCAAGGTTAATACAACCGATAGCCAAGTATTGAAGTCGAGCGAAAGTAAAACCGCCAATAATGGGCTAATTAAAATCAGAGGTAACCCTGTTAACAACCAATGTGCTATGACCTTTGAAACCACTACAAGTTGCAATGGAATCGGCATTAGCATCATTTGTTCTAGTGCACCGTCTTGAAAATCATCACGAAATAGACGCTCTAATGATAATAAGGCGGACAGCAATGCGGCAACCCAAACGATGCCCGCTGCAATACGTGCTAACAAATTAGGTTCTGGTCCAATACTCAAAGGAAAGAGAGTAATGACAATAATAAAGAACCACAGCGGGTTTAGAATGTCTGCCTGACGGCGAAATGCGATTAGGAGCTCACGACGAATGATGGTGGTCATCGAGGAAATCATATCAGTCACCCAGCTTTATTTTTCTAAGTTTCGGGCTGTCCGCAAACATATCTTGATGCGTCGTCAACACAACAATACCGCCATTATCAGCATGACTTGCGAACAAAGATTCAAGCACCTTGACGCCTTGCTTATCAATGGCAGTCAACGGCTCATCTAAAATCCATAAAATTTGCTTACTGAGCCATAACCTTGCCAATGCGACTCGTCGTTGCTGACCTGCGGAAAGTTGTGCTACAGGCACATCTTCTCGACCAGCTAATCCTACTTGAGTCAAAGCGATAAAGATTTCTTCGTCTGAAGAGCGATTATTTTGAATAGATTGATAAAAACGTAAGTTTTCTAATGCGGTAAGCTCTCGTTTCACTCCTGTTTGATGTCCTAAGAAAAGCAGATCTTGATGGAAAACATCACGAGATTTTTCAACCTCTTCGCCTTTCCATTTAATTACACCTTCTTCTCTATCACCTAACCCTGTCACAATCCGTAGCAATGTAGTTTTACCAGTACCATTACGCCCTTCGATCTGGACCAATTCACCAGGCTTAATTTCAAACTGCAGGTTTTCAAACAGAACCCTTTCATCACGGATTGCTGTCAGGTTAGACACTTCTAACATAGAGCTTCAACTAAAAAATGAACGAGCTGCTATATTAGCACACCTTAGTTATGACAAAACAGGATAAGAGGGCTAGGTTACATGTAAGTTCATGTATTTTTGTTAATTAATCATCACACTTTAATAAAATTAACTATAAGTAGTTATAAGCGCTCATTTTGAATTTGAGAGGCCAGAGCTAAGAGCAAGAACGACTGAAGGTTATCTAGGGTTGTATTGAAGAAGAGCATTAGCGGCTAAAAACAAAAAAAGAGGCGTAATAACGCCTCTTTTTTATCGCTTGATAACCTTTAGCGTCGACGACGTCCACGCGTTGGATATTCTGCATCATCTGATGGCTGACCACTTAATGGTGGAATCTTCTCTTTCCCCGCCAGTTTCTTCTGCAGTGAAAGCATCAACTCAGCTTCGGCTTTTGGTAGTTCGCACTCTTCAATCAGCTCGTTGATATCAGCGCCAAGCTGTACCATTTTAGAAGCGCGACTGTACAAGCGACCATCAGTATCAGCGTGTTCGAGTTCGCGAATTCTCTCGTTTAAGTGCTGAATAATGTCTTGTTGCTCCGTCACTTTTTGTCCAAGACCAACGACAACCGAGCGCACTTCGAGTAACTGCTTACTCAACTTTTGCACTTCTTTATCTGCGTGTCGAGATTGAGATCGTTGTTGGTCTAACTGCTTTTGTAACCCCGAGCGAATCCGCAGTTGCAAAACAACCAATACTAACACGATAAAAGCGACGCCACCCGCAAGGAATGGAGCAGATAAAAGAGTCTCTTCAGCCATCATCATTCAGCCATTAAAGGTGAGCCATCTCGTCCCACTCGTCATCTGTTAGCAGCTTGTTCAAATCCACAAGGATAAGAAGCTTGCCGTCACGGTTGCTCACACCCTGGATGAACTTCGCACTCTCGTCGGTACCAACTGAAGGCGTCGTATCAATTTCAGAAGAACGCAGATAAACGACTTCTGCCACGCTATCGACTAAGATACCAATCACTTGACGCTCAGACTCGATCACTATAATACGAGTGTTGTCGGTGACTTCGCCTTCCATCAGGCCAAAACGTGAACGTGTATCGATAACAGTAACTACATTACCGCGTAGGTTGATGATACCAAGTACATAATCTGGTGCACCTGGAACAGGGGCAATTTCAGTATAACGAAGTACTTCACGAACTTGCATTACGTTGATGCCGTACGTTTCTTCTTCTAGCTGGAACGTCACCCACTGAAGAACTTCGTCATTCGATGCATCTTTCTTCACTTCTACTTCAAAAGCTTGAGACATAGTTAATCCTCGTTAATGTCGTTCCCGACTTAAATCTAATTCAGTGATTTGACATCTAAACCGGCGTTTAGCATGTCAATGAGCGCCTGGACATGAATTAAGGCACACATTTTTTCTTTTACCATGCCCGCTAGCCAAGGGCGTTTACCCGCCTGCTCACGCCAGCGAACCTTGTCGATATTAAGCGTTTCAGTCCCCATTAATTGGTTACTGGCCAACCCCCACATGCTCTCACCAAGCATGACGACATATTGGTAGTTATCTTTATAGCTATCATCACGAAGCTTATCTGCCATCACCCATTTCGCGGTATCGACGACATCAAACTGTTGCTCGCGATTTGTTTGTAGCCCCAAATACCAGGCGGGTTTTCCTATCAAATGGTTAAGCTCGCTAATGCGATGAATACCACCTAACTCATCAAGAGGTACAGCAAACGTGACACCATTCACATCAAAGTAAAGAACTTGGAAGTCCTCACTTCGCTTCGTGCTTTCCCAGACCGTTGGTATATCGGAATCTGCTTGTGTTTCGAGTTCAGTATCGACGTTCGATTCTATATTGATACTTTGTTCGATCACTGCGTGAGGTTCATCCACCTCTGGTTGAGCTTCCTCAAAAACTGGCTCATCAATCACCCAGTCCTGTATTTCCTCAACACCCTGAAGCTCAGGCACCTCACTAAAGGTTTGTACCTCAGGCTCAGCCGCTTTTATCTCTGCTGCAATATCAATCGTATTTTGTTCAAGAATACTATCAATATCCAACTCAGCCACTGGGTTGCTTGCTTCAAGCTGACTTAATAGCCTTTGAACATCTTCCAGGTTTGGAGCTTCCAACTCTGGCGGATATGTTTCTTGAAACTGGTACGTTTCTGGCTCCGAGTATTGTAGCTGTAATTCTGG
>NZ_JAWOTC010000044.1:10451-44799 GCF_033338675.1 Vibrio sp. Vb1574
CTCTGGCTCTGGCTCTGGCTCTGGCTCTGGCTCTGGCTCTGGCTCTGGCTCTGGCTCTGGCTCTGGCTCTGGCTCTGGCTCTGCAGATGATACCTCTTGAGCCAACAGGTCAAGGTCTTCCTCAAGAGTCGTTATTTCAGTTTCATCATCCAGTAATGCATTAAAGTAGTCATCAAGTGCTTGTTCACTGGACAGCACATCATTACTGCTCATCGAACGCCAACCTCTCCAGGTAAATCAGTAGCTGTTTATAGGCAAACACACCACGGCTACCAGATGCAAAATGCGAAGCTGGCAAGTGCTTTAAACTGGCATCGCGGAACTTGGTATCAATAGGCACCGCTGAGGTCCACACTTGATTTGGGTAATCTTTTTTCAGTTGCATCAATGTCTGCAATGACGCTTTCGTGCGCTTATCGTACATGGTTGGGACGATAGTCACTTTGAAACCGCCCGGGCGAGATTTTTGCATAATGGTTAGCGTACGCATCATGCGCTCTAGACCTTTCATCGCCAAAAACTCTGTTTGAACAGGAATCAAAATTCGGTCACTGGCTGCCAACGCGTTCACCATCATCACGCCAAGGATTGGCGGACAGTCAATCAACACATAGTCATAGTCTTGTGAGACAGTTTGCAGCGCCCGTTTTAAGATTAATCCCATACCACTGCGATTACCCATTACGCGATCAAGCGTGGCAAGGGACATATGCGCGGGAATGATATCCATTCCTTCCAGCTCTGTTTCTAAAATCAACGGCTTAACCGTCTCACGAGAAAACGTCTTCAACTGGAATAAATCAAATAGGCTCGAAGTTACTGCATCAGGATCATAACCGAGATAAGTAGTCAGTGAGGCGTGAGGATCAGTATCAACCATCAATACTCGATGGCCTTTCTGGCTCAATAAGCCCGCCAATGTCACTGTTGAGGTGGTTTTACCCACGCCTCCTTTCTGGTTAGCTACACTCCAAACAATCATGATGAATCCTAAGCTAGGCCAACTTCCACCAACATGCGTTCAGCAATGCGGTCAAGCGGTAAATCTTCTGAAGAAATGCCTGCTTTAGCAACCGCTTGGGGCATGCCATAAACAACACAACTTTCTTCATCTTGTGCCCAAATTGTTGAGCCTGAAGACTTCAACATGCGAGCGCCCTCACGACCGTCTGCACCCATGCCTGTCAACACTAAAGAGAGCACTTTGTCGCCATATACTTTTGCGGCAGAACCAAAAGTCACATCCACACATGGTTTGTAGTTCATGCGATCGCCGCCATCAATAATGCGAAGACGAGCAGCGCCCGCTCGTCCATCCACCATCATTTGTTTCCCACCTGGTGCAAGGTATGCCACACCGGGCTGTAACACATCGCCATCTTGTGCTTCTTTCACTTGAATCTTACACAAGGTGTTCAAACGACTGGCAAACGCAGCAGTAAACGTTGCTGGCATGTGTTGAATCAATACAATCGGATGCGGATAGTTCATCGGCAAGCGCGTCAGAATTTTTTGTAGAGCAACGGGGCCACCTGTTGATGTGCCAATTGCCGTCAGTTGATACTTCTTACCAGAAGCACGGTACTTTGTCGCAGCAGGTCGAGTTGGTGTTGGAGTCACAGGTGAAGCCGTTCTTGAACCTAATGATCGAGTAGTCGTGCTGGTACTCGCTGTTGGGCGAGCGATAGGTCGACGCATGAAAGCGCGCTTCGAGGCAATCTGAATCACACGCTGTTGAAGTAATGACACCGCTTCTTCACGGTTACGCGCAATGTCCTCAAACTTTTTCGGTAAGAAGTCCAATGCGCCCGCATCTAGCGCATCAAGCGTAGCTTTCGCCCCGTCGTGGGTCAGGGACGAAAACATTAGAATTGGCGTTGGAGCAGCGGCCATTATTTCACGTACAGCTGTAATGCCATCCATCACTGGCATTTCAATATCCATCGTGATGACGTCAGGTTTGAGAGATTTGGCTTTCTCAACCGCCTCTCTACCATTTACCGCAACGTCAATCACTTCTAGGCGCGATTCTGAGTTGATGATTTCGCTCACGCGACGTCGGAAAAAACTCGAATCATCAACGACTAGTACTTTAATCGCCATCTTATTCCTTTTAATAACGTCAGCTTTGCTTAAAGGCGTGAAGCCGCAGCATATCGCTTAAGTAAATCAGGCACATCTAGAATTAATGCAATATGGCCATCGCTAGTAATTGTCGCACCAGCCATACCTGGAGTGCCTTGTAATAGATTATCGAGTGGCTTAATAACCACTTCTTCTTGACCAATAAGCGTATCCACAACAAAACCAACGCGCTGGTTACCAATCTGTACAATCACCACGTGACCGTGACCAGTACGCTCTTGAACGTTTTGCGATTTGGATGCCAACCAGTTTTGTAAGTAAAATAGTGGGATAGATTTCTCACGCACAATGATCGTCAGCTGACCATCTACCACGTTTGTACGACTAAGATCCAAGTGGAAAATTTCACTCACCGAAGCCAGTGGTAGAGCAAAAGGATGACCGCCAACACCAACCATCAGAGTCGGTAAAATCGCTAACGTTAGTGGTACTTTGATCGTAATCTTAGTGCCCTTGCCTAGCTCAGAATCGATATCGATTGAACCGTTTAAGGTATTGATCGCCGTCTTAACCACGTCCATACCCACACCACGACCAGAAATGTCAGAAATTTTATCTTTACTTGAGAAGCCAGGTGCGAAGATAAGGTTGAAGCACTCTTTATCTGTTAAACGTGCCGCCGCATCTTCATCCATCATGCCACGCTTCACCGCGATGCCACGCAGTTTGTTCGGGTCCATACCGCCACCATCATCTACGATGGATAGTTCAATATGGTCCCCTTCTTGCGATGCTGACAAAATCACTTTACCTGTGCGTGATTTGCCTGCCTTCGCGCGTGCGTCTGGCATTTCAATACCGTGATCAACCGAGTTACGCACCAAGTGAATCAACGGATCGGCCAATGCTTCTACAAGGTTTTTATCGAGATCGGTTTCTTCACCGCGCATTTCTAGCACGATGTCTTTATTTAGGTTACGAGCCAAGTCACGGACAACGCGTGGGAAACGGCCAAACACTTTCTTAATTGGCTGCATACGCGTTTTCATTACCGCGCCTTGTAGATCCGCAGTTACCACATCAAGGTTAGCGACCGCTTTGGACATCTCTTCGTTGTCGCTATTCAAACCAAGGCTTAGTAGACGGTTACGCACCAATACGAGCTCACCCACCATGTTCATGATGGTATCAAGCGTCGAGGTATCAACACGAACGGTTGCTTCAGCCTGAGGTTTTTTAACCGCTGGTGCTTTGGCTTCTTCTTTTACCGCGACTGGTTTAGATTCTGGCTTTGGTGCTGGCGCTGCTTGAACAGGTGCAGGCTTAGCAACAGGCTCAGGTTTCGCAGGGCTTTGCTCTACGTTTGCTGAAGCAGGCTTCGTTGCCATGTCCAATTCTTCTAGCGTTGGGCCTTTACCTGAACCATGTAGCTCATCGAGTAACTTTTCGAACTCTTCGTCCGTCATTAAGTCACTGTCTTGATTTGATGAAGATGCCACTGGAGCGGAAGGCTCTGCCGCTTTAGGTGGCTCTACTGGTACGGATGCAGATGCAGCAGCCTCTGCCGTAGAAGGGCTTTTTCCTACACCGTGCAGTTCATCGAGTAAGCGTTCAAACTCATCATCAGTGATATCACCACTTTCAACTGATGGTGCACTCGATTGAGGCGGTTCAGATGGCGTTGTAGGTGTCGCAGACATTGAGTTGCCTGGCGCTGAACCTTTACCATGAAGCTCATCCAATAGCTTTTCGAATTCGTCTTGGGTAATTTCATCAACAGAGCCGACACTTGATGGTGCTGACGGCGCAGCAGGTTCTTCGATGATAGGCTCGGGAATAATAGGGTCTGGAGTAGCCACTGGTTCTTCAACTACGGTTGCCGCTACTTCATCTTCTGACTCAGGTTTGCATAGACGATGAAGTTCTTCAAGAAGCTCAGGGTCCGCAGCTTCTAACGGCTCACGATCTTGAACAGCCTGGAACTGGGTATTAACCGTATCCAAGGCTTTTAGCATCGTATCCATTAAGTTTTGCGTTACCGTGCGTTGACCGTTTCGTAAAACGTCGAACACGTTCTCCGCACCATGACAAGTATCGACTAGCTCTGCCAATGAAAGGAAGCCGGCACCGCCTTTTACGGTATGAAACCCGCGGAAAATAGCATTAAGTAAGTCTTTGTCTTCTGGGTTATTTTCCAATTCAACCAACTGCTCAGAAAGCAGCTCGAGAATTTCCCCAGCCTCAATGAGAAAGTCCTGAAGAATATCTTCGTCTAAATCGTAGCTCATACGTTACCTTTAAAATCCAAGACTGGACAACAAGTCATCGACTTCGTCCTGCGATGAAACCGCATCTTCTCTCAGTTCTGGATGAAGAATCGGGCCTTCGGCTTCGCTTGTTTGTGTATTCTTTTTATCTGCCGGTTCTGACAAAACTTGAATGTGTTCTTCAAGTTTATTTCCAGAGAATACGGTTAGGATTTCCACTAAGCGGCCTTCTACTTCATTAACCAACGTAATTACGCGGCGAATGATTTGGCCAGTTAGGTCTTGGAAGTCTTGCGCCATGAGAATTTCGGTCAACTGGCCGCGCAATTCAGTGCTGTCACCTTCGACTTGCACTAATAGCCCGTCGATTCGGTGGCACAGTGCTTTAAATTCGCTTAATTCTATGCGCCCGTGCATGAGTTCATTCCATTGAGGACGAACTTTTAGAAGGCAATCATGCAGGTTGTCAGCGATAGGAAGGCAGCAGTCGACCGCATCCATTGTTTTGTTGGCTGCAAGCTCTGTCTTCTCGATCACATAATTGAGACGATCCCTAGCGTTAGGGATTTCGTCTTTCGCAATTTCGGTCATGCGCTGATCGAGACTGAACTGCTTGAGTGATTCGTGAAGGTCTCGAGTTAACGCTCCAATTTCTTGCAGCATTGGGTTATCGGCACCTTCGTAGATCGAGGCAACAAGCATATTGGCTTGGTCTTGTTCCCCGTTTTCTAGCATTTGAACGAGTGACTTCGCCTGCTCTAGTGAGATCATTCTGAATAGACCCTTTTACGTTTAGTTCTTCTTATCACTTTGAAAACGCTAAACGAGTCATTTAATAGGTATTTAATAATTGGTATGAATGACTCGAATAACAAAGAGAAAGAGAGAGTTATAAACGCTCGAAAATTTTATCTAATTTTTCTTTTAATGTTGCAGCAGTAAATGGCTTAACAATGTAGCCGTTTACACCTGCTTGAGCAGCTTCAATGATCTGCTCACGCTTCGCTTCAGCCGTGATCATTAGAACTGGCAGATGCTTAAGTTCTGCATCCGCGCGGATGTGTTTAAGCAAATCGATGCCTTGCATACCTGGCATGTTCCAGTCAGTTACAACAAAATCGAAGTCACCTTTTTTCAGCATTGGTAATGCGGTTAAACCATCGTCCGCTTCTTGAGTGTTATTGAAACCCAAGTCACGAAGCAGGTTTTTAACAATACGGCGCATTGTTGAGAAATCATCAACAATAAGGATCTTCATGTTTTTATTCAAAATTGCCTCCACTGAATCGTAAAATCAGTGTTTTTAGTCATTTTGTGTCCACGCACTGAGCTTGGTACGTAAACGTTGCATCGCTTGACTCAGTATTTGACTTACGCGAGATTCGCTTACGCCTAACACATCGCCAATTTCTTTCAAATTGAGTTCTTCATCATAATAAAGCGAAAGAACCAAAGCTTCACGCTCTGGAAGCTGTTTTATTGATTCAACCAGTGCTTTTCGAAATGATTCATCAACTACCCCTTTGAATGGGTTGCTGTCATCGGTTTCATCCGCCGGTGAAATCACATCATCAGAAACGCCTAAATCTTCAATACCGACTAATTTTGAGCAGTTGATATCGGTAAGAGCACTATGATATTGATCCAGTGTCATACCGAGATGCGTGGCTACTTCAGAATCAGTAGGATCTCGATTTAATTCGCCTTCCAGCTCCGCAATCGCTTGGTTAATCTCTCGATTATTTTTATGAACAGAACGCGGTACCCAATCGCCTTTACGCATGTCATCTAACATTGCGCCACGAATACGGATACCTGCATAAGTTTCAAAGCTCGCACCTTTAGAACCATCATAATTCTGCTGAGCTTCGATAAGACCGATCATGCCGGCCTGAATTAAATCCTCTACCTGAACACTCGGCGGTAAACGGCCTAGTAGGTGGTGAGCAATGCGCTTAACCAACACTGAATAACGTTCAATGAACGCCTGCTGGCTATTAAATTTGCCATGTTGGTCATAGGTTATCGCTTTATTCACCAAAAGGGTCCTCTGCGAATTCGGTACGATTTAGCAACCTTTCCACAAAAAATTCCAAGTGTCCACTTGGTGTTTTCGGTAGTGGCCACGTCAACGCTTTGTTTGCTAGTGAGCTGATAGCTAAAGCAGCAGGCGAGCGTGGGAACGCATCAACGACAATTTTTTGTCTTTTTACAGCCTGTCGTACTTTATCATCTAATGGAATACATGCTACGAGTTCAAGGCTAACATTCAAGAATCGCTCTGTGACTAGTGTCAACTTTGCAAACAATTCTCGCCCTTCACGGTAGCTTCTGACCATATTTGCTACAACTTTAAAGCGTTGAACTTGGTGTTCTTTACTCAACAGCTTGATTAATGCATAGGCATCTGTGATTGACGTCGGTTCATCACACACAACTACAACCACATCTTGAGCTGCTCGCGAAAAACTGATTACCATGTCAGAGATACCAGCAGCGGTATCAATCAGCAGGACATCCATTTCGTCTTCAAGACTACCAAATGCTCGAATGAGTCCAGCATGCTGAGCGTGAGAAAGCTCTGTCATGCTCTGTGTGCCAGAAGTTGCAGGAATTATCTTTATACCATAAGGCCCTTCGACAATCGCATCTTTTAGCTCACATTCACCCGCTAAGACATGTCCTAGATTACGTTTTGCACGAATTCCGAGCATCACGTCCACATTGGCCAGACCTAAATCAGCGTCGAGAACCATCACCTTCTTGCCTTGGCGAGCCATACAAATCGCCAGACCCAGTGTTACGTTTGATTTCCCCACACCACCTTTGCCGCCAGTAACAGCAATCACTTTGGTCAACGATGGTTGTGTTAAGCGACGGAGGCCGCTTGCTTGATCGTGTATCATATTCTCAGTCATAGTAGTCCGCCGCCTTAGAGTCCTTCACTGTCACTGTTCCAAAAGTGAGGTTCGTTCTCTGTCGACTTCTCTAACAGTTCATTTGCTTTCGCAAGCATATATTTTGGTTGCGCTATCACAATGTCTTCTGGTACGCGCTGACCATTAGCGATGTAAGCTACTGGCATTGCGTTTTGAATCACTACACTGATGAATTCGCCTAGGCTTAATGACTCATCAAGCTTCGTCATAATACAACCCGAAAGTGGTATACGTCGGAAGTGATCCAGCGTTTCTTGTAGAACACGACGTTGTGCGGTAGCCGGCAAAACAAGGTAGCTGTGAATCACTTCTCCGCTCTCTTGCATTAGAGTGTCGAGCTGCTCGGAAAGCCTCACATCTCGTTGCCCCATCCCTGCCGTATCGACCAAAATCAGTCTTCTGTTTCTTAGCTGATATATAACATCGGCTAACTCGTTAGAATCTTTAGCAACTCTTACGGGACAACCCATAATTCTTCCGTAAATTGAGAGTTGCTCATGTGCACCTATGCGATATGTATCTGTTGTCACAAGGGCCACATTGTCGGCACCGTATTCCATGGCTGCGCGTGCTGCGAGTTTCGCTACGGTTGTTGTTTTCCCAACCCCCGTCGGACCCAACAATGCGACTACGCCACCACGTTTTAAAATGTCCTGTTTAGGAATATTGATTTGATCCGCCACCAGCGACAATAACGCTTTCCACGCTCGCGCTGGCTTTGTATCTTCCGGGATATAACAGGCCATCTGGTCTGCTAACTCCGGAGAAACGCCCATTCGCTCTAAGCGCTTAATCAGCATAGCTCTTAGCGGCTCACGGCGTTCTACTTCTTGCCACATCAGGCCAGAAACTTGGTGCTCCAACAGACGACGAATTGACGTCATCTCTTCGCGCATGCTTTCTAGCTCATCGGCCGATTCGTCACGCTCATCACTTGGGCGACGTCGATCATAGCGCGTCGGGTCCAGCTTGGGTGTCGGACGTTCAAATCGATTGTCCTGTGCGATTAGCTTCGCCAAAGGTGAATCTGGTTGATATGACGCTGGCTTTTCTTGGTTGTAGCCGTCGCGATGCTTATTTTGGCGTTGCAGCAAAGCAGAGAGCGAATCTTCATTTTCCGCTACGTGGTCGTCAGCATCTGCTGCACCACCGCTATATTGCTTAAGCATATTAGCGAATCGCTGCGTCATTGAGCCTGTTTTTTCATTGTTACTGTTATTACTGTTCAGGCTAATTTTATCTTCATCTAAATGACGATCTTGGTAACGATCAGCAGAAGACGATGACATTTGACGATGTTCGTTATAGCGATTCGATTGAGAAGCACCGCGATTTTGCTGTGACGCTGCGCTTGCTTGAGGCGGATTAGATTCACTATCTATCGCCGCAACAATCGCTACTCCACCAGCCACTTTCTTGTTTGACATGATCACCGCTTCCGCGCCTAACTCCTCTTTCACTTGGAGCAGCGCCGTTCTCATGTCTTTGGCAAAAAATCGCTTTATTTTCAAACTATGAATCCATTAATGATGCGTGAGATCAGTTACCCACGGCTTGCACAATTCTGATCTGTTTTTCATCCGGTATTTCTTGGTAAGACAGTACCCGGAGATTAGGTATTGTGTTCTTCACAAATTTTGCCAATGTCGAGCGTAATACACCGGAAGTAAGCAGAACGGCAGGCTCGCCTTTCAGTTCTTGTTCCTGTGTCGCTTGGCTTAGTGAAGACTGCAATCGCTCAGCGAGTCCCGGTTCAATCCCCGCGGATTCACCTCCTGATGCTTGCATAGTTTGATGCAATATTTGTTCCAGTTCAGGTATCAAAGTAATCACTGGTAACTCAGGCTCTATACCATTGATTTCTTGAACAATTAGACGTTTAAGACTAATTCGAACTGCTGCCGTCAATATGTCAGCTTCTTGACTCTTACTTGAATACTCAGCCAAAGTTTGAACAACCGTGCGAATATCGCGGATTGGAATGGCCTCGTTTAACAAGTTTTGTAGGACTTTCACCACCACACCTAATGGTAATTGGTCAGGAACAAAGTTCTCGACCAACTTAGGCGCGCTGCGTCCCAACATTTCTAATAAATTCTCTACTTCTTCATGGCCAATTAGCTGTGATGCGTTGTTGGTCAATAGCTGGCTTAGGTGTGTCGCTAATACCGTTGATGAATCAACAACCGTATAACCCAGAGCCTGCGCGTGCTCACGCTGATCTTCTCGGATCCATACGGCTTCCAGTCCAAAAGCAGGGTCAATGGTTGGCTCACCATCAATCATGCCATACACCTGACCTGGGTTAATCGCTAGCTCTTGATCCGGACGAATCTCTGCCTCGCCCACCGCAACCCCCATCAATGTAATTCGGTAACTGTTTGGGGTCAGCTCAAGATTGTCACGAATATGAACCGCTGGAATTAGGAACCCAAAATCTTGCGATAACTTTTTACGCACGCCTTTTACGCGCTCTAACAGTTCCCCACCTTGGTCTCTGTCCACCAAAGGGATTAAGCGATAACCGACTTCCAAGCCAATAATATCGACTGGCTGGACGTCATCCCAAGACAGTTCGCGCTGTGAGGAAGGTTCTGTACCTTCATCTGCTGTTGCTGGTAAAGCGGGCTCTTTCGCTTTCTGCTTCTGCCGTTTGTCGATGAAATATGCCGCTGCACCGGCCGCGACTGCCAGGCTCAAAAACGCAAAGTGCGGCATGCCCGGTACGATGCCCATCACACCAAGAATAGCTGCAGTAATCATCAGCGCTTTTGGGTTGTCGAACATCTGGAAGACCAGTTGTTCCCCCATGTCTTCATCGGTGTTTTGGCGCGTCACCATCATTGCCGCTGCAATCGACAGCAATAGCGATGGGATTTGTGCGACCAAACCATCACCGATTGTCAGTAAGGTATAGATTTCAATCGCTTCACCGAAACCCAATCCATACTGCGCCATACCGATCGACAGACCGCCGACGATGTTGATAAACAGAATCAAAATACCGGCAATCGCGTCACCTTTTACGAACTTCGAGGCACCATCCATCGAGCCATAGAAATCCGCTTCTTTGGTCACTTCAAAACGACGAACTCTTGCCTGCTCTTGGTCTATCAATCCGGCATTCAAGTCGGCATCAATCGCCATTTGCTTACCCGGCAACGCATCAAGCGTAAAGCGAGCACTTACCTCAGAGATACGACCCGCACCTTTGGTCACCACCATAAAGTTGATGATCATTAAGATGAGGAAAACCACTAGGCCGACCGCGTAGTTACCACCAATAACGACGTTACCGAACGCCTCAATTACGTTACCTGCCGCATTACCGCCTTCATGACCATGCAGTAAGACGACACGAGTCGAGGCAACGTTCAAAGCCAAGCGGAGCAACGTGGCGATCAGCAATACCGTTGGAAAAGCAGCGAAGTCCAAAGGGCGACGTGTGTAAACGGTCACTAACAACACCACCATCGACAGCGCGATGTTAAAGGTGAAGAACATATCCAGCAAAAATGCTGGAATCGGCAGTACCACCATCGCTAGGGTGGCCAAAACCATCACCGGAGCACCAATAGCTGGCATTTCACGTTGAGGGATTCGTGGCAATTTATCTGCAAACGGCAGGCTTAACTTCATACTGCGAGAGATCTCAATCGATTGAAGCGTCACGTAAGCTCTTACTATTAATACGCGACCGCTTTAGCCTAAAAGTTTAGGTAGGGTTGATAATTAAAGCGTTTTAAGCAATCTATGTACCATAATTAGCGCCAAAATAATGACTAAACACTCAAATAGAGCTTAGCTTTTGATCAAACGAGCTTTTTTAAGGCTTTACCGCTTTTCGTATCAATGGCGGTGCTCGGGCGGGATTGGCAAATCATAATCTTGAATTTTCGGGCGCTGTCCACCTCGTTTTCGGTATTGCTTCAATTGGAATACAAATGCCAAAACCTGAGCGACGGCAGTAAATAACCCATCGGGGATCTCTTGCTCGAGCTCTGTCGTGTGGTACAACGCACGAGCCAAAGGTGGTGCGGGCACAATCGTAATGTCATGTTCGCGGGCGACTTCTCGAATCTTCATCGCCATGTGGTCAGTACCTTTAGCGATCACGACTGGCGCACGGTCTGTCTTCTGCTTATAACGAAGCGCTACCGAGAAGTGCTCAGGGTTAGTAACAATAACATCAGCTTGAGGAACATCCGCCATCATTCGACGTTGAGCCGCTTCCCTTTGCAACATACGAATACGGCCTTTCACTTCCGGCTTACCTTCAGTCTCTTTGTATTCGTCTTTGACTTCTTGCTTGGTCATTTTTAACTGATCGGCGTGCTGCCAAATTTGAAATGGAATATCGATGGCAACCACAATCAATAGCGAGCAACTGATCAGCAAAATAAAGTTCAGCAAAATATCTAAAGCATGGAAGATGTTTTGCGGATACACATCCATGCTCAATTGAATCAGATCGGCCTGCGATGCTTGGATCAAATAGATGGCGACACCAGTGACCAGAACCACTTTAAGGATTGATTTGATCAACTCTACCCAGCTTTGCATGCCAACCATTCGCTTTAAGCCGCTAAGCGGATTCATTTTCGACAGCTTGGGCATGGCCGCTTGGGCAGAAAAACTGATTCCTCCCACACCTGCTGCTCCAATCATGGCGGCGGTAAACAATGTCGCTAACACCAAAAATAGTGGGAACAACAAATCACTCATCGCGCCCAAAGCGATATCAAACAGTTTTGCAGTATCGAAAATCTCTTCTCGTTGAAGATCAAATAAACGGCTCATGATGGAAAACAATGAACGTGCTAACGCCTCGCCAAACCACATCAATGAAATGGCGCCAACGATCAGCACAGATGCTGATGCAAGCTCTTTAGATCGAGCGACCTGCCCCTTTTCTCTGGCTTGTTGTAACCGTCGGGGCGTGGCTTCTTCGGTGCGTTCCTGACCGTCTGATTCTGCCAAATCTTAGCACTCCAAGCGAATGAGCCGACAAATCTGCGCCTCACCCACTGTCCAGAACATTTCATAATGACTGTATAGACCAGCCAGTATGTACCAACAAAGTAATAGACCCACCATCAAAGCAAAAGCAAAACCAAGCGAGAAGATATTCAGCTGTGGTGCGGCACGGGTCATTACACCAAACGACAAGTTAATGGTCAGTAGTGCAATAATGCCGGATAGAGACATACTCAATGCAGTTTGGAACATAATACCAAGCCAGCCTGCCATTTCACGGAAATCAACCGCGTTGAGCGAGCCGGAGCCAATCGGCAAAGTTTTAAAACTGAACACCACCAATTGCAGCATTTTTAAGTGTCCATCGGTGGCAAGGAAAAACATTGTCGTTAAGAACATGAATAACTGACCAAGCAATGGCGTGTTCTGACCATTTGCGGGATCGACCATAGAAGCAAAGCCCAAACTTGATTGCATACCCAATATTTGACCCAGCAGGACAAAGGTTTGAATCATAAATTGAGTAACCATACCCATCGCTATGCCGATGATCATTTGCTCGGCAATGGTCATGAAGCCACGAAACGAGAGTAGCTCAATGTCTTGAGGTACGGCGGGGATAGCTGGCATGACAGCGAAAGTGATGGCTAAACCGAGGTAAAGGCGGATTCTTGGCGAAACAAATCGGGCCCCGGTTACTGTCATCACCATCAACATGGATGAGATACGAACATAGGGCCAGAAGTAGTTTGCGATCCAATCTAAGACAACGCTAGTGGGGTACTCCATAGGCGCCTCTAATAAAGCACCTGAGGTAAGCGTTCAATCAAGCCATAGAAATATTCCATCAACATTTGCGTCATCCAATGCCCAAACAGCATCAGGGCCAAAAGCGTGACAATCAAACGCGGTAAGAAGCTCAATGTTTGTTCGTTGATGGATGTCGCAGCTTGAAAAATCGCAACTACAAGGCCGATCAGCAAGCTTGGGATGATAATAGCGCAGACCATGATAAGCACCATCCAAAGTGCTTCACGGAAAAGCTCGACAAACATTTCTGGTGTCATGTCTTATCCTCTATCTGCGCTTATCTAAAGGGCAAAGCTGCCCGCAAGTGTCGAGAGTATCAAGTTCCAACCATCGACCAATACGAACAACATCAACTTGAACGGCAACGAAACAATCATTGGTGACAACATCATCATACCCATTGCCATCAGTACCGAAGCGACTACAAGGTCAATAATCAAAAACGGCAAGAAGAGCATAAAGCCAATTTGGAATGCAGTTTTTAGCTCTGAGGTGATAAAAGCCGGAATCAACACCGCCATCGACACATCTTCTGGATTCTCGACTTGCTCTCCTGACATGGTTACGAACGTCTCCAAATCTTTGATTCGGGTCTGCTTAAGCATAAATGCTTTCATTGGCGCTTGTGCAGCATCAAACGCTTCTCGCGCCGTAACTTGCTCGTTCAAATAAGGCTGAACAGCTTTGTCGTTGATTTCGTTCAGGACAGGAGACATAACAAAAAAGGTCAAAAACAGCGCAATACCAATAATGACCTGATTAGAAGGCGTTTGTTGCAAACCCATTGCCTGACGCAATATCGACATCACCACCACAATTCGAGTGAACGAGGTCATCAGAATCACCATGGCAGGCAAGAAGCCAAGCATGGTCATTAACGCTAAAATTTGTAGTGTAACCGAGTAGTCTTCACTGCCATCAGGGTTCGTGGTCATGGTGAATGCTGGAATACCACCGCCACTAGAAACGGACATAGCACGGCTAGCACCAGTATCACTTTGCATAGCCTGAACTGTAACACCACTTCCATCGGCTAAGTTATCTGGCAGCGCTGACTCCTCTGCTTCAGCAAAGGTAAATGAAGAAAACAGCACGCCGACAAAAAGTAACGACGTACTCAGGAGCAAACGAATTGGATTACCCTTTGTCATGTTTTTTGATCAGCTGGCTAAATTGAGTCGCAAAAGCATTGGTCGCCAACTCTTCCTCTTTCAGTGGCTTATCTAACTTGGCTAAAGTTTGGATCGATTGGCTAGTAATCCCAACCAAAAACTGTTCTTCACCCACTTGAACTACTGCGATTCTTTCTTTTGTACCCACTGGCAACTGACTCACTATACGCAAGCCCTTTTGTTGTCCCATCGCTGGCACTTGCATACGTTTCAGCAACCAAGCCAGCAAAAGAATCACGCCGATTACAAGCACAAGCGAGCCAAGTGTCGTCGCAAGATCCAGATTATTTGGTGCGGCAGCGAATGCATAAGGAGCACTTAGCATTAAGCTCAGTGCTCCAGTGATTTGCTTCAATCGCATTTTGATTGAACGACTCATCTTAACGCAGCTTCTTAATTCGTTCAGTTTGGCTGATCACATCCGTCAAACGGATACCAAACTTATCGTTGACGACCACGACTTCGCCGTGAGCAATCAAAGTACCGTTAACCAATACGTCGAGCGACTCACCGGCTAGACGATCCAACTCAACAACCGAACCTTGGTTAAGCTGCAACAGGTTCCGAATGCTAATTTGAGAACGACCGACTTCCATCGAAATCGTCACCGGGATATCCATAATAGTGTCGAGTTTACGACGCTCATCTTCGCTAATTGGGCTTGAAGTGTCTTTTAGCTCTTCCAGTGGCGCAGCCAATACTTCATCTACGTCTACAGAAGGGGCAGACGGGTCTTCGCCAAGAGCGGCTGCCCATTCGTCTGCTAGCTTTTGATCGTCACTTGGTTCCATTTTTCTATCCTGTGTTACGCCTAACTCATGCCATAGCATGTCTGTTTAATAAGGTATCTTAATGGTCTATATCGTCTTCACTCTCAAGCTCGGACATGATGTCTTTACCTAAGAAAGCTAAATCTGTTTTGACGACATGTGGGCGCTCAATTTCCTCAGAAATTTGCACCGCTAATTTGTCTTCCGAACGACCCATTTTTACGCGATAGGTCGGTAGGTCTTCTACAAACATCGTCGCATGTTCTGGCATTTCAATCGGGATGATATCGCCCGGTTGCAGCTCCATGAGATCACGCAAAGAAATGTCTTTTTCGAGCAAGTTCACGCGGAAGTTAACCGGACAATCCATGATCTCTTCACGTAGTGCTGAGCTCCAGCGAACGTCCGTTTCCATCTTGTCGGACTGAACACCTGCATCCAATAGTTCACGGATAGGCTCAACCATGGAGTAAGGCATAACGACATGAAAATCGCCGCCACCGCCGTCAACTTCTATATGGAAGGAACTCACGACAATCACTTCTGTCGGGCTGACAATGTTTGCCATACTTGGGTTTACTTCAGAGTCGAGATATTCGAACTCTACCCCCATCACTGGCGACCACGCTTCTTTATAATCTTCAAATACAATTTTCAGTAACAACTGAATGATGCGGCGTTCCGTTGGGGTAAATTCGCGGCCTTCGATTTTGGCGTGGAATCGACCATCACCGCCAAAGAAGTTTTCTACCAGAATAAAGACTAAACGAGCCTCCATGGTGATCAACGCAGTGCCTTTTAACGGACGAAAACGCACCATGTTCAAACTGGTTGGCACGTACAATGTGTTCTGGTATTCACCAAACTTCATCATCTGCACGCCATTGATCGACACCTCTGCCGTTTTACGCAGCATATTAAACAGACTAATACGCATGTGCCGTGCAAAGCGCTCGTTGATAAGTTCGAGCGTCGGCATTCGACCACGTACGATTCTGTCTTGCGACGAGAAATCAAAATTGACGGCACCCTCAGTGTCGTTTTCTATCGGTTCATCGACGTCATCAACATCGTCAACCCCATGCAATAGCGCATCAATTTCGTCTTGGCTTAATAGATCGGTCACGTTTTACCTATTGAATAACAAAATCTGTAAACAGTACTTTTTCAATCACTGGCTTACCAACCGCAGCATTCAGCGCTGCTTTGATATCTTCGGAAGCACGATCGCGCAATTCCACTCGTCCTGTAGGAGAGCGCAATTGATCAACCGTCGCGGAAGCAAACGTTGATAGCATAGAGCTTTCAATCAGTGGCGAATGATACCGCGCCAACTCTTCATTTTCTGCACCGCGAACCATTAACTGCGCTTTAATTTGAACCAGCCTATCGCGGCTATCCCCAGTAACGTTAAATACAAATGCCTGAGGAAGATTCACATACGCGATGGGCGCAGCATCCGATGCCTTCACTTGAGCCTGTTGAGACGATTCAGCCTGATCAGGTTCATCAGAGCCCATTAGAAAAAATGCCGCTGCCCCACCACCAAGTAGTAATACTACAACAGCGATGATGATGATAAGTAACTTGCTTTTTCCTTTCGGCGCATCGGCCCCTTGTAACTGTTCTTCTGCCATTCTTGTCTCTTATTGTTTTTTTTGAGTTACCAAGACGTTTTAGTGAGTTGCTTGGTAACCATATTCCATTGCCGTTAAACGGCCTTTTATGCGTAAAAACTAATTCCATCACGCTTTGAAGCGACATTCAAATCCAGATTGACATCAGATTCAAAACCCTCTTCGGACTGTCCAGAAAAACCGCCACTTTGCGCGCTTTGACCATGTTGTTCAGCAGTATATCTACCTTGCTGTTGCCCGCTGTTTTGTTGCTGGACGGAAGAATCAGCCAGCTGCATACCTTGTTGCGCTAACATTTCTCTCAAACGAGGGAGCGTCTGTTCAATAATGTCACGAGCTTGCGGGTTGTTCACTGTAAAATGTACATTGGCAACGTCATTATTCATGGTCATACGAATTTGCATACGACCTAACTCTGGTGGATCAAGACGAATATCGAGATTTTTCAGATTCTTCGACATCATCATTTGCACTTTTTCCGCAACTTGCTCGTTGGCTAGCTCTTTAGTTAGTTGCAACGGAAGCTGAGCTTGTTGTGCAGCATCAATACGCGCTTGTTGCTGTACATTAATTCCTTGCTGACCTGCCATAGCCTGAAGCTGTCCAGCGAAACCGTGTTGGAGGTCCGGCTTATCTTGTTTATCCGCAGTCGCCTTTAGCGCACCAGTCGACAATGCTGCGTTCATCACTTTCTGGCTAATCTCTCCGTCTTTCACACCTTGAAGCGACGTCGGCACTTGCGCGGCTATCAACGTATCGGGCGTTGAAGATAATGCGACTTTATCTCCACTATGAGCAGCTTGTGGCTGGGGTACTTGAGCCGCTGTATGCTGGATTTGCTGAGACACTGCCATAGGTCCAGCCTGGCGAGTTAAGTTATGTTGTACTTGTTGCTCTGCTAGAATCTGTTTAATGTCATTAGGGAGCGCAACAAATTGGGCAAGGTCTTGCTCAGGAATATCCGCCGTGATCGTTCCTTGTTTCAACCCTTCAATGATCTGAGCTTCTTGCTGAGTCAGTGGTTTTCCTTGCGCCAACTTAGTATCTATAACTTCAAGTTCATCCAAGGAGACTCGTGGAAGCGCGTCGATGTTGGAACCATCAACGTCTGTTAACAACGGCGACAGATCATTAGCTACTTCACCACTGACTGCGCTCTTAGCCGTCGGATGGCTGGCTTGTTTCGCTAGCTCTTGCCAAGCAGCAAACTCAGGCGAAAGTTTGTCGACATCGATAGGTTGACCATTCTTATCTAAAATTGGCTCTAAGTCTTGTCCTGGGATCATCTGTGCTTGTTCAAGCGAATGAACTGATGGCGTTTCATTCAAAGCCAGCTCATCAAGGTGTGTCGAAACGGTTGCTTGCTCGTGGAACGAATGCACTAAATTCGCGCTCTGAGGCAAAACTTTGCCACTATCGATGGATGCATTACTCGCATTCAGGGTTTGATTCGCTTGTTCAATTCGACCAAGAAGCTGTTGTCCTTCGCCCATCGTGCTTTTTACGTCCATTGTATTTGATGGGTTACTCGTATCAATTGATGTTGATTTCACTTTTTCAATAGCTTCAACATCATGCTCCAAAGGTGTGCTGTTACTCGCCTTTTGTAAACTTACTTCTTCACTTAAGGTTGCATTCGGTTTGTTTGCTAATATTTCATCAAAATCATGGGTCCCGTCACTGACGGATTCTTGGCTTTCTTGCGCCAACAATTCGTCCGAGACGTTAGCAGAAGAAGTACTGCCTACATCCGCTCTTTCTTTTTCTTCAACCACTGTCGATTCTGTTGCTACTTTTTCGGGCTTTTGTTTACCAGCAAATGCATCGGTTAACGTTTCTAAAAATCCCTTGCTCTCAGTGCTCTCTGCGGACGCTTTAGCGGACACATCAGAAACTGGCGTCTTGGTAGTCGCAGATACATGGGACAAATTCACACTCATTTAGAAACTCTCGTTCTCGTGGCTCTGAGTATATCGCTGGCAGGCAGCAATACTGGCGGCAAACAAAGGTCAAAAAGACCCGACACTGACAGCCAAAATGCAAAAATCACACCACAATATTGAGCCAATTCTCGGTAAGCTAATAGATGGCATGTTTATGGAACAAACATCAACAGTACTATCCGAGAACCTGGTTCCTAACATGATGTACAGCTACTTGATTGACTTTGAAAAACGATAAGCGTAAACAGACATTTGACTTAACAATTAAGGAATCACTTTGAAGATCACAGAATTACGCCAATATAGAATCAGAGCAGGCAAAACAGAACAGTGGCTAAGTTGGATGAAGGAAGAACTGTTGCCCTATCAACTCTCACAAGGCATGCGTGTACTGAATACTTACGTCCACACTGGTGATGATGGACATGACTATTTTGTTTGGCTTAGAGAGTTCGACAATGAACAAGCACGCCAGGCTCTCTACGAAAAAACATACAACGAGTGGTGGGTTCGCGAGATTCGACCGAAGGTATTTGAGCTAATTGAACAAGACTCAATCAAAGTTACCTTACTTGAATCGGTAGAGATGTAGTCAACTGCAACACCGTAATGCAATATCGAACCGATAACGTTTAGAAACGATGTGGTTTTCGACTATAAAGTAAGGTGGAAAACTCGTCCATTTGCTTTTGTTCGCGCTTAGCTTCAGCAAGTTGTTTCTCTTTTTCGCGTTTATCTATCATCCACTCATAGGATTTGCGTTCTTTACGCACGGTTAACCAATATTCTTTACAGTTTTCAACCTGCTCTTTGAAATGACTTTCTGCTTGCTTTTGCTTAGATAAAGTTTCATCTAGCTGGGTAAGGAATCGATTTAAGTGTCCATATTGACTTGCCGTTAGGCCCGCCTGACCACGGTCGACGAGTTGCTGGCAATAATCAAGCCGATACTTTTCAATTTGTTCAACCTGACGGTAATAATCTTCGAGTTCAGAACGCGCTTTGTTCAGTGCAAGCACAGCTTGGTCTTCACGATCCTTAGTTTGCTCAAGTAGAAACTCCATCGCATTATTCATGCGCTATCACCCACCCAAAATGTTTCTAAGCATATTGACGCACATATCATATGACACTGATTCTTTCATGCTCTGCTGCAAGTATTCGTCTAACTTCGGTTTCAAAGTAAATGCGCCATCAATAGCAGGATCGGTACCCGGTTTGTACGCTCCAATCGAGACCAAATCTTGATTCTTGCGACAAATAGACAAGACCTGTCGCACCGCTTTTGACATCAGAACGTGCTCTTCGGTCGTGATTTGCGGCATAACACGGCTCACCGACTTCTCGACATCAATCGCCGGATAATGGCCTGCATCCGCCATTTCACGAGAAAGTACAATATGGCCATCAAGAATAGCTCGCGATGCGTCCGCTATCGGATCTTGCAAATCATCCCCTTCGGTCAACACGGTAAAGAACGCCGTAATCGAGCCTTGCTCGGCACTTCCATTACCCGCTCGCTCAACCAGCGCTGGCAGCTTGGCAAATACAGAAGGCGGGTAACCTTTCGTCGCTGGCGGCTCACCAACAGAAAGTGCGATTTCACGCTGTGCTTGTGCAAAACGAGTCAACGAGTCCATCAATAGCAGAACATCTAACCCTTGGTCTCGGAAGTATTCAGCAATCGTTAATGCCGTTTGGCACCCCTTTAAGCGCATTAGAGGTGAAGCATCGGCAGGCGCCGCGACCACCACTGAGCGGCGACGACCGTCCTCACCCAAGATCTCTTCGATGAACTCTTTAACTTCACGTCCACGCTCACCTATCAGGCCGACGACCACAACCTGTGCGGTGGTGCCTCGCGTCATCATGCCAAGCGTGACCGATTTACCCACACCAGAACCTGCAAACAGACCGATACGCTGACCTTTACCAACCGTCAACAAACCATTGATGGCTTTTAGGCCAACATCGAGCGGTTCAGAAATTGGTTTTCGAGCCAACGGGTTGATCGGCTCGGCATTAAAAGAGGCACGGTGATCGGTATACAAAGGGCCAAGTCCATCAAGTGGATTCCCAACCCCGTCTATCACGCGCCCAAGTAACTCCATGCCGACAGGCAAACCAGCGTCACTGGTTAAAGGGGTGACCCTCGCGCCAGGTAAAATGCCCGTAATTTGTTCGCTTGGCATTAAAAATAGGTTGTCACCTGAAAAGCCGACAACCTCGGCTTCCATCTGACCTGACATGGTTTCCACTAAGCATAAACTGCCAATTGGTGCGCGACAGCCGGTCGCTTCCAACGTTAACCCAACCACACGCACCAGTTTGCCAGAGGCGACAGGGCGCGTCGTAAGGCCTTCAACTTTGTAGCTTTTTAAGCGGTCAGCGAGTGCTTGCATGGATTACTCACCCTCTTGATGACGGTTGGCGCCACAAAAGCTGTGCAATACGCTTTTGACGCGTTCTTCCATGCGATAATTAATGCTTGATTCACCGGCTTCAATCTGGACGTCACCTCGATTGAGCGATGGTTCAGCAACTAACGTCCAGTTGCGACAATCAAGGTCTTCTTCACCATAAGCTGAACGAATAATCGCGACATCTTCTGGATTCAGGTGCAAGGTAATAGGGTGGCCTGATATTGGTAGCGCCTCGACCGACTGCTTCACTGTATCTAAAATAATTTGAGGGTTGGTTTGTACTTCAACGTGCACCACTTCTTTGACTAAGCAGAGCACCATATCCACCAGCTGCTTTTCAACCTGAGCATTCATCAACTCCAAAGGTTGAGCAAACTGATTGGCCAAGTTCATAAAAGTTTCAACTTGCTGCTGAATGTATTCTTGCCCTGCAGTTACCCCTTCAGCTTTTCCGAGCTCGAGACCTTCAGCATGGCCGGCTTGCAACCCTTCTTCTTTACCTTTGTCGTAACCTTGCTTAAAGCCAGCTTCCTGACCTTGATGTAAGCCTTCTTGATAAGCACCTTGCTTAATCAGTTCAATTTGCTCTTCGGTTAGCGCAAGTGGCTGCTCTTCTTCAGGCTCATCAAAATTCGGCACCCACCCCGGGTCATAGTTGAACGCGGTTTGTTTTGCTTGTTTGGCTTTAGGCTCGCCATAATCAGGCAGCCCCCAACGTTGAGGTTCGATCATCGAATCATCTTCATCAGGACGGATAAATCCACGTTTTCTATCGCCAGCCATGGGTTACCTATTGTGTGTTCGATTAAGAAGTGAGGGTGCTCCGCAATAGGATAATTGCGAAGCAATAGAAATTATAAGAATTCGTCAGCACCGCCAGACAACATGAGCTCACCAGCATCCGCCATTCGACGGGCAATTGCTAAGATTTCTTTCTGAGCGGCTTCTACATCTGCCACTCGTACTGGCGGCATCGCTTCTATGTCATCACGCATCATATCAGCAGCACGTTTAGACATGTTCTTGAAGACTTTCTCACGTAACGAGTCATCTGCACCTTTGAGTGCTTTTTGCAACACGTCTTGTGGTACGTCACGCAGCAACTTCTGAATACCTTGGTCGTCCACTTCGACTAAGTTTTCGAAGACAAACATTAGGTCTTGGATTTGCGTCGCCATGTCTTCGTCCTGATCGCGAATTTGTTCCATCAACAAACCTTCGACGTTGTTGTCTAGGTAGTTCATGATCTCCGCTGCTGCTTTCAGGCCGCCAATTTTGGCTGCTTGTGCACCCGCTTGACCCGCGAACTGTTTCTCCATGATTTCGTTCAGCTCTGCCAATGCTGATGGCTGAACTTCTTCAAGGTTGGCAATACGCATCATCAGATCCAAACGCACGCGCTCAGGGAACTGAGACAAAATCTCTGCAGATTGGTCTGCTTCTAAATAAGACAATACGATAGTTTGAATCTGTGGGTGTTCATTGACAATAATGCTCGCCACTTGGCGTGGGTCCATCCATTTCAAAGAATCCAAACCTTTTGAGCCCGTACCAAGTAGGATCTGGTCAACTAAGTTGTTGGCTTTGTCTTCACCAAGAGCGGCAACCAGTGCATTACGCATAAAGTCTTCGCTGCCCATACCAATGTTGGTGTATTTCTGGATATCCTCCAAAAACGCACGATGAACAGCAGATACCTTGTCTTGGCTGAGATCCTTCGCGCGAGCCATCGCACTACCAACACGCTGAACCTGTTTTGGTTCTAGGTGACGGATAATGCCAGCTGCATCTTGTTCATTAAGGCTCAGTAGCAAAATTGCCGCTTTTTCTTCGCCAGTAATGGTTGAAACATCCAGCTCTACTGGCATTCCCGCGGCGTTGTCATCTTGAGGTACGATATCGTTAGCCATTGTCATTCATCCAGTTTTTCACTACTTGAGCAGCCAGTTCAGGTTCATTCGCAACCAGAGCGCGAACCGCTTTCAATACATCTTCATCTTTATGAAGGTTTGGCAAATCAATACTTGAGCCAAACTCGAACAGTTCGCTGCTTTCGATGTCACTGCCAATCAAGCTAGTTTCACCATCCGCACCAATCGGCAAGCCGTCTGGTCCGTACATTTCGTCTTCATCATCGCTGGTAGGGTTAAGCAATTTCTTCATTGCTGGGCGAACCAGAACCAACACAACCACAATAATCACTAATGCACTTGCGAACCAACGAACCCAATCACTGAAGTTAGGGTGCTCCCAAATTGGTGGTTCTTCTAGCTGCTCAGCCTCTGGCTCAGCAAACTTTACACTCAATACATTCAGCAAATCGCCACGGCCTTGATCAAAGCCAACAGTACCAATTAATACTTGGCGAATGGCATTGATTTCAGATTCGGACATTGGGGTATAAGTCACTTCACCCGTATCAGGGTTAACTTGACGACGGTCTTTAATCGCAACAGAAACGGTCTGACGAGCCACCGTCCCGGTCTGCTTTCGCTCGTGGCTGATGGTGGTATCTAGCTCAAAGTTACGCGTGGACTCTTTACGAACTGACCCCTGCCCCATGACAGAACCATCTTTCATTTGAGCCACATCTTGCGGAATTGAGGCATCCGCTGGAGGCTGATTACTCAACGCACCCGGAATACCCGCTACCATGTTACCGTTATTGTAATCTTCGAGTGCGTACTCACTGCGGGTCGCAGGGGTGTTCGGATCAAAGCGTTTGCGAGTTTGTTCAACCGCACTGAAATCCATTTGGATGTCAACCTGCGCCGTATAGTTGCCATAACCTAAAATCGGTAATAGTACGGAATCAATTTTTTCGCGCAGCGCTTGTTCTTGGTTGCGTTCTAATTCTTGTTCTTTGCGTCGCGCCGCAGAAGCAGGATCTTGGGAGCCTGAGCTGAGTAAGCGGCCATGCTGATCTGTGACGGTAATTCGAGAAGTTTTCATTCCCGGCACGGCACTCGCTACCATGTCGACAATAGAATCCACTTCTTGCTGCTTAAGGTTCGTGCCTGTCGACAATGTCAAAAATACCGACGCAGACGCTTCTTGGTTATGACGCACAAATACGCTGTGCTTTGGCAGTGCCAATAACACTCGTGCTTTGCGAACTTGCTTCATTTCTTCAATTGCTTGAGCCAATTGGCGCTCTCGACTGAGTTTGAGACGCTCTTGCTCGAGACGTTGTGAAACACCAAAACCCATGTCTTGCAGCAAAATATCATCGCCTGCTTCTGTAGCTTGGTTAACGCCGGAACGAACCATGCCAAGTTTGATCGAGTTGTACTCACTCGATTCAACAGAAACAGTATTGCCATCAAGCTTATAATTGATTTTCTGCTGGTCCAGATAATCCAGAACGGGGATCAATTCTTCGGTCTCATACGCACCAAGTGGGCGCATCTCCGGTTCTTTGACCCAAAAGAACAGCATCACGATCAATGCAACACAGATGGATATCGACAGCACAAGCACAACCTGACGAAGTAAATCGAGGTCGCCCACTGCCATATCGAATTTTGACGCACTGCGCTCCTCTAGATCTGGATTTTGACTCTCCACATCCACATCGGAACTTGCTACCAGTGCACCATCTGAGCCGCCTTCAGTGACGGTTAAATCTGTAGACTTGTCTGCCACACTTATTACCTAAATTACACTGGCATGTTCATGAGGTCTTTATATGCCTCAACGAGTTTATTGCGAATTTGAACCGTCGCATCAAAAGCGACACTAGACTTGTTACGAGCGATCATAACGTCAGAAAGGGATACATCGGCATCACCACGATCAAAACGGGTTTGTAAATCACCAGATGCTTTTTGAAGTGTGTTCACGTTATTGATGGCTTTAGTTAGGAGATCGTTAAAATCCGCTCCAACTTTCGCCCCACTTGCAGTAGGAGCCGTATTGGTTGCTTCTACCATCATGGCGCGCATTTCTGCCTGAATACCATCAATTTTCATTAGCACCTCTAAGCCAAAAGATTGACTATTAACAAAACTGATTATTGACACAGCAATTAACGTGCCATAAGACATTAGCAATCAATTTACTTACACTTTTTGTCTTATGGCCGTTGTCTGTGTTAATTCGGGATATCTATACCAGCATCACGCATTTTGGCAAGCTTATAGCGCAAGGTTCGAGGGCTTATACCCAGTTTCTCCGCCATTTCTTTGCGTCGACCATTACACTCAACCAAAGTCTCTAAAATAATGGCGTATTCTTGATCGCGCAGCTCGCTGCCTAAGCCTTCTCCACCAGTTACGGGGCGGCTGACATTCTCAGCTTGCGCAACTGGCTTAACATTGGGCACGACCATATCTGCATTTTGCACCACGTGTTGTAAGCTATTGGCATCTTGCCAATCTACGCCCTCAAGCAAAATGTGCTCAGCATCGATGTCGCCATTTTCACTTAATATCAGCGCTCGTTGAACCACGTTATCCAATTCACGAACATTACCCGGCCAAGGGTATTGCAATAGTTTTTCTAACGCAACGGTCGAGAATTGAGGCACTGGCATGCCCATTTTGCTGCAATGACGCTCAGCAAGATGCTTGGCAAGCGGTGCAATATCGCCTTTACGTTCTTTAAGTGCAGGCCACGCAATTGGGAATACATTCAGGCGGTAATATAAGTCCTCTCTGAAGTTTCCTTCTGACACGTATTGCTTAAGATCACGGTTACTCGTCGCTAACACACGAACATCTAACTTGATGCTTTTGCGACTACCTAGGCGCTCTACTTCTCGCTCTTGCAAAACACGCAACAACTTCGCTTGCAGGTTCAAGTCCATCTCACTGATTTCATCAAGTAAGATTGTGCCACCTTGTGCTTGTTCAAACTTTCCTGGGCATGCCTGAACAGCACCAGTAAATGCGCCCTTTTCATAGCCAAACAGTGTTGCTTCGAGCATATTGTCAGGAATCGCGGCACAGTTAATTGCGACAAAAGGACCATTTTTACGATTTGACGCGTTGTGAATATAGCGCGACATCACTTCTTTACCTGAGCCACTAGGACCTAGCACCATAACATTCGCATCTGTACGTGCCACTTTATCGGCCAACGCGAGTAAACGCAGACTTTTCTCATCAGCAACGATAGCATCACCGTTGTCATCACTTTTTATCGGTGCATAACGACTGACCATATTTAGCAACACTTCTGGTGCAAATGGTTTCGCCATGTAGTCAATTGCGCCATCTTTCATTGCAGACACGGCATCTTCAATGTTGGCGTACGCCGTCATTAGCAATACTGGTAAGTTAGGCCAATTCTGCTTGATGCTTTTGAGCAGAGCTAAGCCACCCATACCCGCCATTTGCACATCAGAAACGACGATATCAACCGTATTCGATTTCAGCTTTAACAGTGCATCTTCAGCACAGTCCGCTTCCAACCACTCATACCCTGCCAGAGCCAGAGTATCGACTAGGGCTTCACGAAGACCTTCATCGTCTTCTACGATCAGCACTTTGCTTTGCGCCATTATGATTCTCCAGAAATTGTTATTACCAAAAGCCGCTTATTGCGCTTCTGTTTGCACTCGCTCTAGCGGAATGCACATGGTGAAGCAGGCTCCATCACCCTGCTCTGAAATAAGTTCCAATCGACCGTCATGGGCACGGCAAACCATTTGAACAACTGCCAACCCTAATCCAGTTCCTTGAGAACGTGTGGTAAAAAATGGCTCCATGATTTTGGCTTGCAGTTCTTCGGGCACACCCGGTCCGCTGTCTTGCACAGAAATGCGTAACTCACCATTTACCGGGCGGAAAAAAATATCGACTTGCGATTCTTTACCAGACATTTGAATCGCATTCATGACCAGATTACTTAATGCGGATGCAATGGCGTTCGCATTGCCTAGTAGCTCAGTTTGTTCTTCTTCCACTTCTAGGCAGTAATCAATACTGTTGTTTTTTAGCGCGGTTTCGACCATCGGCTGATATTCCGCTACCAACTGGGCAATCGTGAATGGCTTAATGACTTTATTATCACCACCTTTAGCAAAAAGCAGCATATCATTAACCTGCTTTTCCAAATCGTGCAGTCGATCCATTAATTTGGTTTGGAAGCGATCTTTTGTCGCTGGAGGAAGATTTGGCGCTCCCAAATTGGATGCATATAACATAGCGCTCGACAGCGGCGTTCTTACTTGGTGAGCAAGCGACGCAACCATACGTCCTAACGACGATAAGCGCTGTAAATCACTGACACGAGCTTGAAGTAAACGGGTTTCGGTTAAATCGGTAATCAGGATCAATTGACCTGTTGTAGACGCCGAGATGGCGAGTCGAACTTTACGGCCATTCCGCAGGGAAACTTCATGGCCATCATCTTCACGTGGGTCAAACACCGCCTGGATAACGTTGAACCATTTTTCGTTAACCAGTGGAATCTCAAGAATTCGGTGCGCTTCTGGATTTGCTTCACGCACTACTCCGTACGTATCGAGCAAAATCACTCCAGCAGGCATCACATCGAGCACCTGTTTGTAGCGCTCAACCTGATTCTCTACGGAATCTAAATGGGATTGATTGGTGTTGTTATCCATTACTGCCTGTCGAAATATCGCCGCTAAAACTAAAATAGCTTGGTAAGCAATTAGCGTACCAAGCTATTTTTTATATTTATCAGGACGTTAAGCCATCGACAATAAGTTGACACTCAGAGGTAACGGTTTTGGATGCCAGAAAAACGATGTTAACTAGCACAAGTGATAATTCAGATATCGTCTTAAAAAACTTCACTTTACCTAGCGCTGTAAGTTGTACTTACGCATTTTTTCCACCAGCGTAGTACGTCGCATACCCAGCATGTCGGCCGCTCTTGCTACAACACCACCCTGCGCTTCTAATGCTTGGCTGATCATATTAACTTCTAAATCAGCCAGCAGCTCTTTCAAATTAACCCCTTCCGGTGGCAGCGCTTGCGGGGCGTTCATGCTGTGATCAAGGTCGTCTTGATCTTCAAAGCTAAAATCTTCAGAGAAGATATCTTGGAATACATCACGCTCTTGCTCTTCCACCGAAACAAATGGATTGCTCTCTGGTTGGAACTCTGGGATGTCACTGTAGCGATATTTGGTTGGTAGATGGTTTACATCCACCAAGCTATTTGGATACAGAATAATCATTCGCTCAACAAGATTAGCCAACTCGCGTACGTTGCCCGGCCAGTTATGCTCCATCAGTGAGTTGATTGCACGAGGTGTAAAGCAGATAGGTTGTCCGCCTTCCGCCTCTAAACGTGTCATCAGTTCTTGCAGCAGCAATGGTATATCTTGTTTGCGCTCTTTCAGCGCTGGCATCTCAATTGGAAACACGTTCAGACGATAGAACAAGTCTTCTCGGAACGTACCTTCTTCAATCATATTTTCTAGATTACGGTGTGTCGCCGCCACAACTCGAACATTTACCTTGATGGTACTATTGCCACCTACACGTTCAAAGCAGCGTTCTTGCAATACACGAAGCAACTTTACTTGCATCGACATTGGCATATCGCCAATCTCATCAAGAAAGATAGTGCCACCGTCTGCGAGCTCAAATCGACCTTTACGGGCAGTTAACGCACCAGTAAACGCGCCTTTTTCGTGACCAAATAATTCGCTTTCTAGGAGCTCAGGCGGTATTGCACCACAGTTAATAGGTACAAATGCGCCATCGCGGTATGAAGAATGATAGTGGATGTTACGCGCAACAACTTCTTTACCTGTACCGGACTCACCTAAGATCAACACGTTTGCTTCCGTGTTTGATACTTGCTCAATCAGGTGTCGAACTTCTTGAATACCTCTACTTTGACCAACTAAGCTGCGAAAAAGCGTGTTTTTGCGTGCACTAGCAACAACATTCACTCCTTTTCGCCCCAGAAAATCTTTGCAGTGGCGTAACGCTTCACTAAGCTGTGGGTAATTAAGCGGCAGCTCTAGTTCACCAACAAAATTTGGAAGATCATCAACAGGCAAAGGAAAACGGCCCATGACTAGAAGAGGGATGTGGTAAGCGCTGTTTAAATGAGAGATAACCGTACTCGCCGCTTGACCTGCTGGAATATTACCAACAATACAGCACGACCATACGCTAGACCAATCAACATCGCTGAGCTGATCAGAACTGACCGCTTCGCAATTTTCTCCAACAAATTCCAATATATTGCTTAAATTTAAACGACTTGATGCGTCATCATCAATTACAAGCAGCTTTGCCAAACCATGCATAAGTAAGAATGATTGCCTTTATTTTAGGTGCGTTGCGGCCAAACCTTGATTTGCGCAATTGGGTGCTAAAGAAGGCAGAACCACCACACTCAATTTACGATAGACAAAATAGGAAAATCAGCAACAAAAAAGCCATTAGGGCTACTAATGGCTTCTATTTTATTTGAATATAAAAATAAGGCAACCAAGCAATGGAGAGGTGTGAGCTTGATAGAAACTTTGCTACACAACTCGTTGCGCAATTGACAAATATATTCGTCTAGTATCTTAACGCATTGTTTTGACTATTAAATACCAACTTCAGCAGCGGTAAGATTATGAAACTCTGTTGGGATTTGGTCCCAAGCGGACTTGATCTCACGGATAATATCGATAACGTCGTCGATCAGCTGAGGCTCATTTTGATGGTTAGCAGCAGAAATTTGCGTGATCATAAACTCATACAGTGAATCTAAGTTTGAAGCAATATCACCACCGTCATCCATAGATAGACAGCTGCGTAGCGCGATAATGATGTCTAACGCTTTACCCAAGCGCTCACCTTTTGCTGGAATATTGCCTGCTTGCATGGCTGCTTTACCTTGAATAAGGCGCTCAATCGCACCAGCCATAAGCATTTGAATGACTTTGTGCGGAGAAGCCGCGCTAAGCTGGCTGTCGACTGATACCTTTTTGTATGCTTGCAAAGAACCGCGCATAGTAATCCTCTTTTAAATAAATTTTTTGTACTGCTGAAGTGAACGCTGGCCATAACGAAACTTATGGAGCTCTTTTCCGACCTTTGACGTTTCCGATTGCATCAGCTCGACAATTCTTTTGGTACGAGTTAGCAATGCTTGCCACTCTGCATCCTGCTTAACCAAAGGATTTTGATGAATAATTGGTAACAGGTTTTGCAATAACCGTTCCCTGATATCGACCAAGCGAAGAATTTCTTCAGCATTAAAATCAATTTTTTCTAATTCTTGCGTAATTAGTTGATCTATATCACTAATTTCCATGAGTTCTTTTTGCATTTATTAACCCAACGCACTCATCAAAGCGCCTAACTGGCCTTGCATTTTACCGGTCGCATCTTGCATCGCGGTAAACTTCGCATGAGTACGCTTCTCTAGGCTTTCCATGCGGCGATCTAATGCCGCTTGATCGTCACTCAAACGGTAATTTTGTTCTGTGAGACTTTTTTCTCGAGTACGAATACTGCCTGTAATACCTGTGATACCGTGAATCGCATCTTCTACTCGTTTAGCAAAACCTGTGTTGCCACCGAAGAACTTTTCTAACTCGTTGAAGTTATTGTTCAACTGGCGGTCTAGCATGTCATAGTTGATTTCTAGGGTGCCTTGACGTGTGGTCGTAATGCCAAATTCTGTTAAGGACTTTAGGTTTTCAGGTGCTTTATCGATTCGAGTAGAAAAGACCGATTTTAATCGTGAATCTGCACTGCGTACGGTGCTGTCACCTGACAACGGCCCTTTTTGACCAGTTACCGGATCCACACTCGCCAACGCTTGGGAGGTTTGATAAAACGAGTTATACGCTGCCACAAAGTTTTCGATATCGTTGCGTACACTTTGACGGTCGTACTCGACACCAATTTCAGCAGGCGGTTTATTCGGTTCTGATTTGCCTTTTAGTGTTAAATCAACACCTTCGATCGCATCTTCAATCACATTGTTGTGGCTAGATAGCTTTGCCACGCCATCAAGCAGAACTTCTGAATCTTGCCCTGCTTGTACTTCTGTCATCCCAAGGTATTCTTCAAAAGCAGATTGTGCCTTTGCGATTTTCGCTTCTGCTTCATCAATTTTTTCCAGACGCTCACGTTCTTGAGGATCAAGTTTAGCGCGATGAATTTGCTTAGCTTGCGCTTCGGAAAGTTCACCACGTGCCACTTTTTCGTCTAACGCTTGCTTTTCACTCGCAATTTTTTGCTCGATTTCCGCTTTTTCTTGCTCAAGAAGCTGCTTAGCCTCTTTCGTCGTAACGTAAGAATCGGTTAGGGTGCCCGATGCGGCATTATTCCAGCCTGGTACATCTGGTGCCTTCTCTATTGCCTTTTCGTCGAGTTCGAGCTCTGGTTCTTCATAAGAGTCCAACAAAGTACCTGACGCAGTTTCTGTCCACCCTGGAATTCTGTCTTCAGGGCGTAAGCTCGCGCGTCGATTGGCTTCATCAATGGCTTCTTGACCAGCTTTGGCTGCTTCTGCACCCGCCGCAGAGATTGGCGCTTGCGATGCATCATCTTGTACATCGTCTGCCGCTTTTTGCTCTTCTGGAGGTAGAGGATTGCCGTTTACATCCAGCTCTTCTGCTGGTTGTTCCGGAAATTTAAGAGGACCTAAGACATCTTCCGCCGCTGAACGAGCTTCTTCAAGCGCGTTGACGCGGTCTTCAAGTGTTTGGTATTCGAAATATTTAAGAGGGTTGCCTTTTTCTGCCTCCACACTGACTCTGATTTGATAATCCTTACCAGAGAGGTTAGAAGCAAGGATAAGGCGTGGACCTTCGACGTCGTTAATAAGAGATGCACGAACGCCAGGGTTATCTTTAGCGCCATTGATGCCGCGTACGACATCGATGAGCTTAGATCGGGAACGAACATCGATATTAAAACGCTCATCACCAAGCGAAATCTGCAGCTTACCAGGGCCAAATTTTGCGTCTTCTGGCAATACGTCAGAAGCGACTTTGTGGCTCTGAGCAAGCTGCAACACATCGATAGCATATTTGCCAGCGATAGCATCTGTGGTTGCCGTGGCAGATACGATATTGTCATTGGTCGTTTCGACAGTGCGAACGGCAAATGCTTTCTCCTGACGAAAGTTCGCCATGAGATTTTTCATCGTATCCAATGATTCTCTGAGTCGTCCGTAAGCACTGATACTGGCATTAATTGTCGTGCGTTCGTTGTCGATGCGTTGCTGCTTTGGTACGCGTTCGGCATCCACAATTTTGCTGACCATGGAATTAATATCCATGCCGCCAGACATCCCCAAAGGGCCTAAACTCATCAAATCACCTCTAAAAACGACTTACACTTTTTCAGTCAACAACCCGCTGTTGGCTGTGTGCTCAGCTAGGCGACGCAATACCACTAGCATTTCTTCATCAGGAATTTGACGAATCACGTCACCGGTATTGGCTTCATAAATCGTCACCACATCTCGTCCGGACTCTTCATCCACTCGAAATGCGACTCCTTTGTTTATGGACGTGACAAATTCATTCATTTGCGCGACCAATTTTTCACGTTCTTCTTTGTTCAGTTCTTGACGGCTTTCAGCCATCTCGAGCGCAGCTTGAACAGAGAAGTCGTATTCGGTGTTTTTCGCTTTTTGCGGCGAAATCTCACCATTTGAATTTGCTGGGCTAGACGTGCCTATATCATTGCCATTTTTATTTGCAAACTTTGTGCCATTTGGCGTGCCGTAAGGCTGGATGTTCGATGCGTAGGAGGATATATCCATTACAATCTCCCTTCCACCTTATGGGCTAACGATAGAACCTATCGCTTTGGTGCCCCAGCACTAAGGTGTTGACCTCAGGCTGGGTTTACCACTTAGCCCAACAAGCTTAGCGCTGCAGATGGAGACTGCTTCGCTTGAGCCAGGATTGAAGTACTTGCTTGCTGAAGAATTTGCGACTTAGTCATCGCAGTGGTTTCCTTCGCGTAATCAGTATCTTTAATACGGCTTTTAGACGCGTTAACGTTCTCGTTAATGTTGTCTAGGTTGCTGATTGCGTGGTTGAAGCGGTTTTGGAAAGCACCGAGTGAAGCTCGTTGGCTGTCTACGGACTTAAGAGCGCCGTCGATAACCGCTACTGCTTCTTGAGAGCCAGCTACTGTGGTTACGTCGATGTCTTTCACTGTTACGTCTTTCGGACCACCAAAGCCGATCTCGTCTGCTAGGTTGCCAGAAAACTCAACATCACCTTCAACTTTTTGAGAAGAAGCAAATACTTGTAGTTTGCCATCTTCGCCAACAGAGGCTTTTACATCATCGTTTTGACCGTTGATGTATGTCGCTAGCTGTTCAATATCATCGCCTTGCTTAGCGCTGATTGATAGCTCTTTCTCTTCACCCTGCTTGTTGGTGTAGCTCATTTTGAACTCTGTTTTCTCACCAACAGTCCAAGAGGCGTCTTTACCCTCTTCTGCTGCGTAGCTCTTACCACCCATTGCTGAAGTGTCTGAGCGTAGGTTACCCATAGAAAGCATCACTGCTTCACCTGAGTCCGCCCCGATTTGGAAAGACTGAGTACCGTAAGTACCGTTTAGAAGCTTGTTACCACCGAAAGAGGTAGTTTCAGCAATACGGTTTAGCTCGTCGTTTAGCGCTGTTACTTCTTCTTGGATCGCTACACGTTCTGCTTTTGAGTTAGAGCCGTTCGCCGATTGAAGCGAAAGATCACGCATACGTTGTAGGATGTTGGTAGATTCATTCATTGCACCTTCAGCAACCTGTGCAATAGAAATACCGTCGTTTGCGTTTTTCACTGCCATGTCTAGGCCACGGCTTTGTGCATTCAAGCGGTTTGAAATCTGTAGACCTGCAGCATCGTCTTTCGCGCTATTGATTTTATAACCCGAAGACAAACGCTCCATTGATTTTTGTTGACCGTCAGCTGCCTGGTTTAGGTAACGCTGTGCAGTCATCGCAGAAACGTTAGTATTAACGTTAATCGCCATAATTGATCTCCTTAAGGCTTTAGTGAATGTACCGTCGTGTCTCTCACCTCACTTAGGTACATCTCATTTCTCTCAGTCCCTTTAACGGCGACCGATGAATATCCTTTAGAAGAAATTTTCAATTTTTTGCGATTATTTTCTTTGGCTTACTGAAATGTGATGAAGCTCTAATGTCGTGATTCGCAGAAATCCTGGGGGCCCAAAAGACAGAAAAAAACCCAGCCGAAGCTGGGTTTACTCGCTCATCTCTCACCACGAGCCAATGAGGTTCTCGTCTTAGGTTTGAAATTAACCTAGCAGACTTAGCGCTGAGTTTGGCGCTTGTTTCGCTTGCGCAAGGATTGAGCTTGACGCTTGCGATAGAATTTGTGATTTGGTCATTGCCGTCGTTTC
>NZ_JAWOTC010000045.1:0-44702 GCF_033338675.1 Vibrio sp. Vb1574
AATGTCTCACATGTTATCGCCGTACCGTCAGAAACATAGAACACATCACGACTTTGGTTATTTATTTGCATTTCTGTTTAATTTTTCAAAATCTTTTGAGTAGGATGGTAAACATAATATTAATAAATCAGTTTGGCTTTCAGTTAGGTTCACCACAGCTTTAAAAATTCTTTTGAATTTTTTTCAGCCAGAACGTAATCGTTTGCCTTTGATATCAATCTAAATGAAGCAATGTATGGTCAACGTGTAATAACAGCCAACATGCGATTGTTTAGAACGATTTAAGTCCCCCTACTAAGCTGCAATGTTTCTGGAGAAAGACATGCAAAAGAACACCCTCTGGTTCAATGGCCTATCCATGGATGATGTCGACAAAGTCGGCGGTAAGAATGCTTCACTTGGCGAAATGGTTTCTAACCTAGCGAACGCAGGCGTTTCTGTACCAAATGGTTTTGCGACAACCTCATACGCGTTTAACCAATTCCTTGACCACGAAGGTTTGGATGAGCGTATTCACCAATTACTTGATGAACTAGACGTTGAGGATGTGGAAGCTCTGCGTAAGACAGGTGCAACCATCCGTCAATGGGTATTAGAGGCCCCTTTCCCTGCGGACCTTGAACAAGAAATCCGTGAAAACTACCAAGAACTGATTGAAGGCAACCCTGAGCTTTCAGTCGCAGTTCGTTCATCTGCTACGGCAGAAGACCTGCCTGATGCCTCTTTTGCTGGTCAGCAAGAAACGTTTTTGAACGTGAAAGGCATCGACGCAGTACTAGAAGCAACTAAGCACGTTTACGCTTCTCTATTTAACGACCGTGCGATCTCTTACCGTGTACACCAAGGTTTCGACCACCGTGGTATCTCGCTATCGGCGGGTATCCAACGTATGGTGCGTTCAGACAAAGCTTCTTCGGGTGTAATGTTTACGCTTGATACTGAGTCTGGTTTCGACCAAGTTGTCTTCATCACCTCTTCATGGGGCCTAGGTGAAATGGTCGTTCAAGGCGCAGTAAACCCTGATGAATTCTACGTTCATAAGCCAATGCTTGAAGCAGGTGAGCACCCGATCGTTAAGAAAACATTTGGCTCTAAGTTGATCAAAATGATCTACTCAGACAACCAAGAGATCGGCAAACAAGTTGATATCGTTGATACTTCTGATGAAGAGCGCAACACGTTCTCATTGAACGACGACGAGATTAAAGAGCTCGCAAAACAAGCAATGATCATCGAAAAGCACTATCAGCGTCCAATGGACATTGAATGGGCAAAAGATGGCATTGATGGCAAGCTGTACATTGTTCAAGCGCGTCCTGAAACCGTATGTTCACAAACGGAACAAAACGTGATTGAGCGCTACGAGCTACAAAACAAAGCGGATGTTTTGGTTGAAGGTCGTGCAATCGGTCAGCGCATCGGTAAAGGCGTGGTTCGCTTGGTTGACTCTCTGGACCAAATGTCTTTAGTCCAAGAAGGTGACGTGCTAGTTACAGACATGACTGACCCAGATTGGGAACCAGTGATGAAAAAAGCATCTGCAATCGTAACCAACCGTGGTGGCCGTACTTGCCACGCTGCCATCATCGCTCGTGAGCTTGGTATTCCTGCAATCGTTGGCTGTGGCGATGCGACAAGCAAGTTAACCGATGGCGCAACCGTGACCGTATCTTGTTCAGAAGGTGAAACGGGCTACGTTTACCAAGGTGAACTTGAGTTTGATGTAAAACGCTCTTCTGTTGATGAACTGCCACTGCTACCAACAAAAGTGATGATGAACGTGGGTAACCCTGATCGTGCGTTTGACTTCGCACAAATTCCAAATGAAGGTGTTGGTCTTGCTCGTCTTGAATTCATCATCAATAAGATGATTGGTATCCACCCGAAAGCATTACTTAACTTTGATGCACAAAGCGATGAGCTAAAAGCAGAAATCACTCAGCGTATTCGTGGTTACAAAGATCCTATCGATTTCTACGTAAGCAAGCTGACAGAAGGTATCGCAACCATTGCTGCGGCATTTTGGCCGAAACGCGTTATTGTTCGTATGTCTGACTTTAAGTCTAACGAATACAGCAACTTGGTTGGCGGTAAAGCATACGAACCGCATGAAGAAAACCCAATGCTTGGCTTCCGTGGCGCGTCTCGTTACATTTCTCCAGTGTTTGAAGACTGCTTCGAGCTAGAAACTCAAGCAATCAAACGCGTTCGTAACGAAATGGGTCTGAAAAACGTTGAAATCATGATCCCATTTGTGCGTACACCAAGCGAAGCAGCATCAGTGATTGATTTGCTAGCGAAGTTTGATCTGCGCCGTGGCGATCAGGGTCTTAAAGTCATCATGATGTGCGAACTGCCATCCAACGCGGTCCTTGCCGATGAGTTCTTGAAGTACTTTGATGGCTTCTCGATTGGCTCAAACGACATGACTCAGCTAACGCTTGGACTTGATCGTGACTCTGGCGATGTTGCACATCTATTTGATGAGCGCAACCCAGCGGTTAAGGTGATGCTTCAGATGGCGATTGATGCGGCAACAAAAGCAGGCAAATACGTTGGTATTTGTGGTCAAGGCCCATCAGACCACGACGACCTAGCGGAATGGCTAATGGATCAAGGTATTAGCTCTGTATCACTAAACCCAGATACGGTTATCGATACTTGGTTAAAACTCGGTAAAGTTAGCAGCAAGTAACACACGATAAACTCTAGCCCTCACACTCCCCTTGTGAGGGCTTTGTTATTCACACGTCATTTCACAATCAGTTCGTGATTCCTCTCTCAAGTTCGTCATTTAGTCAATTTCATTATCAAAGTCTGATGACCTAAAATGAATGGTATATCGATAACTCCAGAGAGAATTTGATGAAAAAGCCTATCGCACTCCTTACTACATTGATGCTCCTGGCATCCCCTGCTTATGCCGATTGGGATGAAATTTCCAATAAAATGTCTGAGCTTGGCGACGCAGTTTCTGATACTGCCCAAGATGCTTGGGACGACACCAAAGCGTTTTCAAAACAAGCGTGGCAAGATTTCACGAATTGGTCCGAGGAAGCGATCAATACCGCAGGCGAATGGACAGAAGCCAGCATCGAGAAAAGCAAAGAATGGATAGATGCTGCCGACAAAAAAATTGATGAGCTGATGGAAGGCGATACGCCAGAAGAAGCTCGCCAAGCCGTGGACTTAATGGCAGATAGCGCTTTGCTCAAGTTATTTAATGAAAAGCCGGAGGCAAAAGCTATTTACGACAACGCGTACGGCTACGCGGTCTTTGATTCTCGTAAATTATCTTTGCTGTTTCACACCAACTCAGGGTCAGGAGTCGCAGTGAATAAGGAAACAGAAGAACGCACTTATATGAATATGTTTGGTTTGGGCGTTGCACTTGGGGCTGGCGGCAAATTTTACCAACAAGTGGTTCTGTTTGAGAGCAAAGAAGACTTTGATACGTTCGTCAACGAAGGATGGGAGGCCACAAGTGAAGCCTCTGCTGTTGCGGGCGAAGATTCAGAGCAACTTTCAAAACAATTTAACAGCGGCGTCGCCGTCTATCAGTTGAACGCTAAAGGTTTGCTCATCGATGCTAACGTGTCTGGTTCTAAATATTGGGTTAACGAAGAGCTCACTAACTCGCAGTAATGCATAGCAACTAATCGCTTAAATAAAACCGTTGTTATGCACCCTTATCAATAAGTTAACGGGGATATGATTCCTCAAAACTGAGCACTTACGCAACTTTCTCTATGGAAGTCACCAGAAGATGGCGACTTCCCTTTCTCGTTGGATTGCTTTTGGTTATGCTTGCGCAAAACCACCTGCAATTCGGTATCCCATGCCTGACAATAACTTTAATAATCTGCTAGCAGAAGCAATTTCTGCTCTTAACACGCCTAACTTTACTCCTAAACTTATGCGTGTCATTCGCACTCTTTTTCATTTTGATTGCGCAGTTATTTTAGGTTACCGAGAAGGTAAACATCCTATTTATCTCTACGACTCAATTGAGAACGAGCGAGAGTTACTTTTTCAACGCTACCTTACTGACTCATTTCAAAATGACCCTTTTTTTCTCAAACTAAACGAGACAAAGCAACAAGGCGTATTTACGCTCAAAGACGTGGCGCGTAAAGGCGTTGACTTCACCTCATACTGCGAGCAGTTCTATCATCAAACAGGGTGGAAAGACGAGCTTAGCATGCTAGTCGAAGTTGAATCTGGCCGTTGGGTCATGCTGTACTTCGGATATATGACTGATGGAAAATACTTTTCTCAGCAACAAATCAATAAGCTAAAGCCCTATTTCCCGATAATTCAGTCGCTTTGTCAGCAGCATTGGAAACAAACGGAATTTACCTTTTCTGAGCCTGTTTTTGCACAGAGTGCTTATTCTGGCAGTATGCGATTAGCCATTGAGCAAGCTTTAGCAACGTTTGGCGTAGAATCACTCACCCGTCGCGAACAAGAGGTGGCTTCGCTTCTCGCTCAAGGGTTTGACACCAAAGAAATTGCCGCGCGGTTACACTTAGTTCAAGGCACGGTCAAAAATCATCGAAAGCGAATTTACTCGCAATTAAATGTGTCTTCATTGAGTGAGTTATTCCAGCTTTTCCTCAATCACCTCATTCTCCATTCAAGATAAAAACTGTCCCTTAAGGGATATATCGAGAAAAGGTGTCGCGTTTTAGTCTAAATGTAACAACCACTAAGACAGACAAAAAGAATGACGACACCATTACTGCAAGATTTACAAGATCGTGGCTTGATTGCACAAGCCAGCGATTTGGAAGAAATTCAGACACTTCTCTCACAGCCACAAACCGTTTACTGCGGCTTCGATCCTACAGCTGGCAGCTTGCATATCGGCCACCTCGTGCCTTTGATTATGCTTAAGCGCTTTCAAGATGCCGGACACCAAGCTGTTGCCTTGATTGGCGGTGCAACGGGCATGATTGGCGACCCAAGCTTTAAAGCGACTGAGCGCAGTCTGAACTCAGAGGAAATCGTCTCAGGCTGGGTTAACGATCTTTCTAATCAAATTCAGCAGTTGATGAATCACCAACTGACCAAGCCGATGATCATGGTGAACAACGCTGACTGGATGAAAGCGATCAATGTGATCGACTTCTTCCGCGATGTGGGTAAGCACTTCTCGATCAATACTATGGTCAACCGAGAATCGGTAAAACAACGCCTGCAACGACCTGACCAAGGTATCTCCTTCACCGAATTTAGCTACGCCCTACTGCAATCGTACGATTTTGCCGAGCTAAACCGTCGATACGGTTGCCGTTTGCAAATCGGTGGCAATGACCAATGGGGAAACATCGTCAGCGGGATCGATTTAACTCGCCGTCAAAATGGTGAGCAAGTATTTGGCTTAACTCTGCCGCTGATCACCAAATCCGATGGTACCAAATTTGGCAAAACCGAAGGCGGTGCAGTATGGCTAGATCCTAGCAAAACCTCTCCTTACGCGTTCTACCAGTTCTGGCTTGGCGCAGAAGACGCAGACGTTTACCACTTCTTGCGTTACTACACATTCTTGAGCTGCGAAGAAATTGCCAGCATTGAAGCGCAAGACCAAGCAAGCCAAGGTAAGCCACAAGCACAACGTATCCTCGCTGAGGAAATGACGCGATTTGTTCATGGCGAAGAAGGCCTAGCTAGCGCCGAGCGCATCACTCAAGCTTTATTCAGCGGTAATGTGCAACAACTGAGTTTGGGTGAATTAAAACAATTGGAGTTGGATGGTTTACCAAGCATTGAGAGCGCACAACAAGATTTGGTTGAGCTGTTGATTGAGTCGGGTTTAGCAAGTTCGAAGCGTGTTGCACGCGAACACATCAGCAACAACGCCATCAGTGTAAACGGTGAAAAAGTGTCGGCTGATAACCCAAGTTTGAGCTTCCCACTGTTTGATCAATATTGGTTACTGCAACGCGGTAAAAAGCACTTCTGCCTCGTGAAGCGTGCCGCGTAGTAACACTCGCAGTACAAAGCCCATAAAAATTCCCCTCACCGCTTTCGTGATGAGGGGAATTCAAATTTGAACGATTTTAAGCCTAACAATAGGCAAAGGCGTTGCTTATTGCGTTCTTAAACGTTGCCAGTACTTTTCGTAAATCGCTAACGTTTCTGCGCCAACATCATTAATAAACTCGCCTTTTTTCATGTCTTCTGATGAAGGGAAAATAGTACGGTTATTTTTCAACTCTTCTGGCAATTTGTCACGCCCAGCGTTCGTTGCCGACGCATAACCCAAACTGGTCACGATTTCCGCTTGGTTCTCTGATTGGTACATGAAATTAATAAATTTATGCGCCAATGCTTTGTTTTTACTGCCAGACGGAATAGTGAAGTTGTCCATCCACAATACCGCGCCCTCTTCCGGCATCACGAACTTCAGCTCAGGCATTTCAACCTGTCCTTGGAATGCGTTGCCGTTCCATTGCATGCCGACCGATGTTTCACCGGACACGTAAGGGACTTGCGGCGCATCTGAGTTGTACAGTAATACGTTGTTTTTCAGCGCTACTAGAGAATCAAAAGCCTGCTCGATTTCAGCTTCGTCTTTTGTATTCACGCTATGGCCATTTTTCTTCAGCGCCATACCGAACACGTCGCGGACGTCATCAATCAACATAACTTGTTGTTCGTATTGAGACTCCCATAAGTCTGCCCATTTGGTCACTGGTTGCTCAACTATGGATTCGTTGTAGCTGATCCCTGTAATGCCCCAAATATAAGGCAGAGAGTAATCATTTTTCGGATCGTGCGCTTGGCCAAGTAAGCCGTCCATTGTGTCTTGCATGTTTGGCACTTGAGCGTGATCTATTTTCGAAAGCAGTCCTTCTCGACCCATTTTTTCAATGAAGTACGCAGAAGCAAAAACCACATCGTAACCAGAACCTTTTAGCAATTTTAGCTTGGTATACATTGATTCATTATTCTCAAAGGTCGAATAATTAATCGTAACGCCTTCTTGTTTTTCAAACGCTTTTAACGATGCTTCCGGCAAATAGCCACCCCATGCATAAACGTTCAACGTTTTGCTATCTGCATGAGCAAACATGCTGAGCACAAGAGCACTCAGCCCCAATCCTTTGATGATTAATTTCATGGTATGCGATCCAACCAGTCCAGCGACGCGCTGGGATTCGGGTGCATAATTAGGTAATTATTACCCAATTGAAAGAAAATTTAATTAATCTTTAACAGCAAAAATATTTATCGAATTTATAAAATTAACGCATGTTTTTAATAGCGACTGTGCATACCAAAATGATGAGACATTCCATCTTCCATTCGGCCACCTTTCCAGCCACCAGAACCGAGTAAATTAAGCACATCTTGAGCGGTATAATCGGCACCAGAAAAGAAATCATGCGCCACGTCTGAGCGTATTGCTTGCAACTCTGGTTGGTTTTCCAAATCAAGATGTTGCGGATCCGCATATAATGCCAACGCAATTTTTTGTTGGCACGCGCTTAACTCGCTGGTGCTCGTCTTTACCTGACCAACCGAAAAGTACTCACGACTGCCGTATCCCACCACCAATCTGGTACTCATTAGTTTAATCACTTTCTTAATGCGGCGACGTTGTATAAATCTCAACATGTTTTGTTATTCCTGTATTAAGTTGGCTATGGTCGTATTCTTTTGTTCGAATTAAAACACTCTGTTTTATCCGCGAAATTTCTCTAGCGCTTTTCGCGATGATCGGTTGTATAATACGATCCTGAAATATTTTGTTACCTCGGTAACCCCTGAGACTGCAACATGAACAACAGCAGATGGGTCGGCTTTATAGGCGGCACGATTGTCTTACTTAGTACCTTTATCCTCTTCGGATCTTCCGTCCACGCTGCTTGGTACCGAATCCCTGCGGAAGCCATTCATGGTATCGCCTTCACTTTGGCTTTTGGTTTAGGGTTAAACAGCCTGCTGGCGTACGCGACGGCAGTGATTACTCTTGCTGCACTATTCTACATTGGCTTTGTCGTTAGCTATCGGGTCCATCAGAAACTTAAATAGTCTTCTGTCTCAACCTGAGCTTAATAACGGATACTTGGTAACTAAAAAGGGAGCAAACGCTCCCTTTTTAGTTATCAGCATATAGATGTTCTATGCCCGCTTTAATCATTAAGGTGGCATACCCTCAACGACTGCTGCATACCTGAAACATCATCACCTAAATACTCAACCGTCATTGGAACATTGACCAACAGAGTAAAACTAGAGTCACTGAACCTTCCATCAGCATCACTCTCCAAATGAACAAAAAACGCAGGCTTATCCGCAATCAATGTAATTCGCCTCCCTTCAATAGAGACATCTATATTGGCTTTCACTATCGGCAAGGTTTTTAGCTCGTGAGTACTAAACCATGTGTTGCTTATTCTGTCTTCACCGATTTGCGCTTCAACATAGAAGAAGCCTGACGTAAGTTCATCCTTCTCGATCAATTCATCCAACTGCCACAAAATCGTATTGCTGTCTGCTATGACTGTTTGTTCTAAGCTCCAACATTGCTTTTCTTCCCCTTGCCAATCTACCCACTTAAGCAGTGCGTTGACGCTTGCGGACTCTTTTGCATCATTGAGCAAATGTAGGCTCAACTTGCCTGTATGCTCGGAAAATACCAAATACTGCGGCGCAAAAAAGCGTTTTGCATGGTAGTGCAACTGCTTCCATCGACCACTGTATTCCAAACTAGACCAAGAACTGACAGGCCAATTGTCGTTGAGTTGCCAGTACAGCATGCCGCGACAAACTGGAGAAATGGCACGCCAATGATCGCATGCAGTTTTGATCGCGATTGCCTGCTGAACTTGACTTAAATACAGCATGCTCTCAAATCCAGAGGGAAAACGAAAATAGCGCGTGAACATCTCTGTGATAATACTATTACCACGAGGGTTCTTCTGATGTTGTTCGAAAGTTGGGGATGTAATATTCCAGTCTTGCTCAGGGACAAACCGCTTAACTTCAGCAAAAGATGGCCAAGATTGAAAACCAAACTCAGAGCAAAAACGAGGATTCACGTCAAAGTAGGCACTGAATGATTTTCCTGAATGCCAAACGTCCCAAAAGTGCATATCGCCTTTACTATCATCATGCCACGCATCACCGAAATCCAGTTCACCATTACATGGGGAACTTGGCCAGAAACGGCGAGTGCTATCTTGCTCGGTAATCTCCTTCTCAATCATGCGGTTGAGGCGATCGTAGTTAACCGTGTATTTGACTTTGCTGCGCTTAGATTCGTCATACCAACCAATAGCTCCAATCACTTCATTGTCACCACACCAAAGTGCGATTGATGGGTGCTCCTTGAGCCTAGGGATTTGGAATCTAAGTTCTTCTTCTACCTCTTTTAAAAACTCGTCGTTTGATGGGTACAACGAGCAGGCGAACATCATGTCTTGCCACACCAACAAGCCAAGTTCATCACAAAGGTTATAAAAGATTTCACTCTCGTACTGACCACCGCCCCATACGCGAATCATGTTCATGTTGGCGTCAACCGCACTTTGCAAAAGGTTGCGATAACGTGTTTCGTACTCTCGCCCCGGCATTGCGTCAATAGGGATCCAGTTGGCACCTTTAGCATTAATCGGTACGCCATTGACGATAAATTCCATTGCAGAGCCGTGCTCATCAGCTTGATTATTTAGAGTTAGCTGACGCAAACCAATGTTGTGCGTTAACTTTTGCTCTCTGCAAGAAATGGTAATGGGATAGAGATACGCTTCGCCATAACCCGATGGCCACCAGCGTTGAGGCTCCAAAATGTGGAACTGGCAATGATAGTGACCACTTCCTTTTGTTTGAATACATTGACGCTCACCATTAAATTCAACCATCATTTCATGGCGTTGACTGTCCGTTTCCACTTCAACTACTACATCAAGAAACACACTCCCATCGGCTTGCCATTGCTGCTCTGTCGAGAAGCCTTTGAGCCAAAGCTCATTCACAATGTCGATTTGAATGGGGTCGTAAATACCCGATACCATCAAGCAAATGCCCCAGTCCCATCCGGAATGGCATTGTGTTTTGCGGATCAAGTTCATGTGTGGAATTTGGTTGTTGCCCATTGCCGACGGAATAGGAAATGGCAGTTTTTTTGCTCTTGCGATACCTTCTAAATCCGCCCGAGCAAACTCAACCCGAATCGTGTTAGTACCTTGCTTTAAATGCGGTTTAATATCCACACGTTGCTGGGTAAACATGTTGCTGCAAGTTAGTGCTAGCTCACCATTAACATAGAAGGTTGCCAAGGTATCTACACGAGTTAGCGTCATCCAAATTTGCTTGGCAGACAACGTAAACGCGTCGACGTCAAACTCACGTGAGATATGCCACTCACACTCTTCAATCCATCGAACTTTGTTTTCATTATCGGCAAAATAAGGATCTGGAATCTGCTCTGCTTGTAAAAGCGCCGACACATTATCGCCCGGAATAAACATTGGAATTTCAAGATTGGGACGCTGTGGCGAGGTAAGCATCCACTGCCCGTTAAGTTCGAAGTGAGTCATCGAGTTAAACCTTAGCTTGGGAAAAACATATTTTCTCAATGTAATCCTGATAATCCCATGCAAAAACAAGGGAAATGTTAATTACATACGAAATGCGGTGCATTTCACGTAAAAACTCTTTCTTTTGATCTCTACCCAAAAATCAGCAACTTGGCTAACCTGTTAAAAATTAATCGAAATCTAAGGTTATATTTGCAACTTCGACATGTTAACATCATCGGCTTTTTGAACATCCTCACACTTTTCGTTGAAACGATGTGAGGGGAAATGCACGGCTTCATAGCCCTAAAAAGCGAAGTAATTATGTCAAATATGACGAATGCCGCCTCCCACACAGCGCCTATTCAGGATGCTGACTATTCTGCTATTCATCCCCCATCTTTACTCAAGCGCCTCGAACTCACCAATCCTGTCTTTTGGTTAAGTGGTAGCTTCCTCACTCTATTCGTTTTACTTGCTCTAACGAATACCGACTCTCTAACCGCAATGGTTAACACCGGCTTCGGCTTTGCTACTAAATATTTCGGAGCTTACTGGCAAGTACTGCTTCTTCTGAATTTCCTAATTGGTTTGGCTCTTGCGTTTGGTCGCACTGGTTATGTGCGCCTAGGTGGTCTAGCGAAACCTGATATTGATAACTTTAAGTGGTTGTCAATCGTACTCTGTACTCTACTTGCAGGTGGTGGTGTGTTCTGGGCCGCAGCTGAGCCTATCGCGCACTTTGTGACTGCTCCGCCTCTATACGGGGAAGCCTCACCGAAAACTGCCGCAATCAATGCCCTATCTCAGTCTTTTATGCACTGGGGCTTCTTAGCTTGGGCGATCCTTGGTGGTCTATCTTCCATTGTCTTAATGCACTTGCATTACGATAAAGGCCTGCCTCTTAAGCCGCGTACTCTGCTTTACCCTGTTTTTGGTGATAAAGCCATTAAAGGCTGGATTGGTGATGTTGCTGACGCATGTAGCATCATTGCAGTAGCAGCAGGAACCATCGGTCCTATCGGCTTCTTAGGTTTACAAATTAGCTACGCGCTAAACTCATTGTTTGGCCTGCCAGATACGTTCGTAACGCAAAGCATGGTTATCATGGCGGCGATCCTGATGTATACCCTTTCCGCACTGAGCGGTTTGAGCAAGGGTATTCAAATCGTCAGTCGTTACAACATCATTTTGTCTGTACTATTAATTGGTTACATCCTGTTCTTCGGGCCGACAAGCTTTATCGTTGATGGCTACGTGCAAGGCGTTGGTCGTATGGTGGATAACTTCTTCCCTATGGCACTTTACCGTGGTGATACAGGCTGGCTAAGTTGGTGGACAGTATTCTTCTGGGGTTGGTTTATCGGTTATGGCCCAATGATGGCGATCTTTATTGCTCGTATCTCTCGTGGTCGTACAATTCGCCAATTAATCATGTCTATTAGCATCGCGGCACCGCTGATTACTTGCTTCTGGTTTAGTATCGTTGGTGGCAGTGGCCTTGCGTTTGAACTTGATAACCCTGGTTTGATTTCATCTGCGTTTGAAGGCTTTAACTTGCCTGCAGCACTGCTAGCGATTACTGGTGAATTACCTTACCCAATGATCATTTCGGTTCTGTTCCTGATCTTAACGACAACATTTATCGTGACGACGGGTGACTCGATGACTTACACAATCAGTGTAGTGATGACGGGCTCAACAGAACCAAACGCAGTGATTCGCTCGTTCTGGGGTCTGATTATGGGTATTGTCGCTATTGCGCTCATCTCAATGGGCTCTGGTGGTATTTCTGCATTGCAGTCTTTCATTGTAATTACTGCCGTACCTGTGTCTTTCATTTTGCTGCCAAGCATTTGGAAAGCACCCGGCATTGCAAGCAGAATGGCGAAAGAGCAAGGCCTCGTTTAAACCGCCTCTCTAACCAATATGCGAAAAAGAGCCCTTCATTGGGCTCTTTTTAATTCTGCGCTTTATCCTACGCTATCAATGCGAATCATCACTGCGTCTGGACGCCAATACTCGAATTCGCAGTCCATTAAATGCCCATCTTGTTTGTAGTTTACCCGCCGAATTTTCAGAACGGGTTGTCCTTCAGCTAGGTTCAACGCCTTAGCGACATGAGCAGGAGCTGACGTGGGAATCACATCAAAACGAGAGCGCTTTGTCTCGTAACCATACTTCTCACGATAAATGCCTGTCAGGGACATGGTGAGGTTCTCAGACAATATACCCTCAAACAGTGCCGCTTTGAGCACGTTCTCAACAAACAATACCGCTCGCCCATCAATAAAACGTAACCGTTCAATTACATAAATTGGGGTAATTCGCTCAACCTCTAACGATTTGGCATACTCACCTGCGGCCATTTCACTTCGCACGTTGAGTAGCTTAGTTTCTGCAATACGATGCTGCTCTCGAATCATCTGATGGAAGTGAGAACGAGACAACGGGTTGTAACAGATACGCTCAGGAGATACATACCAACCCCGGCGCTCTTCTCGATAAATAAGACCTTCCGTTTCCAAAGACACCAACGCATCTTTGATAGTGATTCGAGTCGTAGAAAACAGCTCACTGAGCTCTCTCTCTGACGGCAGTTTTTGTCCTTCCGACATGATGCCGGAAAGAATCTGCTGTTTTAAGCTGCTTCTAATTTTTCCTAATTGGGTACCAAATTGTCCGGTGCCTGTCGCTCTCATTCTGATCTAGTCCAACGATAATTTGACGAATAACATAAGGCGTTTACGTAACAAAAATATGACATTAATCAACAGAACACATACTGAACGTATGAAATATAAGTGCCATATAAAATCAGCAAAACTGTCAAATTACTTGCGCTAAATCGTCACATTCCATCCATAGCATACAAAGCGAACTTACTGACCTAGTCCAGAAGGATGGAGACAATGAAAACTTTGCTAAGTCGTTCAATTACCGCACCAGCGGCAATCATTGCGGTAACGCTCGCTACGCCAACAGTAGCGAAAGAAGCCGATATTGAATCTTTGGTAGCTGCAGCACAAAAAGAAGGGGCGGTTTACAGTGTGGGTATGCCTGACAGTTGGGCAAACTGGAAAGACACTTGGGCTGATTTAAAGTCAAATTACAACCTTAAGCACCAAGACACGGATATGAGCTCGGCTCAAGAAATCGCAAAATTCGAAGCTGAGAAGAAAAACGCGACCGCAGACATTGGTGACGTAGGCTTTGCCTTCGCACGTGTAGCGGTTAAAAAAGGCGTCACTCAGCCATATAAACCAACAACTTGGAATGACATCCCAGATTGGGCAAAAGACGAAGATGGTCATTGGGCACTTGCTTACACTGGCACTATTTCTTTTATCTCCAACAATAACCTCGTAAAAGACGCGCCAAAAACGTGGGATGACCTATTAAAAGGCGACTACAAAGTGACCGTAGGTGACGTAGGCGTAGCAGCACAGGCAAACAACGCGGTTCTCGCCGCAGCGTTCGCCAACGGTGGGGACGAATCCAACCTCAAGCCTGCGCTCAAATTCTTTTCTGAACTCGCGAAGCAAGGTCGTCTTTCATTTACCGATCCGAACATCGCCAACCTAGAAAAAGGCGAAGTGGAAGTGGCGATCATGTGGGACTTCAATGCATTGAACTACCGCGACAAAATTGACCGCGACCGCTTTACAGTGAGCATTCCTCAAGATGGCTCTGTGATTTCTGGTTATACAACCATAATCAATAAATACGCGAAGAACCCTAATGCAGCAAAACTTGCTCGTGAATACATCTTCAGCGATCAAGGGCAAATCAACTTAGCAGAAGGTTATGCGCGTCCAATCCGCACCAACATCACACTGCCTCAAGCAGTGCAAGACAAGCTAATTGCTAATGACCAATACAGCAATGTTCACCCAGTGACTGACTTCTCAGCTTGGGAAAAGTCCGCACGTAAGCTGCCACGTCAATGGCAAGAAAGTGTCTTAATCCACCAGCAATAAGAGTAAGTCGTTATGAGCAATAAGGTCATCCTTGTTGTTCTAGATGGACTGAACTATCAGGTAGCCCGTGATTGCATGGGCTACCTCAATGGTCTTCTAGAACAAAGTCGTTCCCAACAAGAAACTCGCGCAACGCTTTATCCTGTGCAGTGTGAGCTGCCCTCTATGTCTCGCCCACTTTATGAGTGCATTTTAACGGGCGTTCGCCCTGTAGAAAGCGGCATCGTAAACAACAATATCGTTCGTCTATCCAAACACGATTCCATTTTCAGTTTGGCAAAAGCCCAAGGAAAAGTGACCGCTGCGGCTGCCTACCACTGGGTAAGTGAGCTTTATAATCGCGCGCCGTTTGAACCTGTTCGCGATCGTTTCACGCATGATGAAACCCTGAATATCCAGCACGGCTGCTTTTACCATTGGGATCATTATCCTGATGAAGCCTTGTTCCTGGACGCAGAGTATTTACGCCGCAACTATCAACCTGATTTCTTACTGATCCATCCGATGAATATCGACGATACAGGACATAAGTTTGGCCTAGACTCTCGCCAATACCGCAATTGTGCGCGAGGTGCAGACATTATTCTTTCCAACTACATCGATCAATGGCTTGCTGATGGGTATCAAATCATTGTGACTAGCGATCATGGCATGAACAACGATCTTTCTCACGGTGGGATTTTACCTGAAGAGCGAGAAGTTCCCCTGTTTGTCATTGGTGATAAGTTTACCCATCAAGATTGTCATATTAAGCAAACTGATATTTGTGGCACCGTTTGTCAATTGCTAAACCTTGACCACACGAAGCCATACACTCAGGAATTGTTAGCACTATGAGCAGTTCAGTCCTCTCCCCAAGCTCCAGCGAATCACGCTCAAATTTGGCAAGTACTTGGTTAAAGCGCTTTAAGCCAGCCATTTGGTTGGTGCCTTTCGCGCTGTTTTTCTACCTATTTCAACTCGCACCGATGATTTGGGTACTGTTAAACAGCTTTATCTACGATGGCGAGTTTGCCTTCGATAACTACATTGAAGTGCTCGACTCCGCCTTTATGATGCAGGCGTTTGGCAACAGTTTGTGGTTAGCTGTATGGTCGAGCATTTTTGGCTTAGCCATTGCGACTCTGTTGGTCTCTTCTCTGCGCAGAGTCGATTCTAAAGTCCGCGACGGTGTGATTGCGTTTACGAACATGAGCAGCAACTTTGCAGGCGTACCTCTGTCATTCGCTTTTATTATTATTTTGGGCACCAACGGGGCGATTACCCTTTTGCTCAAGCAGTATGGCTTACTAGGTGATTTCGACCTTTATGGTAAATGGGGCCTGCTGGCCATTTACATCTACTTCCAAATCCCGCTGGCGGTATTGTTGATCTACCCTGCGTTCGACGCGTTGAGTGATGATTGGCAAGCTGCTGCTGCGCTACTGGGAGCCAAAACATCACAGTATTGGGCGAAAATCGCGCTGCCAGTGCTCTCACCAGCCTTATTCGGTACCTTTATTATCTTAATAGCCAACGCAATTGGCGCTTATGCGAGTGTTTATGCGCTGACCTCCGGTAACTATAACGTCATCACAATTCGAATTGCGAGTCTGGTATCGGGAGACCTGTTCCTTGAACCTAATCTCGCCGCTGCAATTTCGGTGATTCTAATGGCGTTACTTGCCTTTATCACAGTGATTAACCAATGGCTCATTTCGAAAAGCTATGCAGGTAGGAAGTAGTCATGAACAACGTTAATACTCGATTCCATAAAACGGTGGTTTATTCCATTGTTGGGATCATGCTCATCCCGATTTTAGCGACCTTTGTCTATTCGCTTTCATCACGCTGGGGCGCCACGGTGCTTCCAGATGGTTTCACTTTTGATTGGTACGTTAAATTGCTGACCGACCCACGCTTTTTGCAAGCATTTGGGCGTTCGCTGTTTATTTGTATTGCTTCGCTAACCCTCAGTGTGATTCTAGTTCTGCCAGCGATATTCGTGGTGTTTTACTACTTTCCAAGGCTCGATAAGCTCATGAACGTATTGATTTTGCTACCATTCGCTGTACCACCAGTGGTGTCCTCCGTCGGCTTGCTTCAACTTTATGCTGACAGTGAAATCTCCCTTATCGGTACTCCTTGGATTCTAGTAGGTACTTACTTCACCATCGCGTTACCGTTCATGTATCGTGCGATTTCTAATAGCTTCGAAGCAATTAACCTTAACGATTTAATGGACGCTGCACACTTGCTAGGAGCAAGCACAACCAAAGCGTTTTTGATGGTCATTTTACCTAACCTCAAAAAAGGACTGATGGCATCGCTTTTCCTTTCATTTTCATTTCTATTGGGAGAGTTTGTGTTCGCCAATATTTTAGTCGGCACACGTTATGAAACCCTGCAAATCTACTTGTATAACATGCGTCAGACGAGCGGCCACTTTACGTCTGCCTTAGTGATGACTTACTTCCTATTTATTTTTTTACTGACTTGGTTGGCAAGTCGTTTCAGCCGAGGAGTCAAACAATGAGCTACGTAACAGCGAAAAATCTGACTAAACGTTTTGGTGATAACACCGTATTTGAGGACATTCACTTTAACATCGAGCAAGGTGAATTCATTACGCTTTTGGGCCCTAGCGGTTGTGGTAAATCGACACTACTTCGCAGCCTTGCTGGGCTTAACCCTGTCGATGGAGGCGAGATTTGGGTAAACGGAGAAGATATCACGCATCAAGTCCCGCAAGAGCGTGGTATTGGGATGGTCTTTCAATCGTATGCGCTGTTTCCCAATATGACCGTCGAAGGCAACATTGCATTTGGCTTAAAAATGAAAAAGCTTGCGAATGATGATATTCGACGTGAAGTGGCTAAAGTCATCAAACTGGTGGATCTGGCAGGTAAAGAAAAACACTATCCGCATCAACTTTCTGGTGGTCAGCGCCAGCGTGTCGCACTCGCTCGAGCGTTGGTGGTGAAACCTCGCATATTATTGCTTGATGAACCACTTTCTGCGCTTGATGCCAAAATCCGCAAACACCTTCGTCAGCAAATCCGAGATATTCAGAAAGAGATGAATCTCACCACTATCTTCGTAACTCATGACCAAGAAGAGGCGATGATTATGTCTGATCGTATCTTCCTAATGAGTAAAGGAGAAATTGTTCAAGCAGGAACACCTGAAGAAATTTATACTCATCCTGCTAACGAGTTTGTGGCCGGTTTCATGGGGCACTACAACCTTGTAGAGGCCAATAAAGCCAAGCAACTCTTCAACATTGATACCGAATGGAAAGTGGCGATTCGCCCAGAGTCTATATATGTAAAAGAGCAAGGTCGTCAATATGATAGCCACATCTCAGCGCCACAAGTAGGTACGATCACCAACCACCAGCTTCTAGGTAATGTTATTCGCTATCAAGTGAACGTTGAAGAGTGTGAGCTCACTGTTGACTTGCTTAACCGCTCTTCAGAACGCTTACTAGCGAATGGCAGCCAACTAGAGCTACTCTTTAACCTAAACGAAATTCAACCAGTGAGAGCCTAAACATGTCCAAACCTTTGTATGTTTTTGATATGGATGAAACCCTAATAAACGCTGACTGCGCAATGATTTGGAACGAGTTTATGGTTGATAGAGGCATCGCGACTGATCCTTTATTTATTATGGAAGATCAGCGTCTAATGGCCTTGTACTCTGAAGGCAAAATGGACATGGAAGATTACCTAGCGTTCTCCATGAAGCCACTAGAAAACATGCCGATTGAAGAAGTAAACGCCTTGGTTGAAGAATGTGTTGAAAGCCATATTCTGGCTAAACAGTTTCCTCAAGCCAAAACCCTGATTGAGCAACTGTCTCGTGATGGTATAGATATGGTTATCATCTCTGCCAGCGTCACTTTTTTGGTGGAAGCCGTTGGTCGCCGTCTTAATATTCCAACCGCACTCGGAATTGATTTAATCGAGAAAAACAACCGTTATACTGCTGAAATCGACGGTATTCCGAGTTATCGTGAAGGCAAAGTCACGCGATTAAAACAGTGGCTAGAAAATCAGCCTGAGCCTTATTCCGAAATCCATTTCTATACCGATTCAATCAACGATTTACCGCTTTGTGAATACGCGAACTACGCTTATCTGGTAAATCCATGCCCACAACTAAAAGAACACGCCAACAGACCGAATTGGAGTGTGTTAAGTTGGGGGTGATCTAGCCTCAAAAGGCCGTTCTTCCTAAGTAAATACTTTTCTATTTGTTCAAAGAGCAGTTCTTTCTGCTCTTTTTTACTTCTCTTCATCACAAATTAATCACTTGATTAAATACTGATTAATTTTTCACATGTCGCATGAGAAATCAGCGTCTTATAATTAATCAAATGTTTAATATTTTGAGAGAAGATTGTGACGGAAGCGCATCGAAGGGCGGGAAGACCCACAGATAATATCGACGCACGGGAAAAACTGATTTTCCACGCGCGCGAACTCTTCACCATTATGGCTTATGACAAGGTCTCTACTCGCCTAGTCGCGCAGAAAGCAGGCGTGAACGTGGCGATGATTCGTTACTACTTTGGCAACAAAGAAGGCTTGTTCGAGACCATGTTGCGCGAAACACTGTCACCGATGCAAAAGCAGATGCAGACGTTGGTATCCAACAGTAACGAGCAAAACTTTCTCGATCTAATGCGCACCTACTACCGCGAAATGATCAAGGTACCACAGTTCCCACGCTTAGTTGCCCAAGTTATGAATATGCCCCCATCGGAAACCCAACGCAAACTGCTCGAAAAAGTCTTCGCAGATATCAGCAAGCCAATGCAAGGCGTGATCTTTGATAAGTTGATCGACAGTGGCGTTTTACGAAAAGACGCCGACCCTCAACTTTGTCGCGTCTCTTACATCAGCTTGATGGTGTTTCCTTTTATGGCACCACCAGCACTGCTCGCCATTCATGGCATTGAACTTTCTGAAGCCTTCTTGAACCGATTATTCGAACACAACATACAACTGATGAAACATGGATTTTTGGACTCGGGCGACCAATATGAAGATAAATAAAAAGCTGCTGTTCTTTCCTGCTCTTGCGGTGGGGGTCGTCATTCTGTTTTTGGCGATTAGCCTAAAACCAGATTTGCCCGTAAAACCCTCTGGAGATCGTGCACGGTTGGTCGAGACGATTCCACTTGAGCTAAAAGCCATTGCTCCAGTAGCCATAGGGTTTGGCAAGATCGCCCCAAAATTGGAATGGAAAGCGATAGCCGAAGTGACGGGTAAAGTGGTCTACCGCCATCCGCAACTGGAAAAAGGACAAGTGTTGCAAGCAGGGACAGAAATCTTGCGCATCGACCCGCTCGATTACGAGTTGAAACTGGTTCAAGCTCAAGCCGATCTCAAATCTGCCCAAACCTCTCTGGCTAAGCTGAACCAAGAAGAAGCGAATCTCAAAAGCACACTCAAGATAGAAGCCAACCGTCTGGTTATCGCCAACAAAGAGTTAGACCGTAAACAAAACCTACGTAAGAAAGGCTTAACCTCGCAATCGGATGTAGATCAGCAAGAGCAAAGCGCGCTCTCTCAACGTAAGTTAGTACTGGATATTGAAAATCAAATTGGTTTGATGCCGGATGAGAAACGAGTCGCGGAAGCCCTAGTTAAAGTTAATGCATCAAAAGTGGATGAGGCCGAACGCTCGCTTGATAAAACCATCATCACGCTTCCTTACGATTTGCGTATTGCTGACGTAGAAATTGAGAAAAAGCAAGTGGTTAACCTCCAACAAACCATGGTGACAGGACATGGTATTGATGTCATGGAAGTGGAAGCTCAACTATCCATTCATGACATGCAAACTTTGGCGGCGAGCATCGGTGAGTTTGTCCGCGATGAATCTGGTATTCCACAACCTGATATGAATGCGATTCATGCCAACATTGAACTCAGCAGCGGTAACCTCTCTGCAAGCTGGCCTGCGAAAGTTGCACGCATCAGCGAAACGGTTGATCCAAGCCAAGCGACGGCCGGTGTGATTCTGGAAATTGAACAAGACTACCGTGCATTAAACCCAACGTCTGCGCCTCCATTGGTGAACGGCATGTTTGTGCGAGCCTTAATTGAGGGGCAAGAGAACCCGAGTTGGGTCATCCCAGAGCGTGCGCTTCATGGCGATAAGATTTACCTGATGGGCGATGACAACCGTCTGCAAGTCGTCACGGTTGAAGTGTTATATCGTCGCAATAACCAAGTGGTGATCGATGGTGAACTAGAGCAAGGTCAGAAGCTGATCATCAACGATTTGCTGCCTGCGATTAACGGCATGCTATTGAAAGAGTCACCTGAACAGTCAGAAACGGCTATTGAGGAGTCTGATTCATGATCCGATTCTTCGCCAAGCATCCAACAGCAGCCAACTTGCTGATGCTAACGCTGCTGATATTGGGGATTTCTTCACTTTCCACGATTAAGCGTGAAACTTTTCCTGAGTTTGATCCGCCCTACATCCTAGCTGGTGTGGTTTACCCCGGCGCTTCCCCTCAAGAGGTAGAAGAGAGCATCTGTATCCGAATGGAAGATGCTGTCGATGGCCTTGCCAACATTAAAGAAACTCAGTGTGAAGCGATTGAGGGTTCTGCGCGTCTTATCTTAAAACTGAATGAAGAAGCCGACATCGGCCGCATGCTGGTTGATGTTCAGACTCAGATCAACTCGATTAATGACTTCCCACAAGAGATTGAATCCCCCGTTGTACAAGAGTTGGATTGGAATGAGCCAGTTGTCGATGTCGCGATCACTGCAGACACCACATGGCCAGAGCTAAAAGCCTATGCAGAACAACTTAAACGCACATTAAAGCTCGATTATGATGTGTCTTTGGTTGAAGTTGCAGGCTTCTCTGACCACCAATACCGAGTAGAGTTAGACACTCAAGCTATCCGACAACTTGGTTTGAGTGTTGGTGATATTGCAGAGCAGATTGGTCGTCAAAACGTCAAGTTGCCAAGTGGTAATGTCGAAACGCCAGATAAGAACTTTCTGATCCGCTTTGATGAACGACGTGTGACGCCAGAAGAGCTTGAGACTATCGTCGTGGGCTCTGGTCCAAATGGATCAATCATCCGTCTAAGAGACATTGCAACGATTACCGACCGATTTGAATTGGACGAACAGAAAGTCCTCTTTGATGGTCACCCTTCTGCCCTACTAAAAGTCAGCAAAAACAAAGAAGACGATGCACTGCGCATTAAAGAACGTGTTGCTCAATTTGTCGAAGAACAACAAGCCATCGCGCCAGACGGTGTGATGCTACAAATGACCAATGACCTTTCATCCGTGCTTTGGGATCGCCTGACCATGATGGTCAAAAACGGTTGGCAAGGTATCATTCTGGTCTTCGCCACCATGTGGTTGTTCTTTAGTTTTCGCTACTCTTTTTGGGTCGCAGCTGGTTTGCCCGTGGCCTTCTTAGGTGGGTTATTTTTGATGGCGCAACTTGGCTTGTCTATCAATATCATGTCATTGGTCGGGTTACTCATGGCCATCGGTATCATGATGGATGATGCCATCGTTATTGCCGAATCGATTGCCGCTCACCTCGACCGAGGAAAAGAGATCGATGATGCCGTGATTAAAGGAGTGAAAAAGGTACTGCCGGGGGTCATTTCTTCCTTTTTAACTACGGTGTGTATTTTCGGTAGCTTGTTATTCTTGCAAGGTGAAATGGGTGCGGTACTTAAAGCGGTTCCTCAAGTTCTGATCCTCGTACTGAGTTTAAGTTTGGTGGAAGCCTTCTTGATCTTACCTAACCACCTTTCTCATTCACTGCATAAACAAAAGCAAGAGCGAACAACACCGAAGTTCAAACAAAAGCTGCTCGCTTCTTTTGAAAACTTCCGCAACACCACCTTGGTCAACGCAGTCGATAAAGTGGTCGAGTATCGCTATGCCTTTATGGGCGGCGTGGTTGCGTTACTTCTTATCTCCGCTGCCACGTTAGTTGGCGGTTTGCTCAAGTTTCAACCCTTCCCTGAACTGGATGGCGACATTGCAGAAGCGCGCATTATTCTTCCACCAGGTTCTTCTCTGTCTCAAACGGAAGCTGTCGTCGATAAGATCGTCGCTTCCGCTCAAAAGCTAGATAAAGAATGGACAGAGAAAGTGGAAGACGGCAATCCATTGGTTCTACACATCACCAGTCAATTCAACGCTAACGCCGACGCGAATGAATCTGGCCCTCACATTGCCACGGTACGTCTGGATTTGCTGGGCGCCGAGAGTCGTAACACACTCATCGATGAATTTATCGACGCATGGCGTGAAGACATTGGTGAACTTGCGGATCCTATCTCACTGGTATTTAAACAACCGACCATGGGGCCAGGTGGCCGGGCGATTGAGATTCGAGCGAAGCATGATGATCTGGATGCACTCAAAGCAGCCTCTATCGACATTCAACAATACTTAAATGAGTTTGACGGTGTCCATGGCGTGTTGGATGACATGCGTATGGGTAAAGAAGAAGTCTTGGTAAAACTGCGTCCGGGCGCAGAAGCTTACGGGATTAACGGCCAACTCATCGCCAATCAATTGCGTGCAGCTTTCTTTGGCCAAACCGCAGACGAGATTCAAGTTGGGGTAGAAAACATTTCAATCGAAGTTCGCCTCGATAAAGCACAAGCCGGTGACTTACAGCAATTGGCAAACTTTCCGATTATCTTGTCCGATGGCAGTCAAATCCCCCTCGCAACCATTGCGACTTTGGATTTCCAACGTAATTACGTAAGAATCCAGCGCATTGATGGCTTGAGGACTGTGAGCGTATTCGGCGATATCGACAATACGAAAGCCAACTCAACCGCCATTATTCGTCAGTTCCAACAGGATGAAGCGCCAAAGCTTATGCAAAAGTATCCTGGTCTTCGCTTTGATTTTGAAGGTGAAGCCAAAGATACCGCTGAAACTGGCGCATCAATGGGTAAAGGCTTCTTGCTTGGTTTGTTTGGCGTGTTTGCGATTCTGAGTTACCAATTCCGCAGTTATTTGGAACCATTCGTCGTCATGCTTGCGATTCCCCTCGCCTTTATTGGCGTGGTATGGGGACACATCCTACTCGGTCACTCATTAAGTATGCCAAGTATGATGGGCTTTGTCTCACTAGCGGGGATTGTGGTGAATGACTCGATTCTGTTAGTTCAGTACATACGCCATCATGTGGATGAAGGGGATAATGTGCATGACTCGGTAGTCAAAGCCAGTCGGGAACGCTTTAGAGCAGTATTCCTAACATCAATGACCACTGCAGCAGGTTTGCTTCCGTTACTGACTGAAACCAGTTTGCAAGCACAGGTTATCCAACCACTGGTTATCTCCATCGTGTTTGGTATTTTCGCATCCACTCTGCTGGTGTTGTTTATGATCCCTGCTGCGTATGCCATTTTAGCTGACTTCGGCCTAGTCCATAAGCACGAAGAAATCTAAAACGACTGATAAGTAAACTTATCAAAATGAACAAGAGCGGCTTAGGTCGCTTTTTGTTCAATACCAATGCGTTAAAAAACACACAATCACTTAACAAGCAGAGGGTTATTGTGTCTCATTAAGTGTAAATATGAACAGTTAAGGATTAAGTATGTTGAGTTTTATATAACCAAATCAAATAACCAACACAAGATTTATAATATGTTTTATTGTCAAAAACGGCATTTCACAGAGTAAAAATACACGCAGGCAACACATTCACAATTTAAACTCACGATAATGAAAACATTGATTGAAGAATTAACATTTTAACAATCATTACAACAATGTTAACTTTAGCCTCGTTGGTCGCGCTGGTGGTAAGCCTCTCACCAAGCCTATTGTCAGTTTTATATGGACGTTCGACCACCTCCAAAATGAATAGACACCCAATTTGGTGCCCTTTTTTCGCCCGTGAAAGCATTCTTCGCGGGCTTTTTTCTTTAAGTTAAGTATGAACGCTCTGGATCAACTTTTTTTGCCAACCTTTCGGATTTGGAGGTAGTATGCGAATCAATAAGCGGAGACAGTGCTAGCAACTCTAAAACGTTTTTTTCAAAGATTTCATCCGCGTGTCTTACCCAATCTAAAAACTTTTTTTGAGCAAACATAGGCTCGATTTCATATAAAAATTCAATACTAAAGTAAAACTCATTTTTGATAGGCAAATTGTACACTCTTCGATAGTCTTTTTTATACTCCAAATTTCCTTCTACATATTTTGAAAATGTATTTTCACCAATCTTGATATCTTGGCATTTGATTGGAGGATAACCACGAAGAAACTCTCCTACAAGGAACTCTTCTTTCGCTCTCTTTTTTTCTTCGTTTATCGGGTCCATTCCCCAACGATGATTTGCATACGCAATGGCATCATTCATCAACTCTGTATGATCACCTTTTTGAGAACCGTCAGGTGACTCTACAGCATGATAAAAATCCACGTACTCTTTCTCTATAAATGAAGATAGTTGATTAACACTAGTAATATATTTATCTGAAGATTTAATCCTTAACCGAATATATAAGCTACCTTGTTTATTGATTGGTAATAGTGGATTTATTATTTTATTTTGAAAAGAGAAATAAATCGTGGCCAAGTTTATAAGCTTTTCATGCCGCTCTACTTTTGAATCAATATTGAATCGTTGTAATTCAATAAAATCTTGGTATACATGACCTTGATATATATTGTTCGGACATTCAAATGATAGTACTAAGTCATCTATCTGGAACGCATTATGTAATAAATTAGAGAAATCCGGCTTTCCTCTAAAACCATCTTTACACATTTTAATAAAACTCATATGTCTATCTCTTATTCTTCAAATATGCATCAATACCTTTAAACGAGAGCCTGCAATATGAGTTCTAATTCAAGTAAAGGTAAGCCACATACTAAGGTAGTATGAAGGTCAAAAAGGAGATCGGATCTTTTCTAAATTTTAAATATCTAACATCACCTCCACTTTACTGAAATCTACACTTTTGAAAGTTACATCCGCTCCATCCAGCAATAGCTCATCAAACACGCCAACTATTGATAATAGGCTTGAGGATCTGATCTCCACCCATGAAATGAGAAACAAAAAAGCCAGCCTTAAAAGGCTGGCAAGTAGAGCAACAAGGTCAGTGCTTACTGCTAACTAACACCGAACTCGTATTGGATTCATTTTCGTCTGTTAGTCTCTTTTATCGGCGTTTATGACTTGCTTGCTTTCTCTTTGTGGCACGTTACCTTTACTAACTGTTCTTGCTCATCTTTAATGTTTTTCACGATACGCTCATCACGTGCGTGAATGGCATCCATGTTCATTTGCTGAATATCTGCTATAGCTTCATGTTTCATTTCAGAAAAGTCCTGACGTAAATCTGAGCTCCACTCCTCTTTGTCTAAAGTGTTAGCAGCAGCGATTGGTGATGACATTACAGCAATAAGACTTAGAGTAGATAGAAATACGCTTTTCATAATAAGCTCCTTGAGGATTAGCAGTTAATTTTAATTACAATTTATATATTGCACATACGATGCCAACTTTTATTTTGTTATTTTTCAACAACTTAAATAAAACCTCATATTCAACGTTATCTTCGTCTGGTAAATTTCGCTAACCAAGTGTCAAATTAACCATGCAAATTTAAAACATTAGAAACATACATATTAGAAATACTTTGTCAGGCAGTTTTCTCATCAGATAATTACGTAACTGCCCACTAAAAAATCACTTTGAATCAAAATGCGGAAACAAAAAAGCAGCCCGAAGGCTGCTCCTAATCGTTAACATCAAGCTTGTTAACTCGATACGCTTGCTTCAACGCTCGACGTCACTGGCGACTTTCTGAAACGATTAATCAAACGATGGATAAACCTCTTAATCGATCTGAAAATATTTTTAATATCTTCAAGCATTAAATACAAACAAGGCACCAACACTAAAGTCAGAACCGTTGCGTACAACACCGCAAAGCCCAAAGCGACAGCCATCGGTATGACAAAACGCGCCTGCAAACTCGTTTCAAACATTATCGGCAATACACCCGCAAACGTCGTTATTGAGGTGAGCGTGATAGCTCGAAAACGAGCACAACCCGCCTCAACAACCGCTTGTTTGATGTTCATACCCTTTTCTCTCACTTGGTTTACGTAATCTGTCATAACCAGAGAGTCGTTAATAACCACGCCAGCAGCGGCGATCAAACCAAATGTCGACATCATACTGATGTCTAAACCTAGCCAGAAATGGCCCCAAATCGCCCCCGTCAGACTAAACGGAATGACGGACATTACAATCAAAGGTTGGGTATAACTTTTTAACGGTACAGCTAACAAGATGTAGACGATGATCATGCCTGCAATAAAGAACAAAATCTGTTCATTACGCTGCGCAGCCTGCTCTTCAATATCACCGCCCAATTCTGTTTTCACAGTTGGGAAGGCTTGCTTCATGTCCGGTAAGATATTGTCGTCAATGACCTTAACGATTTCTTGAGGTTCAACCAATTCTTCGTCTATGGAACCATAGACATAAACGGTTTGATACCCGCCTTCACGTCGAATGCTACTCACGCCCGGCTGCTCGTTGATCTTCACCACATCACCTAGCATGACCTTCTTACCTGCTGGTGTGGTAATCACAGCGTAACGCAATGATGAGAATGCTTCACGCGTCAATTGCGGGTAACGCACCATAACTTTAATTTCTTCACCATCACGAATAATGCGCTGTGCTTCGCCACCATAAAAGCTGCCACCAACTTGCTCTGCGATCATGGTGAGATCCAGACCGAGATCGTACGCTACAGGCGCAAGAGACAGGAGTACTTCTTTGCTTCCAGAATCAATAGAAGATGAAATATCATATAACCCTTCTTCCTGCTGTAAACGCTCTATCAAGTAACGCCCAGCCTTGTTGAGCTCATTGATGTTAGAACCAAACAACAAGTAACCAAACTCATCTCTGTCACCACCACCCGCACTCTGCTCGCGGATTTTGATGCTCTTCATACCTGGAATAACAGGCATAGCTTCACGCCAACGTCGAGCCAGTTCAAATGTATTGAACGGGCGTAACTCTTCATCAACCAGAGGTACTAATACACGACCTTCGGTGCGGCTTCTGTTGTACGACAGCACATCACGAATCATTCCTTGACCATGTTCCGCAATGGTCTCAGATTCGATCTTTTGCATGATACGTTCAATAGTCTTGAGTGCACTGATTGTCTGCTCACTTGAAACGGTATCATTCATTTCAATAGTGATCGCAGGATAGTCAGTCGGCACTTTAGGGTTAGGGATCACCCGAACATAATTCGCGTTGATCAAAGCCGCGCTGATCAGCAGTAAACCACAGAACACCGCAAACACTGTCCAGCGCCAATGGGTGCATGTTGTTACAAAGTTCCGATATGGACCATTTACAAAACCAAAAAAACGTTGGTTAAATCGGTCACGCCAACCACCTGGTTTAACTGGCTTAAAATGAGTATGCGCAAGGTGTGCAGGAAGGATCAGCTTCGATTCAATCAAACTGAAGATCAAACACAGAATCACGACACCAGCAATGCCGTAAAAGAAAGCGCTATCAATACCACTCGAAAGCAAGAATGGTGCGAATACAGCAATCGTTGTCAGAACACCAAATGTCGCTGGCGTAGCAACACGTTTGACACCGCGTACCACGTTCTCGACACCGCCGCCCTTTTCTTCGATTTCACTGTACGCACTTTCTCCCATGACGATGGCGTCATCCACCACAATTCCGAGCACCATGATGAAAGCAAACAGCGAGACGATGTTCACTGTAATACCCAAAGCTGGCATCATCATTACAGCACCGAGGAAACAGACAGGTAGCCCAATCATTACCCACATAGCCAAGCGGAAACGTAGGAAAATGGTCAGCATAATCGCGACTAATGCAGCGCCTTGCAGCAAGTTTTTCAACATCATGTCGAGACGCCCATTTAAATAATAAGTCGTATCAACTAAGACTTTGAGCTTAACATCCTGCGGCAATGTCTTGTTTTTTGCTTCAATATAATTACGAACGGACTGTGCAACAGGGATAATGTTCTGATCACGAGTGGCTTCAACAGACATGTAGATCGCATTTTGCCCTGAGTATTCAAAATAGCGCTCTTCTTCCGTAAAGCCATCTTTGATCGTGGCGATATCTTGCAGTAAAACCTTCGCACCATTTGCGCCAAGCTTTACAGGAATATTTCTAAACTCATCACCACGGTAGTATTGGTTTTCAATCCTTACTGCAATCATCCCTGAGTTTGTTTTTACTTCGCCCGCAGAAAAGTTGGCTGAGTAACGGCTGATCGCGCTGCTGATATCGCTCAACGTCAGGTCGTATTTACGAAGAACAAGTGGGTCAACTTCAATCGCTATTTCTTCTTCTGGCGCACTCAGATACACCAGCATGACGTTTTCTAACTGAAGTAATTCATCTTCGATTTGCTTAGCAATCGGTTTAAGCTCCTCGAGCGGTCGGTCCCCAACTAACCCCATTTCGATTACATCTTGGCGCCATTCAACTTGGTAGACATTGATTGGTTCCATACCCGCTGGTAAGTTAGACAAGGTATCAATACGTTGGTTTACATCATCTAAGACACGCTTGATATCGGCATTAACGTCTACCTCGATGGAAACATACGCGCTACCTCTAGAGGCCGTTGAGACTGCTTTTTTAATCCCGGTGACGTCTTTAATCGATTCCTCGACCTTAACGAGAATACTCTCTTCTATCTCTTGAGGAGAAGCGCCAGGATAAGTCGCACGAACATCAATGTAGTTCACCTCAATATTCGGAAACATCTGCCTTTGAATAAAGAGAAAACTCACCACACCCATGATAATGATGAACACCATCAAAAGGTTGGCAGCGACGGGGTTATTCGCAAAATAGGCAATCAGGCCCTTTTGTTTAGTATCTTCCATGACAAACTCCTACTTACTGTACGACGGTTTCGGAGTCGTCACTCTTTTTTGCGATTTGTACCGCCATGCCTTTTTGAGGGTACTCGGGCAAGGTCAGTACCAACTTATCACTTTGCTCTAAACCTTCGCCCACCAGCAAAAACTCACCTTCTGCTCTCAAAACCGTGACAGTTCTGGGTTGAAGTTGATTATCGCCATTCACCACCCACACGGTACGGTTTTTAACTAATTCCTGTGGTAAGCGATAGATATGCTTAAGTTCCTTACCAGTGAAGCTCACTTCAACGTAGGAGCCGAATTTAATTGGAGGCTGCTGGTTATCGACACCGTATGGGTCCGCGATTTGAATGACCATGTTAATCATTCGGGTAGCACTATCAATCATGCCTAAATCACGAACTACTCGACCTTCTCTAGTGGTAGAAAACACACCTTGCTGCGTCACTGTCGCAGTGAGTTCACCAATGGATTCGGGTAAAAATGCACTATCAAAACCGGCAATGGGTACGTGCACCTCTGCCACTTCGATGTTGTTTAACGTGGCAACTCGAGAACCAGATGTAACAAATTGACCAACACCAATATCACGCTCAACAACCAGCGCATCGTAAGGTGCAACGACTTTGCAATTTTCTAACTCTCTTTTTGCTCGTTTGAGTGCCGCTTGAGCCGACTTCACTTGGGCTTGTGCGCTCAAAACGTGAGGCTTGCGTAAATACAGATCCGTCACTTGCTTATCGCTCAGTCTCTTTGCCTGACGTTTTGCCACTTCGGCTTTCGCTTGTTCCTCAATCAAGTTTGCGCGTGCACTAGCTAAATCGGCTTCAGCTTGTAAAACCGACGCTTCATAGTTGTCACTTTCAATTGTGAAAAGAACCTCTCCTCGTTTTACGATGCCACCCGTCACAAAATTCGGGTGCCAACTTGTAACTTCACCACTAACTTGCGCGGAAAGGTGTGTTTTTTCAAAAGGGACTAATTCACCGTGACTAGTAATCACCACTTTGTGATCGGTAGGAAAAAGAGAAGAAGCCTGAACAGTAGGTTCTGTAATTGCATCTTTGGTTGACTCTTTTTCCGGCGCAGTTGCGGCAATTGCAGCATATCCTGCATAAGAGCCTCCAACGACGGCGAAGGGTAAAAGCCAACGTAATATGGGTTTTGCTAACATCGAAAATCCTTTTTTATTGTTGTTTTCAACACCACACTTTTATTCAGTCCATTGCTCCCGGTAAGCATGGTGGTGAGAGAATTGAATTTGAATAAACATCAAAGCGGCGCTTGCCTAGTCTTTTAAGCAGCGAACTAGATAGTTATTGCCAATTCAAAGTTAATAAAATTAACAAAAAATTAACCAACTGCGCAAGTTGCTCTGACTTAACTTGTATTCTAAACAGCAAATGACATGCCAAGCATTTATTTATTAAAAATCATATGGTTATATAAAAACCATTATTTTATCCAGTGTGCTATTGGTCATAATCACCAGATATTAGTGATTATGACCAATACGGCCATAATGATAATTAAAATAAATGATTATCTGCGCTCTAAAAGTTGAACTTAGTGCAGGCTCTATGGCAATTCATTGATTAATCGCTCGTTATCAAACGGTTCTGGGTGCATGTGGCGTCAGCTTAAGTCTATAATTTGGAGTAGGTAACACTCTGTAAGACAAGGAAATGTGCTTTGTTACAAACACTCGCCAAGTTGCTCTTCCCCTCGCTGCTCACTCTTTTATCGGCATGCTCATCCGTATCGTTGAATGACGCCAGTGAAAAGTCCACCAGCTTTCAGCTCGGTTATCAAAAGGATTCTGTTCTTGCGCAGTACTTTGACGCTTACGGGAGAGACCCTAAGTCCATAACTGGCTTTGCACCGTTAAATCAGGGACACGATGCCCTTCTTGCTCGAACCTCTTTGATCGAGTCCGCCCAGAAAAGCCTTGATCTTCAATACTATATTTACCGTGGTGACGAAACGAGTCAGCTAATAACGTGGCGCTTGTATGAAGCGGCAAAGCGTGGTGTTCGAGTAAGGCTGTTGCTTGACGATATGCAAAAGCGAAACGACGATGTGATGGCTGCCCTCAATGCACATCCTAATATAGAAATCCGCTTATTTAACCCGCATCAGTATCGCGACTCCCGTTGGTTCGCTCTTGCTAGCGATTTTGAACGTCTTAATCGTCGTATGCACAATAAGTCTCTGATTGCAGACAGTGTTTCCGCCATTGTCGGAGGTAGAAATATCGGCAATGAATACTTCTCTTTTGAATCGCAAGTTGAGTTTGGTGATTTTGATCTTCTGCTCTATGGTGAGGCGGTACAACAAACTGCCGATCAGTTCGACCTCTACTGGAATAGCGCCTATGCGATACCAATGGAATGGATTACACCGAATTCACAGCAAATTACCGACCAAGCGATTCAAAAGCAGGTCAATAAACTCCGGTTAGAGGAAAAGTTTTCAACCGGCCGCTATGACTTCACACAACTGGATATGTACCAAGATCTAAAACAAGGCAAACTCAAGCTCTACTGGGGAGAAGCGAAAGTATGGTTTGATCTGCCCGATAAAGTCGCAACCCGAGAGAGCCAACTTATTGATAATTTGTCGGAACTGGTTAAAAGTGTTGAGGATTCATTTGTGCTCATTTCTCCTTATTTCGTTCCAACTAAAGTAGGTACTCAAGCATTAAGTAACGCGGCCAAGCGAGGCGTTGATATCACGATTGTGACCAATAGCCTCGCGTCTAACGATGTGTTTGCCGTGCATGGTTGGTACGCAAAATATCGAAAAGATCTACTCGAAGCTGGAATCAAGCTTTGGGAAGTAAAAGCGAGCGCAAAACTCAAAAGTAAGTGGAGCCTCACGGGGAGTAGCAGAGCAAGTTTACACGCTAAAGCAATGACGATTGATAACAAAACACTTTTCGTTGGTTCAATGAACTGGGACCCACGTTCGGCAGCTTTGAATACCGAAATGGCCGTTGTTATCGAACAGCCAGAATATGTGCAAATGTTTCTAGAACAACTGCCGAATCAACTGTCGAGTAACGCCTATGCCTTAACTCTGCGCGACGGGGACATTGTCTGGACCGACGTAAAAACAGGCGAAGAATACGACTCCGAACCAGAAGCAGGAGTATGGCGAAAAATGGGCGCTTGGTTCTCCGGAATATTACCAATTGAAGATCAGCTATAACAGTTGCCAATACTGCAAATCTCCCCAGTCACGCAAAACAAAATGGACGCTAGTTTTGGGGCTGGGGACACAACCAACATAAGGAAGTTCAATGCCAGCGCAATGGAATGAATACTATCAGAAGATTTTAAGCCAACCTCACCGCCCAAACGTGGAAAATGCCGTAAACCTACTTAAGGTAGAAGGCAAAGTCGCTCTCGATATTGGCTGCGGAATAGGTCGAGACAGCCACTTCCTCCTCGAAAAAGGATTTAAGGTTCACGCATGTGATAGCAATGAAGATGCAGTAAAAACTTGTTTAACACGCTTTGAAGGTAATAAACGATTTTCGGTTTCGCAGTGCTGTTTTACTGAATTTAATTATCCTCAGTGCAGCTTGGTTATCGCAAATGCCAGTTTGTTCTTTTGCCCTGACACAGGCTTCAAACAAGTCTGGACAAAAATAGACAGCGCATTACAACCAGGCGGTATCTTCTGCGGCGATTTCTTGGGAGTGAAAGACTCCTGGGTTACCTCCGAAATGCATCCAAACATTACCGCATTAACAAAAAAGGAAGTGGAAAGCTTATTCGAGGGTTACGGCCTCATTTCATTGCATGAAAGAGATGAAGACGGGACCACTGTAGTAGGAAGCCAAAAAAATTGGCACATGTTTAGTGTGACCGCTCGAAAGCGCTAAAAATGGTCTCTCAATAAAGAAAGCAGCACTTCAAATCAGTGCTGCTATCAGAGATTAATTGACGGGATACACCACTTCAAAACGCTCTAAAACCAGCGTACGTTTCTCATGCCAATCGATGTTCAACTCATCGCATTCAGCTTTAAAAAATGCAGTATGTGCATCACGCCACCAGTTTAAGGTTCTATCACCTTCGCCTTCTGCGAAGGCAAACTCTGCGGTTACATCCTCATATTTGCATGTATTTACGTCAGTAATTCGTATCACGCAAACCGGGTCCCCATCCCAATTCGTCACTACTTGTAAATGACCGACTTGGGGCATGATTTCACCATGCTCTCGATACCAAAGCTCCAAACTGCACGATGCTGTTTTCTGTCCAATACGAACCAAATCTGCGCATACATTCGCGTTGTATTCGTCGGCACAATAATAGTCAGCACTGACTGATGGTACAGCTTCCCTTTGTTCTGGTGATAATAATTCTAGGAATTGTTCTAAGTAATCCTTAGCTCGCGCGTCCATGCTCACTCCATTAATCATAAATTCGCAAGGAGGATAAAAGATATCACAACAAATAACCACCAGGAACAAACTGAAAAACAACAAGAATATGACTTCTACGTAGACGACTGTTATTTCTTTTGTAATAACTTTGCTAAACGTTTGTGCTATTTGCTATTGTTGCATGGTCTATCTGTACTCTTCTCGTGAAAGGACGTTATATGCGCTTATTTATTGGTATTTTTTTCTCGCTGATACTTGCCTTGCCAACAATGGCATCGGAGGAAAAGTATTCAGAATCGGATCTGTTAGATAGACCATTAATGGAACGCTATATTTTAGATGAACTAAAAGCGCTACGTCAGGACTATCAAAGCCTAGAAAAGCGAATGATCACAGAGATCACCGATCGCGAGCTAACGGTCGCAGATAAATCGTTGAACTATGCCAACGTGACCGTTACATACTTCTTCTACATCATTGCTGGTGTCGCATCGCTGATTGCCTTTGTCGGATGGCAATCTCTGCGCGAGTTTAAACACAACACCAAAGAGATGGCTGATAAACGATTGGAGAAGATCGCCCAAGAATACGAGAAAAAGTTTGTCGCCCTTGAGCGAGATTTAAAACGCAAAACTCGCATTATCAGTGAAAACAACAAAGAGATTGAGAAAATCAACGAGATCCATAACTTATGGCTACGTGCACAAAGCTCTCAAACTCCAGAACAACGTATTGAAATCTATGATGAAATCTTATTAATTCGTCCAGGTGATTTAGAAGCGTTGACTTACAAAGCCGACGCAGCGATGGAAATCAACGAATACCATTGGGCACTTAGCATTTGTAACCGCGTACTTGAAGTCGATTACACCAACGGCCCTGCACTGTATCAACGCGCGTGTGCATACTCTCGCCTTGGTATCGAAGAGCAAGCTATTGAAGACTTGGAACGCGCAATTGAATACAGCCCATCCATTCGTGATTTACTTGCCGAAGAACGAGACCTCGAATTGCTGCACGGTAATGAGCGTTTTGAAAAGCTCTTACATCTAGCAAGCGAATAATGGAATAAACAGCATGAGCAGCCACTTTAATCTAGAAGACGCTAGCCAAGTATTGGTTGGTGCTTTTGCCCTAGCAGTCCCGATCTCATTTTCGGAGGAGGCGTGGCGATTGGGTGAGAGCCTACCAATGGCAAACTTGCTCATGCTGTTAAGTCTTTCTGTCATTTTCCTCAGTTTTTTCGCGTATCAAAGCGTGTTTCAAAGCCACATCAAGAATCGCGTATCCATCTTTATTTTTCGTGTGGTTATCGCGTACCTCATTGCGGCCGTTGTGGTAGCGTTAGTTCTTTTCTGTCTTGATAAGCTGCCACTCATGAATGAGCCTTTGGTTGCGATAAAGCGCGTTATCGTCATCACAATGCCTGCTTCGATGGGCGCGATCGTAGTCGACAGTTTCGACAAAGAATAGAGATAATCGCTACTCTTCTTCTAACGTTAAGTTCGACCCCGAGTGGTCTTTCCCTAATACATCTTCTGGGTTTCGCAGTGCGCAGGTTTCTAACGACAAGCACCCGCAGCCAATGCATCCGCCTAAATCGTTTTGCAACGCTTTAAGTTTTTGAATCTTTTGTTCTAACTGTTCATGCCAATGGCTTGCCATTTCTTCCCATTGCGCTTTGTTAGGGGCTTGGTGTTTCGGCAGTTCATCTAACGCATGTTTAATTTCTTCTAACGACAACCCAACTTGCTGCGCTGCTTTGATCACCGCAACACGGCGCAACACACTGCGATGGTAGCGACGCTGATTACCTTGATTTCTCCAGCTCGAAATCAGTCCTTTTTGCTCGTAAAAATGTAGGGCAGATACTTTCACTCCAGAACGTTTTGCCACTTCTCCTACGCTGATTTCCATCCTTGACTCCCTGCGTATCAATTTTGTTAAAAAAATGCTTTACCTCAAGTTTACTTGAGGTTTTAAAGTTGCACCATCTTAATTAACGCTAAACCCCGGCGATCTCAAGATAATGTATTCAGCGCGAACGACTTGGTTGTTAACCACAAGACAGTTGGACATCAACCTTTTGAAATCCATCGGGAGTTAGAGGCAAACATAATGAAAAATAAAACTCAGCCGTACTTAGCTGGCCGCTTCTTCGACAGTATCTCCTCTGGCTTATTCATGATGGCGCTGCCATGGGTCATGCTTTCCGAACCTAACATGGGCACTTTCGTAGCTTTAGTTTCTCTGAGCTGCACCGCGATTTCTTTTCTAGCAACGCCTTTCTTTTCCACTTTAATTGACCGACATTCACGCAAAGTACTACTCGTGCTCAATCAATGGATTCAATCGGGTATGGCTTTGGTGGTGTTCATTGCTTATTGGTTAGGGTTTGAGTCACACTGGTTGCTGGCTTTTGCGCAATTGGTGTATTGGGTTTCGAGTAATTTTGCATGGACGACCAACAACGCCTTCACCCAAGAAAATTATCAGCACCATGAGTATGCGAAAATTTCGGGTCAGCAAGAAATTGTAATGCAATCCACAACCCTCGGAGCTGGCGCGTTGGGTATTGTTTTGCTTGAAATGTGGGGTATGAAAGAGTTTGCTTTGTTTGCGGCCAGCGCCTCTGCGTTAGCAGCGATGTTCTATATTCTGACGCCTTATACCCAACAATTAAGGGCGTCAAAATCCGTTGCTTTCATCGCGCAACTCAAAGAGAGCAAACAAATATTCCGTCTCGAACCCCGATTTTATGGCTTTATTCTGCTCTCTTGCCTCTCTTATCCTGCATTGACGTATTTGAGCAAACTGGTGCCGATTTGGTTTTCTGAACAAGGCATCTCTGGCGATTGGTTTGCAGGGTTCAACATCAGTTTTGGCCTCGGTTCGTTGCTAACCGGCTTTATTGTCACCAAAGTGCTAAGCCGTGCCTCCCATAGCCACATTATGTTCGCTTCGATGGTTATGGTATCTTTTGCGCTTATCGGGATGAGTTTTGCGATGAGCCCGCTGACCATCTTATTGTTTACGGCGCTGTTTGGCGTATTTAACGCGCTAAATCGCATTGCGAGAGTCAACTGGATGCATCACACCGTAGCGGTTCATCAACGAGGTCGCGTCGATGGCGGCATCAGCATGTTTGCCACCACCATTCAATCTCTCAGTTACGTCCTGATTGCAATGTTGAGTCATTACGAACTAACACAATACGGTTTTGCAATCGCAGCTGCTGTCATGGTGTTAGCAGTGATTTTGATGGGATTACTCAGTCGAGACGTCGAGCCGTTTAACGACCTGCCCCTTCATGCAGCAGCAAAGTGAAGCATAGAAATTGAGAAGTTGAGAAATTGAAAAAGCGAGATAGGAAGGCAACCAACATCGTCTTCCTATTTTTTACGCCAGCACTTTTGCCTCTATCGCTTATCAGCAAGGTTGGGTATTCTGAAGTGACCAACATGAGCAGGGGGAAATCGCAGTGAACTTAAGGCAATTAGAAGTCTTTTACGCCATTATGCAAGCAGGAACGGTGTCAGGCGCGGCTCGCTTACTGCACGTTTCCCAACCTAATGTCACTCGAGTTCTCGCCCATACAGAACAACAACTGAGCTTCGCTTTATTTGAGCGTGTAAAGGGCCGTCTCGTTCCCACTCAAGAAGCCAAAGCCTTATTGCCAGAGGCTGAAAAAGTCTATCAACAACTCGGACAATTTCGCTCTCTGACCAACAAAGTCAAACAGGGAACTCAACATTTACGAGTTGGTGCTCCGCCTGTTTTGGCCGCACACTTGTTAGCGCCGACTGTCGCGTTGTTATCGAAAGAGCACAGCATCTCCTTTGAGCTCTTAACGGCCAATCGCGATGAGCTGTGCTCAGGTTTACTGAAACATGAACTGGATGTCGCCATTGCGTTCGGTGAAGAAACACCACCAGCGATCATGGGGCACGTGTTATTGAAAGAAAACTTAGCACTGATCGCTCCTAAAAGCGCAGCGATACCCGCAGAAAAAACCGTCATTTTAGAAGAACTCATCAGTCACGATTTACCCATTATCGGTTTAGATAGCCGAGACCCTCTGGGCTTGCTGTTACATCAAACCTTGTCAGCGCGTGACGAGCATTATCAACATGCCATTACCGTCCGCAGCTACTCCGCGGCGGCTGAACTGGTGAAAAACGAAGCAGGATTCGCGATTGTAGACCCTTGGACTGCAAAACAATATCGCCAAGATAATGCCGTTTCCGTGCATGCTTTGGAGCCAAATATGTCCTTCTCTGTCTCTATTTTATTCGCAGAGCACACACCTCAATCCATTGCGACAAAGCAATTTATCACCGCCCTAAAACAACAGATGGTTTAAAGGTATAACCTGAAGTTATACCTGCCTAACAAATAAGCATTCGGTTTCCTAAATCAGTCTGGCTACATTAATGAGCAATAACGATGACGAAGGGAACCATCATGCAAATTGCTCAACCTTACCTACTCTTTCTTGGCGACGTAACCGATCCACTCGCAGCAAAAACCGCGCGTGGCATATATCAATGGCGACCTGAGATTTGTCTTGGCCAAATCCGCCTGACGCCAGAAACCGTATCGCTTGGTTTAACCGACATGACACTACAAAAAGCGCAGCAGCAAGGAGCAAAAACGCTGGTGCTTGGCACGGCAAATCCAGGAGGCGTCATTCCCGAAGCTTGGCAAGCAACCTTACTTGAAGCGGCAGAGATGGGATTTGAAATTGCATCGGGCATGCACCAACGTTTGGCGGAATTTGCTCCTCTTGCCGATCTAGAACAACGTGGATTAACCAAACTGTATGATGTTCGCCATTATGATGCCCCGCTCAAGGTCGGCAATGGCAAAGCTCGCGCAGGCAAGCGAGTACTTACTGTAGGAACAGATTGCTCCGTTGGCAAAATGTACTCTGCCCTCGCCATTGAGCACACATTAAAGCGTAAAAACTGTCGCGCAGAGTTCAAAGCAACGGGTCAAACTGGAATTCTCATCGCAGGCAGTGGCATTTCAATTGATGCCGTAGTTGCCGATTTTATCTCCGGCGCAGTAGAAACGATCAGCCCTGAGTTCACCGATCACGATTGGGACATCATCGAAGGGCAAGGTTCGTTATTTAACCCTTCGTTTGCTGGCGTAAGTTTGGGCTTACTTCACGGCGCACAAGCTGACGCTCTGATACTGTGCCATGAGATTGGTCGCCCGCACATCCGCAACTTACCACATGCGAGCTTGCCAACTATTGAACAAACGATAGAAGCGAATCTGGCCGCTGCTCGCCTAACAAATCCAAACGCTCAATTAGTGGGTATTTGCTTAAACACTTCGGCGCTCAGCGAAGAAGATGCAGCCCAGTTATGCCAGGATTGGAGCGACAAATACCAAGTGCCCGTCACCGACCCTGTACGTTTTGGCGTTGATGCGGTTGCAGATAGGCTCCTTACGATTTAAGAAACATTTACGGTTTAGAAAATAACTGTGGTTTAGGGAAAACTAGTGAGATGAAAATTCATGTAGAACCTGTCACGCTTGCCATGGCGACACCATTTCGCATCTCTCGCGGCAGTCGGACAGAGTGCCACGTAGTCCGCGTGACAATTGAACATCGAGGCATGATCGCCCAAGGTGAATGCACGCCATACCCTCGTTATGGTGAATCGGTTGAATCGGTGATTAAGGCGATTTCTCACGCCGCGCATGAGCTGCAAAGTTTGTATGCCAAAGGCGAAGCTGATGTCATGGTTCTCAAAAGCCAGCTTCAATCGTTATTACCCGCAGGGGCGGCAAGAAATGCATTGGATTGCGCCCTTTGGCATCTTCACGCGCTTTTGAGCCAAAAGCAGCAGGTTCACGACCTCTTTACGTTACCCGAGGCGATTGTGACGGCGATGACGGTTTCTATCGACAAGCCGCAAGCGATGGCAAAACAGGCACAAGCTTACCTTAGCCAAGGCGCAAAACTGCTTAAGGTAAAACTGGATGGTGAAAACGTGATTGAGCGCGTTGCAGCAGTACGCGATGCCGCGCCGCACGCACAAATTGTCTTAGATGCGAATGAAGCGTGGCAAAACCTCGACCTCGCGACGGTATTTGCTCAACTCGAACCGTTTAATATCACCATGATCGAGCAACCGTTGCCACAAGACTGCGACGACGTACTCGCCAGCATTCCGCACCCCATTCCACTTTGCGCCGATGAAAGTTGTCACACCAGAGAGCAATTGCATCAGTTGGTTGGCAAATATGAAATGGTGAACATTAAGCTAGATAAAACTGGCGGGCTCACTGAAGCACTATTATTATCCGACGACGCCCAAAAACTCGGTTTTAGCCTCATGTCCGGTTGTATGTTGGGGACGTCGCTTGCGATGCGTGCTGCCTTACCCATTGCTGCTCAGGCAAGCGTTGTCGATCTTGATGGCCCGGTGCTGCTCGGACAAGATGTAACGCCAAGCTTGGTTTATTGCGACGGCGAAATCGTTCTTTCCAAATAGCCTAAACAATCCAGAGGTTTTGCTCCAAAAGTCAGAACCTCTGAGTTTATGATCTCGATTAAAAAACAATCAGCCCCATCATGAAATAAGTCACATAAATTATATGGTTATTGATGCATGCTAAGATTCCAGTAGTCCAAGAAGGTGGTCTTATGCATCGAGTCATCCGGAAAATGACGTGGAAAACGAATAGGCGGTAATCCCGCCCTACTCCAATGCAGTGCGTGGGTTTCTATAACAACCCACTTCCTAGCAATTCGTAGGTTTTTCACGCCATCTTGCAAGGAGGCTTTATGCCTATCAATAAAATACGCAATATCGCTTTTGTCGGTCAAACCGGGACCGGTAAAACCACACTGATAGAAAAACTGCTCTTCACCTGCGATGCCACCCACCATTTAGGCAGCGTAGAAAAAGGCGATACTGTTACCGACTTCGACCCTCAATCCATCCAATATCAACACAGTATTGAAGCAACGCCAGTCGCACTGCGCTGGAATAAACACCGGCTCAATATCATCGACACTCCGGGACAAAACGAGTTACTTGGCCGTACTATCAGCGTTTTTCCTGCCGTTGAAACATCCGCCCTTGTCATCGACCCTCAAACACCACTTAACCAAACTTCCGATCGCTTATTCACCTTTGCAAAAGAGCAGCAAAAATGTCAGATGATCATCATCAATAAGCTCGATAACCACGGTAGTCAGTTAGAAAGATTGATGGAGAACATCGTTGAGCATTTTGGTGACCACTGCTTGCCGATCAACTTACCTTCGGCTGACGGGGAATCTGTAGTTGACTGCTATTTCGAACCAGAATTGGGACGAGAAACCTTACTTGCAACGGTAGATGAAGCTCATGAGACCTTAATTGACCAAGTCATCGAAGTCGATGAAGAACTGATGGAACTGTATCTGGAACAAGGCTCCGAACTCACCGCAGAGCAACTGCATGATCCGTTTGAAGAAGCACTGAGAACTGGACATGTGATTCCGGTCTGTTTTGTCTCAGCACAAACCGGCGCGGGCGTCGAGTTGCTGCTGCGCACCTTGGCGGAGATCATGCCCATGCCAAACGAGGGTAACCCTCCTCTACTGGAAAAGAACGGCAAAAAAATCAAAGTAAATTGCGAAACCTTAGAGCACACCGTCGCACACGTGTACAAAGTCAGCGTCGACCCATATATGGGAAAACTTGCCTACTTACGTGTGTATCAGGGTGAAATCAATGCGGGCAGCCAGCTTTATATTGGCGAAAGCAACAAGGCATTTAAAGTTGGGCACTTATATCAACTGCAGGGCAAAGATAGAACCGAGATCCCTCGCGCGCTTGCAGGCGACTTCTGCGTTTTAGCCAAAGTGGATGATCTCGAATTCGATTCAATCGTTCATGACTCTCACGAAGAAGATGGTGTTCAACTCAAAACGTTGGACCTTCCTGACTCCATGTATTCTTTGTGCTTGAAGCCTCTTAAGCGTGGAGATGAGCAAAAATTAGGAGATGTGCTGAATAAAATTGCCAGTGAAGATCCTTCGCTGCGCATCGAACATCGCGCTCGCACCAACGAAACCATCATCAGCGGCCAAGGGGAGTTTCACCTCAAAGTCGCATTAGAAAAGATGGCGAACGTGTACAAACTGGACGTCGAAACCTGCCAACCAAGCGTCGAATACTTTGAAACCATCACCAAACCTGCCGAAGGGCATTATCGACACAAAAAACAAAGTGGCGGTGCAGGCCAGTTTGGTGAAGTGCAATTGAAGGTTCGTCCACTCGAACGTGGTGTCGGATTTAAGTTCATCAACAAAGTGGTGGGTGGCGCCATCCCAACCGCGCTCATTCCTGCTGTAGAAAAAGGTATTTTGCAAGCGTTAGAGGAAGGCGCGATTTCTGGCAACCCAATTAAGGATGTGGAAGTCACCGTTTATGACGGTAAATATCACTCCGTCGATTCGAAAGAAATTGCGTTTGTCATCGCAGGTAAGAAAGCCTTTTTAGATGCGATTAACAACGCCGATCCTATTGTGCTGGAGCCAATTGTCCAAATGGAGTTACACGTCCCAACCACAAACGTCGGTGACGTGTCTGGGGATTTGTCAGGTAATCGAGGATTAATAGAAGGCACCGAACCGATTGATAGCCAATTCACGTTGTTGAAAGCCAAATCGCCAGTAAACGAGTTGCAAGATTACGCTCGTCGATTACGAGCTATCACGGGTGGTGAAGGCAGTTTTAGTATGACTTTAAGCCATTACGAGCCCGCGCCACCAGCAGTGCAAAAACAGGTCTGCCAAGGCAGTACACAACAAGGTTAATTCCCTAAGATTCAAATCAATCACATAAACAAAAAAGCGCCCTCATTTTGAAGGCGCTTTTAGGTAAAAGAAAAATTATTTATCGAGAGACAAACCTATCTGACTGATTTTGCTTTCAAACTCTTCGATGCTGTTCGCTTTGTAAGTCGGAGCACCGTTAAAGTAGCGCGGTTTCTCTGGCAGCATCGCATTTTTCAGCTCTTGTTCTTGATCGATATTGTCATGGTAAACCGTTACACGATTTGGAATATCCTGCTTCATTACAGCCATTTTGGTTCTCCTTTATTAAGACGAATAGTAAGCGTAGAACGAATTTATCGGAGTACAGGCGAGACTGTGTAAAATTTAGACACTCACAGCAAAATCATATTTAAACGGTTGCATTTAATATTTTTGAGGCACTTTGTCGTGGCTATTGGCAAACGTGAGTGCAGCGATTAAGGTGAGATTTCTCTACATGAACACAGGAAGTCCGGTGTCGCAACAAGAACTCAACCAAATGGGCAGTGCCAAAGTTTTTCTCATCGAAAAAGATGGCGTCCAAGTAATAGAAAAACGTAACCCTACTCAAATAGAAGTGGCGTTTTATCAACGCTATGCCGAGCAGTTTAACGCGCTTGGAATACACGTACCGCGCTTGATTCAACTCGACGACCAGAAAAACGTTCTGCACATTGAATACGTTCCCCACGCAGTCGAGCAAGCATTCTTACTTGAAGATCCTCGAGTCATTGAACAACTCGTCAAACTGCACCAACTTCCACCAATATCAGATGGTATTTATCACCGCCATCAGTGGACACCACAAGCGACCCAACAAGCACTCGCAACACTTGAACTGGGCTCAGAGACAGAACAGTTCTTCCACAACCTCCAACAACGATCGGCGCACCTTTTCGATGGACAGAACTTGATCTCCGGAGACTCGAATGCTGGAAACTGGGGACAGCGTAGAAATGGCGAGCTGGTGCTGTTCGACTGGGAGCGCTTCTCTACAGGGCATGTCTCGATAGATTTAGCGCCGCTCATCGAGGGCATGGGCACATTTGATGATTACTTGAACGTAGCAGGCAAGTATATAAAGTGCGCAGAGAAAGGTGAAACAACAGCATTGGCGCGCGATATCGGACTAGCAAAAGCGTGGATCGTTGTCGAGGTAGTCAACATACTGGTCTCCAGAGAGAATCCGCAGACCAGCAAGTATTTGGACTGGTTTCGGCAAACCTTGCCGCAATGGGCCAAAAGCCTTAGTGCTCAGGTGATGAGTTAGGCTCTGAGATTTGATGTAAACGCCTTTCAGGTTCTGCGCATGAGGTTTCGCAGTTGCATACTTTATCAACACCGACTTTGTTTAAACCGCCGCAACTTCCTTGAATACGCTTGTTATGAAAAATGACACCAAGTGACATCAACAAAATGATTGCGAGAAAACCAAGAAAGGTAAATAACCAAACCATATTAACCTGCCTTATTAGCCATCGACTCTAGCTTAAGTATAGCAGGGCTAGATGTTGCTTTGAGTAGCGCTTTAGGTCTTGCCAACAAGGAGGTTTTTGATTTTTGGCCACCACAACCACAGGAGCCGCAGCCGCCTTTTTGTTTGTGAACACTTTTCTTATGATTGTTTGATGGGCGTCCTTGAGAGGGCTCAATCAAAGGCTCTCTTGGAACCGCAAGCACATCTTCCAAGGAACTACGAGTAGACAGCCTAAATACTGGCGTGCCACTGCTAAGTAGCTTTGCCAATACACGTTCACCGATATTTCGCACAAGAACAGCATCCACGTTGTACCCTTGTAGAGACTGAATCAACTGAGACTTCGCATTACAACCCGCTTGTGGCATAGAAGCAATGTTCGCTAAGTTTTTTAGCATACCGTCAGTATCAGAATAAATAGCAATGTATGGTGCTTTTACAAAGTGGTTTGCCACCCGCTCACCATCATTAGGAATAGCATAAATCATAAGTTTGACTCCTCATTCGGAAAAACTAATGCATGACCTTCAACTAAACTTTTTGCGAC
>NZ_JAWOTC010000046.1:0-44685 GCF_033338675.1 Vibrio sp. Vb1574
AGTTCTGATTTTTCAATCGATACTGTACCAACCAATGTTGGCTGACCTTTCGCAACGCGCTCTTTGATATCTTCAATGATTGCAGCAAACTTCTCAGCTTCGGTACGGTACACCACATCCGGCATATCGTTACGAATCATTGGTTTGTTGGTTGGGATAACCACCGTTTCCAAGCCATAAATAGATTGGAACTCAAACGCTTCAGTATCCGCAGTACCTGTCATACCAGACAGTTTTTCGTATAAGCGGAAGTAGTTCTGGAAGGTAATCGAAGCCAAAGTTTGGTTTTCGTTTTGAATCTTAACGCCTTCTTTCGCTTCTACTGCTTGGTGAAGACCTTCAGACCAACGACGACCTGGCATTGTACGACCAGTATGTTCATCAACAATTACTACTTCACCTTCGTCAGTAACGATGTAATCAACGTTGCGCTCAAACAACACATGAGCACGCAAAGCGGCATTCACGTGATGTAACATGCTGATGTTAGTCGGAGAGTAAAGTGTGTCACCCTCTTCCATAAGACCATTTTTCACCAACAGTTCTTCAACGTACTCTTGGCCCGTTTCTGTGAGGTATACTTGCTTTGATTTCTCATCAACAGTGTAGTGACCATCACCACGATATTCTTCAGAGTCTTCTTTGTCTTGCTTTTTAAGATGCGGGATCAAAAGGTTGATTCGGGTGTATAGCTCAGAGCTATCTTCAGCAGGACCAGAAATGATTAAAGGGGTACGAGCTTCATCAATTAGGATTGAGTCCACCTCATCGACAACTGCAAAGAAGCGTTCACGTTGTACGCGATCTTCGCTACGGAAAGCCATATTGTCACGAAGGTAGTCAAAACCAAATTCATTGTTGGTTCCGTATAGAATGTCAGCTTGGTACGCTTCTTTTTTCTCTTGAGGAGGCATGTTTGGCACGTTTACGCCAACAGTCATACCTAAAAATTCAAATAGAGGGCGGTTTGTCTCTGCATCACGTTTAGCTAGATAATCGTTCACTGTTACAATATGAACGCCTTTACCAGCTAGGGCATTTAGGTAAGCAGGAAGCGTTGCCGTCAGCGTTTTACCTTCACCCGTACGCATTTCAGCGATTTGACCCGCATTTAGAACCATACCACCGATAAGCTGGACGTCGAAGTGGCGCATACCGTAGACACGCTTAGATGCTTCACGAACCGTAGCAAAAGCTTCTGGAAGTAGTTTATCAAGAGTTTCACCCTTCTCTAGGCGCTCACGGAATTCAACCGTCTTTGCTTTTAGCTCTTCGTCACTTAGAGCCTCGAATGTTGGCTCATAGTTATTAATTTCTTTTACAATTTTTCTAAGGCGGCGCAGTGTTCGGTCGTTGCGACTGCCAATCACTTTTGTCAGTAGCTTAGTTATCATTTTTCGTGAATCTCTCTTTATTCAGACCGTTCCCGATCTACTCATAATGCCTTCAGTCTCTGCCAGTTTGGAACTAAGAATACTGAGATAAATCATTTATCAAAGATATTGAGTTCAAACATCCATATTTCAAGGCTAAGTTTTGAAACAATGTGGCTTAGTGTAAGGATTTTTAATCGATACAACCATAAATAGACGTATTTGTTTGAAGCACTCTGAAGTTTTTACTTAAAGTGGTGACTGATTAGCCGATATTGCATACCGCAATATGTGTAATCCATCCAGAGCAAACTTTGCTTTTTACCTTGCTACATTGTAAAACTGAAGCTAAAGACGTTAATGTAAACTATACCTTGATAGAAAGCTGCTCTAGAATAGCTATATCTCAACAAAATTAGATTTTACCTATGCGTGATCACCGTCCAACCTCGACTGAAGATGTTATTGCTGAGTCACAGTTCAAGCAGATTCAAGAACATGCTGGAGAAATCTTACAGCTTAACCAAGCTTTGCAAGAGGTCTTACCCACGGGGACGGCCGATCATTGCCGAGTAGCGAATGTTCGTAACGGCCATCTATTGATCGATGTCTCTAGTGCCGCGATCAAAATGAAGATCGATTACGATCGCCTCATGATCCTAAATAAACTTCGTACTCAAGGCTTTGCCAAGCTGATGAGCGTTGAAGTGAGGATCAATCCTTCACTATATCGAAACCGCTTTCAACAAGGCGACAGACCTAAGCGTCCACCACTAACCGAATCTGCAGCAAAGTCATTAATGACGATTGCCGACATGGCGCCACCGAAAATTCAAGAGCGTTTAAAACGATTAGCCGATATGGCAGAAAAGGAAGATCGTAAGTGAACGTTATTTCAATATGCTGAAAGCTTGAATGTTATTGATAAATCCAGGATTAAAGCCAAATAGCAAAAAACCAGGCATAAGCCTGGTTTTTTTATTAATTCTAATGCCAAGTATTTACGCAAGCACCATATTTGGTTCTGCGAATGCTACTGGTGAGCCGACTTCTTCTTCGAATGTAGTCCACTCCCACGCTTCCTGATCTGCAAGAACAGCACGTAACAGTTGGTTATTTAAACCGTGGCCAGATTTAAAGGCACGGAATTCACCAATGATTGGGTGGCCACACATGTAAAGGTCACCAATCGCATCCAACACTTTGTGAGTCACAAACTCATTTTCAAAGCGTAGACCTTCTTCATTAAGAATACGGTAATCATCCAAAACGATAGCATTGTCAAAACTACCACCCAAAACTAGGTTTTGAGATTGTAGATATTCGATATCACGCATAAAGCCAAACGTACGTGCTCGAGAAATCTCACGAACAAAGCCTTTTGACGAGAAATCAAACAGCAAACGTTGCTCGTCTGATTCAATCGCTGGGTGATTAAACTCAATTTCGAAGTCCATACGGAAGCCGTTAAATGGTACAAATTCTGCCCATTTATCACCATCTTCAAAACGAACTGGCTTTTTGATACGGATGAAGCGTTTTGGCGCATTTTGCGTTTCGATACCTGCTTGTTGTAGCAAGTATACAAATGGGCTTGCACTACCATCCATGATCGGAATTTCAGGTGCGTCTACTTCGACAATAATGTTATCGATGCCCATACCAGCAAGTGCCGCATTCAAGTGCTCAACAGTTGAAATACGCACACCTTCATCGTTTACCAATGCAGTACAAAGCATGGTGTCACGAACCGAAGCTGGATCAGCTGGAAAATCTACAGGTGGATTTACATCTGTACGACGGTAAATGATACCTGTATTTGCAGCAGCCGGGCGCAGAGTAAGTGTGACTTTACGACCAGAGTGGAGACCCACACCAGTTGTTTTCACTATTTCTTTCAGAGTACGTTGTCTGATCATCTGCTTGCCTCTCAAAAATTTGCTACAAAACACGGCCGTCTGTAACGTCGACCGTGAATGCTACCATAATTTTGAGCCATGTCAAATTTATGGGTTAAAGATTAATCAGCCTGACGACGCAAAAATGCCGGTATGTCTAAATAACCACTTTCCTTTTCTTGCTTTGGAGCCGCAGAACTTTGGCTCGACGAAGCTGGAGAAGAAGGAGCAGTGTTTGTCGGCTGAGGAGTTACCTGTGGCTTCTCTTGCACTTGATTATTCTGCAAAGTCTGTGCCGGTTTTTCTTCAGCTTGCGTTGCCGCTGCTTGTTGCTGTGGTTGAGCTTGCGGCGTCGGTGCCACTTTAGCTTTACCACCCGCAACTAGCGTGATATCTGGCTTTTTCTCATTACCAATACCTGTCGCTACAACTGTTACGCGGATTTCGTCAGTCATATCAGGGTCTAGAGAAGTACCGATAACAACAGTCGCATTGTCAGAAGCGAATGCCTTCACTGTATTACCAACCGTCTCAAACTCGTCAAGACGCATATCCAGACCAGCAGTAATATTGACAAGAACACCACGAGCGCCCGCTAGATCGATGTCTTCCAGAAGTGGGCTAGAAATTGCCATTTCAGCCGCTTCTTCAGCACGGTCTTCACCTTTGGCGATGCCGCTACCCATCATTGCGTGACCCATTTCAGACATTACAGTTCTTACGTCCGCAAAGTCGACGTTGATCATGCCAGGGCGAGTAATTAGCTCAGCAATACCTTGAACGGCATTCTTAAGAACATCGTTAGCGCTTGCAAAAGCTTCTAGTAGTGTTACACCACGACCAAGTACTTTAAGTAGCTTTTCGTTTGGAATCGTGATCAAAGAGTCAACATGCTTAGAGAGCTCATCGATACCTTGCTCAGCAAATGCCAAACGCTTTTTACCTTCAAAACTAAACGGTTTAGTTACTACCGCTACTGTTAGAATGCCAAGCTCTTTAGCCACTTCAGCAATAACAGGCGCTGCACCAGTACCGGTACCGCCACCCATACCAGCTGCGATAAACACCATATCGGCGCCAGTCAGGGAATCTTTAATTCGATCTCTGTCTTCGAGAGCTGCGTCACGGCCAACCTGTGGATTAGCACCTGCACCCAGACCTTTAGTGATATCACCACCGATCTGAATTACATTGCCAACGCTTGTCTTACGAAGTGCTTGCGCATCAGTGTTGACGCTGATGAATTCCACACCTTCGATGGATTCACGCACCATGTGTTCAACGGCGTTACCACCGCCGCCACCAACCCCAACGACCTTGATTACTGCATCGTCAGACATTTCCATCATCGGTTCAAACATGTGTTGTCTCCGTTTATCCTGCAACTCAGGTTAAAACTCTTTTTGTATCCAGTTACGCAATTTATCGAAAAAGCCAGTTACAGATGAGCGTTTAGGTTCATTATAATCGCTATCGTCGCTAGACTGCATGTCTCTTGCGTAATGAAGTAATCCAACTGCCGTAGAATGGTACGGCTCTTTTACATAGTCAGTTAATCCGCTGACTTCGAGCGGTTTGCCGACCCTTACTTGATTGCGGAATACGCGTTCCGCACATTCTACCACTCCGTCCATTTGCGCAGCACCGCCGGTGAGTACAACTCCCGCAGCCAGATGGTGCTTGATACCCTCTTCGCGCAATTTTGCTTGTACAGAGTCGATAGTTTGGTTAACCAGTCCCATAAGCTCAGAGTAGCGTGGCTCAATCACTTCTGACAACGTTTGACGTTGCAGGCTACGTGATGGTCGTCCACCTACGCTTGGTACATTAACCGTGTCATCCTTACTGACCAGTTCACTCAAAGCACAGCCATATTTGACTTTTATTTCTTCAGCATCGCTCACTGGCGTGCCAAAAGCAAAAGCAATATCACTGGTTACAGCATTTCCTGCGTACGAAAATACTTCTGTGTGACGTAACGCACCGCCAGTCCAGATGGCCACATCCATCGTGCCGGCGCCAATATCAACCACACAAACTCCAAGCTCTCTTTCATCCTCGGTGATTACTGCATTACTAGCAGCAAGCCCAGAAAATACGAGTTGTTCTACTTTAAGGCCGCAGCGTTCTACCGCCTTAATAATGTTGCGTGCCATGTCATTATGGCATGAGATAAGGTGGACACTCACTTCCATTCTTACCCCAGATAAACCAAGCGGATTTTTGATTCCTTCTTGGTAATCAATGGTGAACTCTTGCGGGATCACATGAAGAATTCGCTGTTCATCACCGATTTTAATCGATTTTGCGGTATGGATAGCGCGATCCATGTCTTCTTGAGACACCTCTTCATCAGAAATCGTGCCCATACCTTTTTCAATTCGGCTTGCGATATGCTTACCAGACAACGAAATGAAGACTCGGCTGATCTGGCACTCTGCCATTAATTCAGCTTGATCAATTGCACGTTGTACTGATTTTACAACCGACTCCAAATCATTCACGCCACCTTTATCCATGCCGCGTGAGGGGCTACTACCTGCGCCAATAATATTAATTTGACCGTCTGGTAAAACCTCACCCACTAGAGCCGATACGGTTGCAGTGCCTATATCAAGACCAACAATAATGTTGTCATCAGCGGCCTTAGTCATCTGTACTCTCTTCTAACTCTTGTTCAGGAAACCAACCAACTGCGGCTCCTGTATCGTACCTAAGATCGATATAACTGATTCTTTGCGTGTCACTGCCAAGCTTGTTATAGAGCTTAAAAAAGCGCTCTATACGCTCAAGAAGAGACTCTTTACCGAGCTCTAATCGAATACCGTTATCAAGGATGATTTGCCAAGCTCGTCGCTCGTTTAATACCAGAGACGATATCGCTAAACCCAATTGCTGAAACTTAGGACTCAAATCACGGTAAGTCTGTAAGACTTCCGGTCCGCTATCTTTGGGTCCGTACAGCTTCACTTTTTCTTCTTGCAACAGAGCAACATCTCCATCAAAAACGAACCCGTTTTTATCTAACAGTTCGTTGCCATTCCAAATGGCTTCTGGTTGATGCTCCGTCAAAAAAACTTTTACTGTATCCGGCCACTGCTTTCGGATTGCGGCATGCGCTACCCATGGCAGAGCTTCGACACTTTGCTGTAATACATCAATATCCTGGGACATAAATGTACCGATGTGATCGATTCGACTAAATGCAGCCTGCACATCGTCAGCTTGGACATACTCCAGTTTCCCCTGAAGTACTATTTTGGAGAGAGGTAACCTTTGGTCATCCCACATCCAACTGATCGCCGCGTACAAAACAGAACTAATTAAAGTCACAACCACAACGAAAAATAACGCACCCAAGATTTTTTCTTGGCGACCACGGTTGTTACCCGTGTTTGGTCGCTCGTCATTCAGTGCAATATTCAACAACGTCTTCGTTTCCTGACTTTTGTCGTGTACTTTTTACCCATATAATTACGCAGAGGTAAAAGTCTTGACTTTAACCTTGGGATTATACTGAGCTCTTGTAAACTATCAAACACTGATAGCAATAAATCACAATGATATTGACGCAAAATCGAGATCTGAGTCTTTATCTGTCCTTCGCATCAACAATATGTGTCAGCCAAGCATCTTGTTTATATTCAATTTAAGACCTGCCAGCTGTTTCGCCACTTTACCAATATCACCCGCACCTTGCGTTAAGATTAGGTCGCCGTCTTGTATAACGTTAGCTAAAACTGAAGGTAATTGCTCGATTTCTGGAACAAAAATCGGGTCTACCTTGCCTCGGCTGCGAATTGTGCGACATAAAGCGCGCCCATCAGCACCTGCAATCGGCTTTTCACCCGCTGCGTAAACATCCAGCATGATCAATACATCCACCTGTTCAAGCACATTCGCGAAATCATCGTATAAATCACGAGTACGGCTATAACGGTGCGGTTGGAAAATCATCACCAAACGCTTGTCTTGCCAACCACTGCGTGCTGCATTAATGGTTACATCCACTTCTGTTGGATGATGGCCGTAATCATCAACAAGCATTGCATGGCCGTTGCCAGTATCAAACTCGCCAAGGTGATCAAAACGTCTTCCCGTACCTTGCGTACCAGCCATTGCCTTTAGGATCGCATCGTCTTCAATGTCATCTTCAGTAGCAACCGCAATCGCAGCAGACGCATTCAATGCATTGTGACGACCTGGAATATTCAGCGTGATATCTAAGTTAGCTCGCCCTTTACGTACTACCGTAAATTTGCCTTGCTGCCCCTCTTGACGATAATCTTCAATACGTACGTCGGCATCTTCAGAAAAACCGTAAGTTATCACTTGACGACTAATACGTGGGATTAACTCTCGAACCACAGGATCATCAATGCAAACAATTGCTTGGCCGTAAAACGGTAGATTATGAAGGAAATCGATGAAGGTTTGCTTTAAGGTTTCAAAGTCACCACCATAGGTATCCATATGATCGGCTTCGATATTGGTAACAATGCTCACCATTGGTTGCAAGTGCAGGAATGACGCGTCACTTTCATCTGCCTCTGCAATTAGAATACGACTCGAGCCTAGACGCGCATTTGTACCTGCGCTTTTCACCAAACCGCCATTCACAAACGTTGGATCAAGACCGGCTTCAGAATAGATTTGAGTAACAAGAGCGGTCGTCGTGGTTTTACCGTGTGTACCCGCAACGGCAATACCGTGACGGAATCGCATCAATTCAGCCAACATCTCTGCGCGGCGTACAATAGGGATGCGTAATTCACGTGCCGCCATCACTTCTGGGTTTTCTTCGTTGATCGCCGTTGACACAACAACCACACTGGCTTTTTCTACATTACTGGCTTGATGACCAATAAATACCGTCGCACCTTTTGATACCAAACGCTCTGTCACAGCGTTCTCTGATAGATCAGAACCTGTGATTTGGTAGCCTTCGTTCAACAGCACTTCTGCAATGCCGCTCATGCCCGCACCACCAATACCGATGAAGTGGATGGATTTCACGCGGCGCATCTCTGGCACCATTGCGCGAATCTGAGCTAAGTCTTGTGTATGTTGGATTGTCATCAATTCTATTCTCAATAATTCGGTTAACGCTTTTCGGTCAAAGCGACAATGGCTTGTGCGACAACTCGGTCAGCATTCAATTTTGCAGCGCCACGCGCTTGCTCAGCCATTGTAAGTAAAGCTTGGCGATCCAATTGTTGGATCTGCTGAGTCAGAGACTCAACGGTTAAATCTGGTTGTTCAATCATTTTCGCCGCGCCGCAATCCACCAAGTGGTCTGCATTAAGTGCTTGCTGGCGGTCTTTGTGCATGAATGGAACAAAAATAGCGCCTACACCTGCCGCCGAGACTTCAGATACGGTTAACGCTCCAGAGCGACAAACTAAAAGGTCAGCCCATGCGTAAGCTTCTGCAACGTCATCAATGAATTCCATTACTTCTGCATTTACCACACCATTAGCTTGGTATGCTACATTCACTTCTTCGGCGGCACCTTTACCCGCTTGATGACGAATACAGTAATCTTCGCCCAATTTCGACATCACTTCTGGCAGAGTTTGGTTAAGAATACGTGCGCCTTGGCTGCCACCCATCACCAAAATGCGAATTGGACCTTGGCGCTCTTGCATGCGCTCAGTTGGCGCTGCTAATTGAGTCACGTCTTCACGAACTGGGTTCCCAACCACTTCGGCATTTGGAAAAGCGCCTGGGAAAGCCTGAAAAACCTTCTTAGCGATTTTCGATAACCATTGGTTCGTTAAACCTGCTACTGCATTTTGTTCATGCAGAACAACAGGAATACCACTCATCCAAGCGGCAATACCACCCGGGCCGCTAACATAACCGCCCATACCAAGCACTGCGTCTGGCTGCCAGCGTTTCATGTGAGCACGAGCCTGCATGATGGCATTGATAATTTGAAATGGTGCTGCAAGAAGACGTTTAACGCCTTGACCTCGTAACCCTTTCACTTTGATAAAGTCGATTTCAATGCCATGTTTTGGCACCAAATCCGCTTCCATTCGATCCGCCGTACCTAACCAACGGATCTCCCAACCTTGCTCTTGAAGCTGTTTTGCTACCGCCAAACCTGGGAATACGTGACCGCCAGTACCACCAGCCATCACCATCAAACGTTTATTTTGTTTCATTAGCTTGTTGTTCTGATTGTTGTTGCTCGCGTTTCAAGCGGCATTCGTAATCGATACGCAGTAATATGGACACTGCGACGGACATAATTATTAGACTAGAACCACCATAACTGATGAGTGGAAGTGTTAAACCTTTTGTTGGAACAATACCGGCGGCAGCTCCAACATTAACCAAGGTTTGAAACGCAAACCAAATACCAATTCCGAAAGCCAGATAACCTCCGAACATTTCGCCTTCTTCAAATGCACGCTTGCCGATGTAAACCGCTTTTAGCACCAAGCTAAAAATCAGCATTAAGACCAACACTACGCCTACGAAACCAAGCTCTTCAGCAAGTACGGCAAACACAAAGTCGGTATGCGCTTCCGGTAGATATTCCAGTTTTTGAATTGAATTACCGAGACCTTGTCCGAACCATTCACCACGACCAAACGCCATCAAAGACTGAGTCAACTGATAGCCACTACCAAACGGGTCTTCCCACGGGTCAAGGAAGGAGGTTACACGTCGCATACGGTATGGCTCGACGAGAATCAAACCAACGACAGCACCGATACCTGCCACCATCAAGGCGAGAAACTGGGTTAGTTTTGCACCTGCGATAAAAAGCATGCCAAACAGCGTGACCAGCATCACGACGACCGTCCCCAAGTCTGGCTGACCAAGTAGTAATACTGCGAAGAAGGCAAACACCATGATTGGCTTCATAAAGCCACCAAAGAAGGTTTGTCGTACTTCGTCTTGCTTTCGAACTAAGTAACCAGACATGAAGATAAACAGCGATAGCTTCGCGACTTCCGCTGGCTGAAGGTTAAACAGCCCAAGGGGAATCCAACGAGACGCACCATTAACCGACTTACCCGCCAAGAGCACGATGATCAACAGTGCGAAAGAAGCCCAAAGTAAGTAATGGCTCTTCTTAAACCACTCTTGCAAAGGCACTTGCAAAATAACAGCGGAGGTCCCTAACGCCAGCACGAGAAACGTCGCATGACGAAACATAAAGTGGAACGGCTGTTCCGTTAATCGAGAGCTGATTGGAAATGATGCAGAGGTTACCATGACCAAACCAGTCAACATCAAACCCAGTGCAATCCACACTAACTGACGATCAAACATCGCCTCTGGGGCTGGATGCTTGAGCCAATTGCCAATACTGCGTTTAACGTTACCTAAACCCACGAAGTGTGTAACCTTTAATTATGCATATTTCTGAGCAAGAGCAGCGAAAGCATCACCTCTTGCCATAAAGTTGTCGAATTGATCAAAGCTAGCACATGCAGGAGACAGCATCACCATATCACCTGGTTTTAACTGCGAAGATACTTGTTGAATCACATCTTCCATAGTGTCGAAACGTATTGCAGATTCATGCAGTGGCATAAATTCATCGCCATCAGCGCCAAAGCAACACAGTTGCAAGTTAAGCGTCGCGAAGATCGGTTTTAATGGCGAGAAGTCAGCACCTTTGCCAACACCACCAACGAGTAAGTAGAGCTTGCCTGTCGATTCCAAACCAGATAGCGCAGCCATAGTGCTGGCAATATTAGTTGCTTTAGAGTCATTCACCCATTTGACGCCTTGATTATCCGCAACCACCTGGCATCGGTGTGTCAGTCCCGTGTAATTTTTAAGTGCATTCAATGCTTTGTGATAGTTTACGTCCGCAGCTTTTAATAGCGCTAAAGCAACCAGAGCGTTAGATAAGTTGTGCTTACCAACCAACTTAAGCTCATCACTTGCGACAACTCGTTGACCGTGATCGAGCAGCCAAGTACGGTTGCCATCCACCTCGAGACCAAAGTCCTGATTGTCGCTGCCAAATGTCACCAATGGCATCTCTGCGTCTGGGAAGGTTTCTTGATCATCACGGTTCACGACTGCAAGAGCAGCATGGTTAAAAATACGCAACTTAGCTTGTCGATAGTCAGACATGCCTTGATAACGATCCATATGATCTTCAGAAAGATTCAGAAACGCAGCGGCTTTGAGCTTTAAGCTTGACGTCGTTTCTAACTGGAAGCTCGAGAGTTCGAGTACATATAGGTCTGCGTCTTGTTCTAACAAATCCAGAGCAGGCACACCGATGTTACCACCAACGCCAACATCCAAACCTGCAGCGTTAGCCATCACACCTGTGAGGTCGGTTACTGTGCTCTTACCGTTTGAGCCCGTAATCGCAATCACCGGTTTCTGCACCGCCCAAGCGAATAACTCGATATCACCTACTACTGCCGTACCTTTTGCTAATACGGCTTGGATCTCTGGTGTCGCTAGCGCAATACCAGGGTTGGTCACGATAAGATCCGCGTCAGAAAGCCAGTCTGTATTCCAACCACCACTATGCAGTTGAACATCTTCCGGCAAGCGCTCTGCACCCGGAGGGTTTACGCGAGTATCAATGACTTTGACCACAAGCTGTGGCTGATTTTTTCTTAGGTGTTTAACGACAGAGAGCCCGGTAATACCGAGCCCTACGACGACAACACTATGTATGTTTTGCCAACGTTCCATATTTGATCACACTGTAAATCTTGTTCTTGGAAAGTGCGATTAACGCACTTTCAATGTCGCAAGACCAATCAGAACAAGAACCATAGAAATAATCCAGAAACGCACGATTACGCGAGGTTCTGGCCAACCTTTCAATTCGTAGTGGTGGTGAATCGGTGCCATACGAAAAATGCGCTGACCACGCAGTTTGTATGAACCCACCTGTAGAATTACCGACAGCGTTTCCATCACAAACACACCGCCCATGATCACCAACACCAACTCTTGACGAACGAGAACAGCAATAGTGCCTAACGCGCCGCCAAGCGCTAGTGAGCCGACATCACCCATGAACACTTGTGCTGGATACGTGTTAAACCACAAGAAACCAAGGCCTGCACCGACGATTGCTGTACATACGACAACCAACTCAGAAGCATGTGGTAAGTATGGAATATGAAGGTATTCAGAGAAGTTAACGTTACCGGTCGCCCATGCAATAACCGCGAAGCCTGCTGCAACAAGAACCGTTGGCATGATTGCCAAACCGTCTAGACCATCAGTCAGGTTAACCGCGTTACTTGTACCTACAATGACAAAGTAAGTCAGAATGATATACATCAAACCAAGCTGCGGCATGATGTCTTTAAAGAATGGCACCACTAGCTGAGTTGCTGCTGTGTCTTTACCGTAAGCATACAATGCGAAAGCGACGACAAACGCGATCAACGACTGCCAGAAGTACTTCCAACGCGCGATCAAGCCATCGGTATTTTTGCGTACCACTTTACGATAATCATCAACAAATCCGACCGCACCGTAGCCAAGTAAGACTGTCAGTACCGCCCATACGTAAGGGTTGGATAAGTCTGTCCATAGCAAAATCGTGATTGAGATGGCCGCTAAGATCATGATACCGCCCATTGTTGGGGTACCACGCTTACTAAAGTGAGATTCAGGACCTTCGTTACGCACTACCTGACCAATTTGCAGCATTTGCAAACGCTTGATCATGATTGGTCCCATCCATAATGACAGACCTAGAGCGGTTAATACGCTTAGGATTGCTCGAAAAGACAAGTATTCAAACAATCGGAAAAAAGACAGGTATGGCTGTAGCAGCTCGGCAAGCCAAATAATCATTAATAATACTCCTTCAAAGCAGCAGCGACTTCAAACATACGTGCACCGTTCGCTCCTTTCACCAATATCGTATGGTTTTCAGGAACGGCTTGGTCTAGATGCTGCTTGATGTATTCAATCATCTCTTGGTGCGTCTCAAAATGAATGCCTTGGCAAAGATCACTGATCACCTTGGCGTCTGCACCATATGTGAGAACATGTTCAAATTTTTGTGGGGCAGCATGTTCCCCGACTTGACGATGAAGTGCAAGACTTTCCTCGCCCAATTCCGCCATATTACCTAAAATCAGCCAGCGTTGACCTGGGAAAGCGGCCAATAAATCAACTGCCGCTTTCATGGCTGGCACGCTCGCGTTGTAGCTGTCGTCAATCAATTTTATCTTTTCGCTCAGCGCTTCAACCTCGACGCGACCTTTCACTTTGTTCAAATGTTTAAGGCCAGCACGAACCTCTTCTAATGTGGCTCCCATTTGTAACGCAATAATAGAAGCAGCGATCGCATTCGCAACGTTGTGTTGACCTATAATACCCAGAGACAGTTCAATTTCTTGTGAGCTTGCTGCGATATGTAAGTCAAAGCTTGCTTCACCTGCGGCGTTCAATACGATGTTAGAAGCGAAGAAGTCTGCATCAGTATTACTTTGTGAAAAAGTAATGACTTTCTTATCTGCTAACACTTCATCCCACTTGGCTTCACCATTGCTGTCTAGGTTAACAATCGCAATACCACCAGCTGAAAGGCCTTGGTAGATTTCACCTTTGGCTTGTTTCACGCCATCGATAGAACCAAAGCCTTCAAGGTGAGCGGCGGCTACATTATTCACTAACGCGATATCTGGTTTTACTAACTGAGTCGTGTAAGCAATTTCACCTATATGGTTAGCACCAAGCTCAATCACGGCATAATCATCATCCTGCTGTGAGCGCAATAATGTCAACGGAACACCAATATCATTATTGAAGTTACCCGCCGTGAATAGCACTTTGCCTTTCAATTGCAGGATACTCGCAACCATTTCTTTTACGGTCGTTTTACCGCAACTTCCGGTGATGGCAACGGTAGGTGTTTGGCATGCTTGATGCACCCAAGAAGCAAACTCACCCAATGCAAGTTTGGTATCCGACACCACAATTTGCGGCACATTCACATCTAAGCGTTTTTCCACGAGTAAAGCACCGGCACCTGCATCTACCGCTTGTTGGCAAAAGTTGTGCGCATCAAAGCGCTCCCCTACTAACGCCACAAATAGAGCCCCACGCTCAATCGCTCGTGTATCAGTAGAAACCGCGTCGATAAGTAGATCGTCGCCGAATCGCTCGCCACGAGTGATGTCTGCAATTTGAGATAACGTTACTTTGATCATGAGGTCAATCCTAAAAGTTGCATTGCGGACTCGCGGTCGGAGTAATGAATCGTTTCGCCATTACGAATCTGATAATCTTCATGACCCTTCCCAGCTAACAAGATAATGTCGTTTGGCGAAGCATTTTCAATGGCATAAGACAGTGCTTTGAAGCGGTCATGCTGAACAATCGCTTCAGCAGGTTTTGACAGCCCAGCTAACATGTCTTTCACAATCTGAACCGGGTCTTCGCTGCGTGGGTTATCGTCAGTCAACACCACTCTGTCGCCTAGACGCTCTGCAATTTCCGCCATCATTGGGCGCTTACCTGCATCGCGATCGCCACCGCAGCCAAAAATAGCCCACAGCTGGCCTTCACAATGAACTCGTAAAGCTTGCAGCGCTTTTTCTAAAGCATCAGGAGTATGGGCATAATCAACCACGACTTTGGCACGATCCTCAGTTTGGAATAACTCCATTCGGCCGAGTACAGGTTGCAGTTGACCTGCGGTTTCGAGTAACGCTTGTTTCTCTTTACCTAAGCTTAATAAGGTCGCAAAAGCGAGCATTAAGTTGGTTGCATTAAACTCACCAATCAATGGCGCGTGCAATTCACCTGAGCCAAATTTACCATCGAACTTAATAGTAATCCCTGACTCCGCGTAACTGACTTCCGTCGCCCAAATTGCGCTTTCAAATTCAGTGTTCGGTTTGAGCGAAACAGCGACCGCATTACTTAACTGCGACGCCCATTGATGACCTACTTCATCATCAACATTGATAATGGCACGTTCACATTGGTGTTGCGTGAACAACCCAAGCTTTGCATTGGCATACTCTTCCATCGTGCCATGGTAATCTAAGTGGTCACGACTTAAGTTAGTAAACACGCCCGCCGCAAATGATAATGCTTTGACACGACCTTGCGTCAGGCCATGGGAAGATACTTCTAGCGCGGTGTATGTGGCTTGTTGATTTGCGAGAGAGGAGAGCGTTTTCTGAATTTCAACGGCATTCCCCGTTGTATTCGCAGCTTGTTGCAAGTTATTGAGGAAGCCATTTCCTGTTGTTCCCATTACCGCCGCTTTATGGTCAAGCAGTTCTAGCCATTGCGCTATTAACTGGGTAATGGTGGTTTTGCCGTTGGTGCCGGTGACACCAATCAAATCCATATCAGGGTAAGCATAAAGCTTTCCAGCAATTGCGGATAAACGTTGGTCCAACCTATCAATGTAAATGACGGGAACATCATCAATGATTTCCACCGTACCATGTGTTTTGACATCGCAGGCTTGCGCCAGGGCTGCATTTGCACCTTGCTCAATTGCAGAGGCAATGAATTTACGCCCATCCACAACATGGCCAATCACTGCTACAAACGTGGTTCCAGGTTGAACTCTTCGGCTGTCGAGCTCCAATTCAGAAACAAGAACGGACGATAAGCTAGGGCAATCCACCCAAGGGGAAAGCAGCACGTCCATACTGATGGCTTTAGTCATATTTGTTCTCCGAGCTTTGGCTCAGGTTTTCTTAATTTTGTTTGCTCAGTAAACCACAGGGCTTACTGTTGGAATTTGTTTTCGTCAGGTGCAACATTGAGTATTTGTAGCGCGCCTTTCATGATTTCAGAGAAGACAGGAGACGCTACCGAACCACCATAGTAGTCATCGCCTTGAGGCTCGTTTACGATCACTACTAAAGCAATTCGCGGATCGCTAACCGGAGCAAGCCCAGCCGTGTAGGTGATGTACTCGTCGCTGTACCCACCGGCAGAAGCTTTACGTGATGTACCCGTTTTCGCTCCTACTCGATAACCAGGAACTGCCGCTCTGCGAGCCGAGCCCCCTTTTTGAGTTACGGTTTCCAACATGTCTAATACTTGACGCGCATACTTCGCACTCACCACTTGGCGTGACATGTCATGATCATTGCTTTCGATAATATGAATAGGCTCGTATTTGCCAAGGTTTCCAAGCGTCGCATAAGCATGGGCTAGCTGGATTGGTGTAATTGATAGACCGTAACCAAACGCAATCGTGGCGCGCTCAATTGGCGACCAACGAGTTCGTGTAGGAAAAATACCCGTCACTTCCCCAACTAGGTTTAGGCCAGAAAGCTCACCAAAACCCACTGAACTGTACAGCCCAAGAAGCGCCTCTACCGGCATTTGCATTGCTAGCTTCGTCACACCGATATTACTCGACTTTTTAAGGATCGTGGTCAAGCTCGCTTTGCCTACGCGAGAGACATCTCTGACTCGACTACCACCTAAACGTAGGACACCATTACCGGTATCTACGATGGTATCTTTATCGGCTATCCCATTTTCTAAGGCGGCTAAAATAACGAAAGGCTTAATGGTCGAACCGGGCTCCATTGAGTCCGTGATCACTCGGTTACGCATTTGATAGCTTTGCCAATCGCTACGATTATTAGGGTTGTAAGAAGGAGCATTAACCATGGCCAATACGGCGCCCGTTTTTACATCCAACATGACAACGGAACCTGAAGTGGCGCGGTGGTCCGCAACGGCTTGCTTAATCGCACGATACGCAATCGCCTGTAGGCGCTGATCGATGGTTAACTGAAGTGATTTACCTTCTTGCTTGTCTTGCCAAGCAATGTTTTCCACAACACGACCATAACGGTCTTTACGAATAGTTTTCTTACCCGCCGCGCCAGTGAGCCACTCATCGTAGCTACGCTCCACACCTTCTAGGCCATGCCCGTCAATGCCTGTTACACCGACTAAGTGAGCACTAACCTCACCTGCAGGATAATAACGACGAGATTCCGACTTAAGGCCAACACCTGGCAGCTTTAGCTCACGAATATAGTTCGCCATGGCCGGACTGACCTGGCGCTGCAAGTAGATAAAGCGACGTTTTTCATTGCGCTTAATTTTGTCTATTAACCCTTGTCGGTCAATACCAAGAACATCCGCTAATGCATGCCAACTTTTGGTCTGGCTTAACGCGTTTTCTTTAAATATCGTGGCAGGATCTGCCCAAACCGCCTCAACCGGTACACTGACAGCAAGCGGCTCACCATTTCGATCCGAAATAATACCGCGAGCAGAAGGAATGGATTTAACACGAACCGAACGTAGGTCACCTTGTTTAATCAGGTTATCTGGCTCAATGATTTGGATGTAGGCTACGCGTGCCACCAAAAGGGCAAATGCACAAAAAACAAAAAACAGTAATAGATGGAAGCGCCAACGAATCAAGAAAGATTCTTCGACCGCCACTTTCACTGCTTTGTTATCGGTTTTCTTATCCCCCGTAACCGCTTTCTCTTTTGCTACAGGTTTACGCTTATTGGCTTGTTTCGTGTTGGATTTTTTTCTAATCATTTGAGCGTGACAACCACTTCTTTATCGCCATCAGGTCGTTTCATTTCAAGTTCTTTTTTGGCAAGGTCTTGAACACGACTGTGTTCCGCGAGGGCAGTTTCTTCCAACATTAAGTTACGCCATTCGCTATCTAACCGTTCTCGTTCAACCAACGTATGGTCTTTCTCAGTGATCGCTTGACGCGCATGGTGGGTAGCAAATACCACTCCCATTGCCGATGCCACGATCAATAGCAACAACAGTAATGGCCAGCGACCAACGGTGAGGAGATCCGTCGCAATCAACTTAGCAAGATTAGGAGTGGGTTTCGTCATAATAATTAAAGCTTTTCCGCAATTCTTAACACAGAGCTGCGCGAGCGAGGGTTCATTTCAATTTCTTGTTTGCTTGGCTTAATCGCTTTGCTCACCGCTTTCATATTCGCACTACCAAGAGCACGAATTTGCTCTTCCGTCATTGGAATACCGTGTGGCACTTCAGGCCCTTTGCTCTCTTTACGGATAAAACGTTTGACCATACGGTCTTCCAGAGAGTGGAAGCTAATCACAGATAAACGGCCTTCAGGAGCCAGAATGCTCGCCGCGCCTTTAAGTGCCGTATCAATTTCTTCTAACTCACTGTTGATGTAAATACGAAAAGCCTGGAAAGCACGAGTCGCAGGGTGTTTTTTCTCTTTAAAACTTTTCGGTGCGGCATCTGAAATCAATTTTGCCAGCTGACCAGTGCGAACCATTGGCTCATTTTCTTCGTCTTCACGGTAGGCAACAATCGCTTTTGCAATACGGCGCGCATGTTTATCTTCCCCAAACTCGCGAATGACCCAAGTGATATCATCGAGGTCTGCTTCCATCAACCATTGAGATACTGGAACACCTGATGTCGGGTCCATACGCATATCTAGCGGACCGTCTTTCATAAAGCTAAAGCCACGCTCTGCGTCGTCTAACTGAGGAGAAGAAACGCCTAAATCCAGCAGAACGCCATCCACTTTTCCAACTAGCCCATACTCTTCAGCATACTCAGCAATACCAGAAAATGGACCATGAATAATGGTGAAGCGAGGGTCATTGATTTTGCCTGCCTCAGCGATCGCTTGAGGGTCACGGTCGATACTGTACAGTCGGCCATTTTCACCGAGTTTAGATAGAATTGTCCGGCTGTGACCGCCACGGCCAAATGTTCCATCAATATAGACGCCGTCTGGTTTGATAGCTAAGCCATCAATGGATTCATTTAATAACACGGAAATATGTTGGAAGGTTTCGGTCATAGCTTTCTCGTTGAATGATCTTGAAGCGATTCTTTAGTGTACTGATTTCCTACATCATCGCCACCACAAGTCTAAAGTTAGACGTGATTTACGCCAAGTTTATTGGTAATGACATAGTTTGCGTCAATTAAATGCAAAAAACCCATCACTACCGAAGTAGAGATGGGTCTCGAATAGGTGGAGCCGACACATAAGCCGGGTTCTGTTCCGCTTGCGCGGCGGTAGCCATTCGTCTAGGCCAGCAATCACTCACTGGCTCGAGCAACCTACCCGCCTCCTTACGCGAGCAACGCAATGTGGAGGCCTATTTGGTCTTGCTTCAGGTGGAGTTTACCCTGCTACGAACTATTGCTAGTCGTCCGGTGCGCTCTTACCGCACCCTTTCACCCTTACCTGTACCCTTACGGGCCATCGGCGGTCTTCTCTCTGCTGCACTTGTCGTAGGCTTGCGCCCCCCAGGCGTTACCTGGCACCTTGCTCTATGAAGCCCGGACTTTCCTCCCCTTTGTCAGTCTCCCGAAGGACGTCAACGTCAGTCTCCCAAAGGGACTTCGACGTCAGTCTCCCGAAGGACATCAACAAAGCAGCGACTACCCAGTCAGCTCCGAGGGCGGATTGTATAGAGTTCTCACTTCAGAGTCTAGTTAGATCACAGATATGATGAAATGAATGCACCAAGTGATGACTTTTTAGTCAAAGCGCCAAAAATAGATAATAAAAAGGCCGATGCCTACACATCAGCCCTCATTGACCATTTATCTCGCTAGCGGCACTTAGTCTAAGTTTTCTAAGCCCCATTTATATAGCGCATTCTTCTTCAAGTTATGTATTTCTGCCACCAAAGCAGCTGCTTTTTTCAAAGGCAGCTCTTTGGTCAAAATCCCTAACGTGCGTAAAGCATCTTCAGGTAGTGAGTCGTCTGTTGTTTCACGATGGCCATGTACCAACAATACCATTTCACCACGCTGTTGGTTATCGTCACTTTTCACCCATTCAATCAGCTCACCTAACGGCATGCCTTGAATGGTTTCAAAGGTTTTTGTTAGCTCTCTTGCCAACACAACTTCTCTATCTGGGCCAAGAACGTCTAACATGTCTTGTAGAGAGTCTAAAATACGGTGCGGTGACTCGTAAAAAATACACGTACACTCTACCGAAGCAATCTCTAGGAATTTATCCTTACGACCTTTGCTTTTCGGTGGTAAAAAACCTTCGAAGCTAAAGCGATCCGATGGCAAGCCAGAGGCACTTAACGCCGTAATGACCGCACAAGCACCTGGAAGAGGCACAACTCTAACGCCCTCTTGACGACATTTTGTCACCAAATGGTATCCTGGGTCGCTGATAAGTGGCGTACCAGCGTCAGAAACTAATGCGATAGACTGACCGGAAAGCAGCTTTTCTACCAAAACTTGTGCTTTTTGCTGCTCATTGTGGTCGTGTAGAGCAAAAGTTTTGGTTTGAATATTGAAGTGAGACAGTAATTTGCCCGTATGTCGAGTATCCTCAGCGGCAATGATGTCCACAGTCGACAGAATTTCGATAGCACGTTGGGTGATATCCGCTAAATTTCCGATTGGAGTCGGTACGATATAGAGAGTTGGCCCCTCATTCGGCAACTTATTTTTATCTGTCATTTGTTTACCATCACTTCAACGATTAATATAGAGACAATTTTGTACAAAATTATAGAGAACTCACGGCAATGATTAACCATAAGAGACTCAGTGTACCACGCATACTTACTCCTGTTGCACTAGCAATTACGCTCGCCGCCTGTTCTTCAGGTCCAAGACAGCCTGATGGCGTTGATGTAACACTTGAGCCTACTCAGTCTGTTCAGAACTATATGATCCAAGCTGATAGCACGGAAGGCAGCTTACAAAATGACTGGTTGATCATGGCAACCAAAGCCGCGATTCAAGCAAACCAGTTTGATCAAGCAGAAATGTTGATCAAGCGCCTGGCTCGTCAACAGTTAACCGAAGTTCAGCAAGCAGAGTGGCAACTAGCGCGTGCGACCATACAGCAAAAACAGGGTAATTACTCTCAGTTGCTGCAATTGTTGAATTTTAAACCTTGGTGGAAGTTACCAAATGAGCAATGGAAAGACTATTACTTGATGCGTGCCGACGCTTATCAAGGTCTTAACCAAGCGTTTGAGGCAAACCGCCAACTGGTTGCATTTGGCCAATATGCATCGTCCGCGGAGCAGAGAGAGATTTCTAGCCGTATTTGGATGAACTTTGGCAGCTATTCCGAGTACGAACTGACCTCATTAGAAACAGAGCCAAATGAAGATGTTTTGGATGGTTGGCTACAACTCGCTATTTATGCGAAAACGTTGTCGGGCAACTTATCTCAACTAAAAAATACCCTAGAACGCTGGTTAAACGAGAACCCATCGCACCCAGCCGCTATCTACACACCAGAAGAGATTCAAAACATTCTCTCTCTAGACATCGTTAAACCAAACAACACCGCTTTGTTACTGCCGCTTACTGGTAAATTCTCGCCACAAGCGCAATTAATTCGTGATGGTTTTGTGTTTGCGATGATGAATGATCGTAACCGTGATCCAAGCGCTACCCTCACGGTAATAGACACTAATGCGTATAACGCCGACCAAATTAAACAACGTTTGATCAATGAAAACATCGACTTTGTTGTTGGTCCCCTAGAAAAAGAAAACGTTGAGCTATTGCACACAACCATGGATGGCTCAGAAAATGGTCCTACGATTCCAGCCCTTGCGCTAAATATTCCCGAAGATGTGCAACCAGATAGCAATATTTGCTACTTGGCATTATCACCAGAACAAGAAGCCGCACAGGCAGCGAAACACTTGTTCAGCGAAGGCTATAACTTCCCTCTGATCCTGGCACCAAAGGGCAGCTTTGGTGAGCGCGTAACTGAAGCGTTCAACAAAGAATGGCGCAAGTACAGCTCTAATAAAGTCGCAGCAAGTTATTTTGGCGACAAGCGCCAACTTCAAAAAGACATCAATGAAGTATTTGGTCTGCAAGAAAGCAAACAACGTATTGCTCAGATGCAATCACTAATGCGTATCAAGCTTGAAACACAGCCACGTAGCCGTCGTGATGTCGATGCGGTTTATATTGTTGCTAGAAGCACGGAACTGACTTTGATCAAGCCATTTATTGAGGTAGCGATTAACCCAGACGCCAAAGCTCCTCAAATTTTCTCTAGCTCGCGTAGCAACAGTGGCGGCGCGACTTACGAAGATCTAACAGGCATCATCTACAGCGATATCCCATTACTGATTGACCCAGACCCTAGCGTGACCGCTGAAATGAACGAGCTGTGGTCAGAGCAATCTAACATGGAAAAACGTTTGAAAGCACTGGGTATGGATGCGTATAAATTGATTGGGGAGCTGCCACAAATGAAGGTCGTTCCGGGCTACTCAGTTGGCGGCCAAACCGGTATTTTAAGTATCGACAATAATTGTGTTGTACAGCGTGAGCTAAGCTGGGCTGAGCGTGGGGCTCTTTAGTAAGCGCCAAATCGGAAATCAATATGAAGCTCTGGCGAAGCAGTATTTACAACGCCAGGGCTTAAACTTTATTGAACAAAATTTTCTGACTAAGGTCGGTGAGATTGATTTAATCTTCCAACAAGGTGAAACTATTGTGTTTGTTGAAGTCAAATACCGTAAGAACAATCACTTTGGCTCGGCAGCAGAAATGGTGACGCACGCTAAAATGCGCAAGCTAGTCAAAACCGCACAAGTTTGGCTTAGCCAACAAAAGCGCTTAAAACACAATATCGATTATCGATTTGATGTCATCGCCATTCATGATAATGGGCGAGATATCAACTGGATAGAAAACGCAATCTCTGAAGGATAAGCGATGCTAGACAGCATTAAAGACAGCTTTACAGAAAGTATTCAAATTCAAATCGCAGCAGCAGAGGCGCTGCCTGATGCCATTACTCATGCAGCTCAAGCGATGGTGTCGAGCCTGCTTAATGGCAATAAAATTTTATGTTGTGGTAATGGCGGCAGTGCTTCAAACGCTCAACAATTTGTTTCTTGTCTTTTAAACCGTTTTGAAACTGAGCGCCCTAGCCTACCAGCAATGGCCTTAACCGCCGATAATACCACCCTAACCGCAGTGGCCAACGATTACCACTACCAGGAAATCTTCTCAAAACAGGTACGAGCGTTTGGTCAACCAGGCGACATTTTGCTTGCCATGTCGACTAGCGGTAACAGTAAAAATATTATCAAAGCGATGGAAGCAGCCGTAACTCGAGACATGACGATTATCGCGCTAACAGGAAAAGATGGCGGAGAGATGGCAGGGCTGCTCGGTGAGAACGACGTCGAAATTCGTATTCCATCACACCGCACTGCACGTATTCACGAAGTACATATGGTAACACTCCATTGTCTTTGTGATCTTATTGACCAGGTGCTTTTCCCTGCTCACGAAGAGTAACCAAGACTGAGAGTCAGAATTATGATACGTAGCCTTGTTATCTTATTAACAGCATTGAGTTTAAGTGGTTGCGCAGGTTTGTTTATCGCAGGTGCAGCAACCACAGCGAATATTGTCACGGACACACGCACGACAAAACAAATCTGGCAGGACAATAACATCGAATTCGAAGTTGCGGCGATCGGCAATAAAGCACCGTTTAAAGGTGAAGTTCGTGTCGTTGCCAGTTCATATAATGGGACTGTAGTCCTTATGGGACAAGCTCCGACACAAGACCTTATCCTTGCTTTAGAGCGAAGGGCTCGAGAAGTTAGTGGTGTAAAAGTCATACACAATCAAATCAAACAAAAAGAGCCACTCACTGTTACCCAGATTAGCAATGACAGCTGGATCACAACCAAAGTAAAGTCAGCTTTGCTTACTGATTCTGAGCTTAATGGTGTTAAGGTTAAAGTGATCACCGAAGATGGCGACGTTTTTCTGTTTGGTTATGTCACGCCAGAGCAAGGCGATCGAGCGACAGAAATCGCGCGTAATATCTCAGGCGTAAAACAAGTCATTAAAGGGTTCCAATACGGCGAAATGGAGCCTGTTGAAGTAGACTTACCGAGTGACGGTGTACAAACAATAGAAAGTGAGGCAAGTACAGAAAGTGAAGAGAACGTCGAAGTCTTTACGATTAGTGAGTAATTTCCAAAGTCTGGCTTGAAATCATCTTCAACAAGTTAAAAAGAAAAAAGCAGCGTTACGCTGCTTTTTTATTATTTAATCACTCTTAAGCTTGGTTTGCCTTTTGGTCGAGGAGCATCGTCCTCTTCGGCATCTGAATCAGAAACTAACTCAGAAGGCTCATCACTAACCGTTGTGAACGATGGGGATGATTCTTCCTCGGTCATCGCTTCTTCTTCGATGTGAGTGTACGCTTCTTCTGGTTCAAACATAGTACCAGCACCATTTTCACGTGCATAAATAGCTTGAACAGCATACACAGGCACGATCACTGAGTGCGGACGACCGCTAAAGCGAGCATGGAAGGTAATCGCATCATTACCTAACTCAAGATTACCCACTGCACGTGGCGCAATATTCAAAATAATTTGACCATCTTGAATAAATTCAACTGGGACACGCACCCCTGGCATTGTTGCATCCACAACCAAGTGAGGAGTCAAGTCATTGTCTACTAACCAGTCGTAAAATGCGCGAAGCATATACGGGCGGCGAGCAGTCATTTTTGCAATATCCATAACGTGTTTTAAATCGCTTAGCGAACTAGGCGCATTTCACGTTCAGCTTCAGTCAAAGAAGCAAGGAACGAATCACGTTCAAATACGCGGTTCATGTATACCTTGATTTCTTTTGAACCAGGGCCAACAAGATCGATACCAAGTTGAGGCAAACGCCACAATAGTGGAGCTAGGTAACAATCGATCAAGCTGAATTCTTCGCTCATGAAGTACTCATATTCAGCAAAAATTGGCGCTAACGTCAGAAGATCATTACGCAGCTTTGTGCGTGCTTTTTCTGATTCTTCCGCATTACCTTTCATCACTTTTTCAGCGAGTGAATACCAGTTGCGTTCGATACGGTACATCATCAAGCGGCTGTTGCCACGAGCAACAGGGTAAACCGGCATTAGAGGTGGATGAGGGAAACGCTCGTCCAAGTACTCCATGATGATTTTTGAATCGTAAAGAGCTAGCTCACGGTCAACAAGAGTTGGCACTGATTTATATGGGTTTAGCTCAACAAGCTCAGCAGGAAGGTTTGCTTCGTCAACAAGCTCAACTTCAACACTTACACCTTTTTCAGCTAGTACAATGCGAACCTGATGGCTATACAAATCTGATGCACTTGAGAAAAGAGTCATCACAGAACGTTTATTGGCAGCTACAGCCATGGAGCCCTCCAGTACACTTACAAATAAAAACAATGGAGGCTAAGCCTCCATTGTACATCAATTAAAATTGGGAATTAGCACGGTATTTTAGCACAATTAATGCACATCGCGCCAATACTCTTTCTTGAGCATCACGACAACGATGGTTAGAAGCACTAAGAAGCCCATTACCCACCAGCCTAGAGCGTGACGCTCAAGCTGCACTGGATCACCTGAATAAACTAAGAAGTTAACGAGATCGCCAACCGCTTTGTCATATTCGCCTTCACTCAGCTCACCCGTGCCATCGGTTTCGGTACCAACAACAACTTGTACTTCTTCGCCATCTACGATTTTCGTATCGTAAATAGGCGTCGGGATACCCTGTAGCTCTTCAAGCACATGCGGCATACCAACACTCGGGAAGACGATGTTGTTCACGCCGAATGGACGAGATGGATCAACATAGAAAGAGCGTAAGTAAGTGTATAACCAATCAGCACCACGAACTCGTGCAACCAACGTAAGATCTGGTGGTGGAGCACCAAACCAGTTTGCCGCTTGCTTCGGTGGCATAGCATTGACCATTAGATCACCGATTTTTGCTTCAGGATTGAAAATCAGGTTTTCTTTCATTAAGTCTGTTGGAATTTCCAAGTCTGTTGCTACACGCTCGTAACGCTGGTATTGCGTAGAGTGACAAGCAAAACAGTAGTTCATGAACAACTTCGCGCCGTTTTGTAGCGAAGCTTTATCCGTAAGGTCAACATTCGCTTTATCCAGCGGAACATTGGCCCCAGCTGCCATCGCTAGTGATGGCAACATAGCAAATAGAATTACAATCCACTTCTTCATTTGAATGTCACCCTCTCTGGTAATGGTTTGGTTGCTTCATTTTTGCTGTAGAAGAACAGCAACACAAAGAACATGAAGTAACACAAGCTAAAGATCTGAGATAGTAGTGTGTACGTTGGTGTCGCTGGTAACGCACCTAAAATACCTAGAGCGATAAAGGCGATAGTGAACTGTACAATATTCAATAGATGAAGTTTGCTACGGTAACGGTATGAACGAACTTTACAACGATCCAACCAAGGTAGAACGAACAGCACTGCAATTGACGCACCCATTAGGATAACACCTAATAGTTTGTCTGGAACCGCACGTAGGATTGCGTAGAACGGCGTGAAGTACCATACCGGAGCAATATGCTCTGGTGTCTTCAATGGGTTTGCAGCTTCAAAGTTAGGCGGCTCAAGGAAGTACCCACCCATTTCTGGGTTAAAGAACAGCACGTAACAGAAGAAGAACAAGAAACCAGCAACACCGACCAAGTCCTTAACCGTGCCGTACGGATGGAAAGGAATCGAATCAATGATGTCATATTTCTTCGTGTAGTAATCGTGGAACTTGAATTGCGTTTTGTAATCGTCGCCCATTGAGCCTTTTGGCAGCTTAGTTTCGATACCATCCGGGTTGTTTGAGCCTACTTCGTGCAGCGCCAATACGTGCAGAACAACAAGAAGAAGCAAAACAATAGGCAAGGCAATAACGTGTAGTGCGAAGAAACGGTTTAGCGTTGCACCAGAGATGATGTAGTCACCACGAATCCAAAGCGTTAGGTCATCACCGATAACAGGAATAGCGCCAAACAGGGAAATGATTACCTGCGCACCCCAGTATGACATCTGACCCCATGGAAGTAGGTAACCCATGAACGCTTCAGCCATGAGAACAAGGAAGATCAACATACCGAAGATCCACAATAGTTCACGAGGTTTTTGGTATGAACCGTAGATCAAACCACGGAACATGTGAAGATACACAACAACGAAAAACGCTGACGCGCCAGTGGAATGCATGTAACGCAGAAGCCAACCGTACTCTACATCACGCATAATGTATTCGATAGACGCAAATGCACCGTCACCTGAAGGAACATAGTTCATCGTTAGCCAAATACCCGTTAGGATTTGGTTAACAAGAACCAGCATCGCCAGAGAACCGAAAAGGTACCAAAAGTTGAAGTTCTTAGGCATTGGGTATTCAGACAAATGCTTTTTATAAGCATTCATTGCAGGAATACGCTTTTCAACCCAATCTAACATTGCTTGCATTATGCATCTCCCTCATCAACACCCACAATGAGCTTGGTATCGCTCAAATACATGTGCTTAGGAACGACAAGGTTCAACGGAGCAGGTACTCCTTGGAACACTCGACCAGCCATGTCGAACTTAGAACCATGACAAGGACAGAAGAAGCCAGATCTTACGCCCTGCACCTGCTCTGAGAAAGAGTCAGGTAGATAGGTTGGTGAACAACCTAAGTGGGTACAGAAACCAACTGCGACGAAAAACTCTTCCTTAATCGAACGAAACTCATTCTGAGCGTACTCAGGCTGCTGCTCCATTTCAGATTGTGGATCGCGAAGCTTATCACCGATCGATTTTAAGTTATCCAGAACGCTTTGAGTGCGGCGAACAATCCATACAGGTTTTCCCTGCCACTCAACACGAACCAGCTGACCTGGTTCAATTTTACTTATATCCACTTCCACCGGTGCGCCCGCCGCTTTGGCTTTAGCACTCGGATTCCATGATTTGATAAAAGGCACGGCGACGGCGACTGCCCCTAACCCACCAACAACTGCCGTTGTAGCGGTTAGAAAACGCCTGCGACCGTTATTTAAAGGCGCGTTGCTCATCCAAACATTCTCCCATTTGCTCCCTTTGGATCGTTATTATTCCGCTTATAAGAGCATGGCTAACAAATAATGAATTTAGTTCTATTTATTGGAGGGAAATGATAAAGAAAACCCTACTTTTTGACAAGATAAAGCTACCTTTTTGTAACATTTGTGAGGCAAATCGCTCGCGTCGTCACAAAAGCGGCAGAATTATAAAAAATTGATGTGATTTGTAACAAGAAAGCACCACATAGAAGCCCCGCTGAAAGCGGATAAAACCTTTTATCTTGGTAGTTTTCAGTTAATTACACAGAGAAATATTTCGTATTACGCGTTCAGCTTGCTGTGTTTATATTTTCAATTTTGTAGCACGCAGAATGCTCAAAAAGGAGCGTAAGTCATTTTAAAACATGTTACAGGAAGAATAAGATACAAAGACATTCTTGCTGATGAATACATCTATGCTGCATCGCAAGAGAAAGCGTGGTGAGTCGCAATTAAATAAGGCACATATAAAACGGCACTGGCAACCTTTCGACGAAGGACGAATAAGAAGGCTTGCTCGGAGTGTGATGATAAGTGAAGGCTGTTCGTTGCTTGAAGACAAGTATGATGTCTTTAAATACAAAAAAGCCCGGCATAGAGCCGAGCTTTTGGTACACAGTTTCCAGAGTAACTCTGAAAAGCATAATTCCCGATAAGAGGAAATTAACGCTTAGAGAACTGTGGACGACGACGTGCTTTACGTAGACCAACTTTCTTACGTTCAACGCAACGAGCGTCACGAGTAACGTAGCCAGCTGCGCGTAGAGCAGGACGTAGAGACTCATCGTATTCCATAAGCGCGCGAGTGATACCGTGACGGATAGCACCAGCTTGACCAGAAATACCGCCGCCTTTAACTGTTACGTAAAGGTCTAGCTTTTCAGTTAGTTCAACTAGCTCTAGAGGTTGTTGTACAACCATACGTGCTGTTGGACGACCGAAGTATTCGTCAAGGTTACGCTTGTTTACTACAATGTTACCGCTGCCTGGTTTAATGAAAACACGTGCAGCTGAGCTTTTGCGACGGCCAGTGCCGTAGTATTGATTCTCTGCCATTTTCGAAATCCCCAATTAGATGTCTAGTACTTGTGGTTGTTGAGCAACATGGTTGTGCTCAGCGCCCGCGTAAACTTTTAGCTTACGGTACATAGCACGGCCTAGAGGACCACGTGGAAGCATGCCTTTAACTGCAAGCTCAAGAGCCATCTCAGGTTTACGATCGATCAACTTTTCAAAAGTGATAGATTTTAGACCACCTGGGAATTCAGAGTGACGGTAGTACACTTTGTTCTTAGCTTTGTTACCAGTTACAGCAACTTTCTCAGCGTTGATAACGATGATGTAATCACCAGTGTCAACGTGAGGAGTGTATTCAGCTTTATGTTTGCCACGTAGGCGAGATGCAATTTCACTTGCTAGACGGCCAAGAGTTTTACCTTCAGCGTCTACAACGTACCAGTCGCGTTTTACAGTTTCTGGTTTAGCAACGAAAGTTTTCATGCTAACAATAACCCGTTAATTAAATTTTAAACTTTAAAGGAACACCCAATAGTGCTCCCACACTGTCTAAGAGCCCAGTCATCACCCCTTCGAGTCGTTGGTACTCTCGACCTTCAATTTCGAAATAACTTCGATAATCAGGTCTGCAGTAACGGTGGGTCGCAGGATTATAGAGAAGAGCGAAGAAAAAATCACCTTTTTTTTTGCGCCAAATCACTAATTTTTTCTTCACTTTTTTAAGAATCCATTGGATCTAGGCCAAATGTTCACGCGCGAGATACTCATGACTTTGCATCTCAGTAAGCCGAGACAAACAGCGCTTAAATTCGAACTCTAACTGCCCGTCAGTATATAAGTCGGCCATTGGCACTTCAGCAGAAATAATCAACTTAACATTGCGCTCGTAAAACTCATCGACTAGCGCGATAAAGCGTCTCGCCGCATCATCTATTTTTCGGTTCATTTGTTGAACATCTGCCAGTAATACAGTGTGGTAAATACGAGACAATTCAATGTAGTCATTTTGACTGCGAGCAGTTTGACACAACTGAGCAAACGACGCATGCAGCACCCCGTCGCTTGCTTCAATCACCGCTAGTTGACGGTGGTTAACTTCGATTTGATGAGCAACAAACTGACGCTCTCCAGTCAGCTGCTGATAATATTTGTTAAGGTTTATGCTAGCCTGCTCATCAAGCGGGTAATGGTATATTTCAGCCTGTTCTAACGTTCTTAAGCGATAATCAACGCCACTATCGACATTCAACACTTCACAACGTGCCAAAATCATATCGATCGCGGGCAAAAAGCGCGCTCTTTGCAAACCGTTACGATATAAGTTCTGCGGCTCGATGTTTGAAGTCGCGACTAGGATCATCTGCCGCTTGAACATTTCTTGAAGTAGCGTTGCAAGGATCATCGCATCAGTAATGTCGGAAACAAAAAATTCATCAAAGCAAACCACATCTGCTTCTTCTTTAAATTTATCCGCCACTTTTGATAGAGGATTTTCGACATCACCTAACAGCTTCAACTCATCATGTACTCGATACATAAATCGATGGAAGTGGACGCGCATTTTTCTTTGGGTCGGTAAAGCATCAAAAAATGCGTCCATAAGGTAGGTTTTACCGCGACCTACCCCACCCCAAAAGTAAAGGCCTTTTGGTGGTTCAGGCTTGTCGATTTTTTTCCCCATTAGCTTTTGCCATTTGGAAAGCTGAGGCACAGGCGCTGACTGAAATTCAACGATAGCATGGTAAAGCTTGTCTAATGCAACGACCGCTTGATACTGAGCTTCATCACGCTGAAACCCGTGTTCTGCTATGTCTTTTTGATATTGTTGTAGTGGTGTCATCGTATTAAGTCGTATAGAGGTATAGAGAAAAGGGTTACCTCGGGGTCAACTTTGAGAATAGAGAGAAGTAGTTATCAGTCCCCGAAGACATACTGCTATTTTTCTTTATCGGCTGTTCAAGCCATAGTAACATGGACAAGCACCGCGTGTAACTAAGTAGTAAAAGACTTGTTAAAACAACTATAAGGAGCAGTTATGCCTTGGATTTATGCCATTGTGGGTTTGCTGGTCGGTACAATCGTAGGCGTAGTCATTAGTAGACTAACCACCCCTGAATACAAGAAACAAAAGTCTGTGCAGAAAGAACTTGAAGCGGCCAAGTTTGAATTAGAGCAACAACGTCAAGAGCTCGTCGATCATTTTGCACAAACCGCAGAGATGTTGGACACCCTAGGTAAAGATTACACCAAGCTATACCAACATATGGCCAAGACCTCTTCTGAGCTTTTGCCAAACTTACCAGAACAAGACAACCCGTTTGATAAGAAAACGGCAATGTCGTCTGAAACCATTGCAGAAGATCAACCAGAGTTCAACGAACAACCAAAAGACTACGCTAATGGCGCCACCGGTCTTTTGAAGGATCAAGAGAAAGAAATCATTAATGCTCCCGAAGCGGTAACCGCAAAAGCATCATAATCCTCTCTTACTTCTATCTAGGGCCGATACATTTGTATCGGCCCTTTTTTGAACTTTTTCACCTCACCTTCGCTCTAACTTGGATGTGCACTGCCTCCCCTTTTGATTGTCCGAACTAGACCCTATATTAGTTGTTAACAAAGTGAACTAACCGTTCGGATATTTCTTTTTGGCAGACATGTTTCAAGAGGAGTTATTGGATGAAAAAACCACTGCTTGCGCTCACCGTTCTATCTCTGAGTTTGGGGTCGATTATTGCCCCAGTTCAAGCCACTGCCGCATTACCTTTGAATGTGGATGGCCAACAGTTACCTAGCTTGGCACCAATGCTTGAGAAGGTGACCCCAGCTGTTGTGAGTATTGCTGTAGAAGGTAAACAAGTACAAACCAGCCGCATTCCCGAGCAATTTCAATTTTTCTTTGGCCCAGACTTTCCTATGGAACAAAGGCGAGAGCGCCCGTTCAGAGGTTTAGGTTCTGGTGTCATTATTGATGCGAAGAAAGGCCATATTGTCACTAACTACCATGTGATTAAGGGGGCAGATGAGATTCGAGTTCGCCTCTTTGACGGGCGCGAGTATGACGCTACGCTCGTTGGCGGTGATGAAATGGCCGATGTTGCGTTACTTAAATTAGAGAAAGCGAAAAACTTAACGCAGATTAAGGTCGCGGATTCCGACAAACTGCGTGTCGGTGACTTTACGGTTGCGATTGGTAACCCATTTGGACTCGGTCAAACTGTGACTTCGGGTATTGTTTCAGCCCTTGGTCGTAGTGGCTTAAACGTTGAAAACTTCGAAAACTTCATCCAAACCGATGCCGCAATTAACAGCGGTAACTCTGGTGGTGCATTGGTCAACCTTAATGGTGAGCTGATCGGTATTAATACTGCGATTTTAGGCCCTAACGGCGGTAATGTGGGTATTGGCTTTGCGATTCCATCAAACATGATGAAAAACCTCACTGATCAAATTCTAGAGTTTGGTGAAGTCAAACGCGGCATGTTGGGTGTGCAAGGTGGCGAAGTAACCTCTGAGCTAGCTGATGCATTGGGTTACGAGTCAAGTAAAGGGGCCTTTATTGGTCAAGTCGTACCGGACAGCGCAGCCGATAAAGCAGGGTTAAAAGCCGGTGACGTAATTGTATCGGTGAACGGCAAAGCGATTAATACTTTCTCAGAGCTCCGCGCAAAAGTGGCAACACTGGGCGCAGGTAAAGAAATCACATTAGGTGTGGTTCGAGATGGTAAGAATAAAACCTTTGATGTAACGCTTGGCGAATCTACGAATATGAAAGCTAAAGCGGAGACATTACATGAGGGACTCAAAGGTGCGGAGTTAAGCAATACAACACCAAGTGATGTAATCCAAGGTGTTAAAGTATCGAGCGTTGCAGATAACTCTCCAGCGGCTCAATATCAATTACAACAAGGTGACATTATTATCGGTGTGAACCGTCAACGAGTGAAAAACCTTGCCGAGCTTCGTACAATCGTAGAGAAACACAAAGGTGTACTGGCTCTTAATATTCAACGTGGTGAACGTACTATTTATCTTGTCATTCGTTAACCACTTTCAAAGTGATAGGAAATAAGGTTTTCGATGCATAGTACTGAGTGATAAGGCTCGATCACTTTTCCTTATCGCTCAATAACTAATGAAAAGGGCAGCGCGATGACGTGCTGCCCTTTTGTTATTTTTCAATGTAATGCTATTCTTCATCTTCGATGCCATTTTGGCGCTCACGCATGGAGAGGATATGCTCAGCTTTTTATTACGTTCTGTCTTTTTAGGCTTGGCTACTGCCGCAGTGGTATTACTGGCGGTTCCATCTTTGCGCAACAACGTAATTCCTGCCGCGCTTGATCCTCAACCTGTTAATATCGCATCAGTCGAATTGACGTTTAATCAAGCGGTCCGAAGAGCAGCGCCTGCAGTGGTAAACATCTACAGCCGTAAGTATGTTGAGAATGATCGCAGTAAACTCTCGACTCAAGGTCTGGGGTCAGGTGTCATTGTTAGTGAGAAAGGCTACATCATTACTAACTATCATGTGGTTGCTCAAGCTGATCAAATTGTTGTGGCATTACAAGACGGCAGAGCCGCAGCGGCTCAGCTCGTAGGGACAGATAAACGTACTGATATAGCCGTGCTGCGTGTCGAAGGTTCGAATTTGCCCGTAATCCCTCTGAACTCTAATTACAAACCACAAGTGGGCGATGTAGTACTAGCCATCGGTAACCCATACAACCTTGGACAAACCACAACGTTCGGCATTATTTCTGCCACAGGTCGTTCATCTATTAGCGACGGTCGTCAAGCATTCATTCAAACCGATGCCGCCATCAATGAAGGTAACTCTGGTGGAGCCCTAGTGAACACACAAGGCGAGCTCGTCGGCATTAACACCGCCTCTTTTCAGCAAGCGACAGACTTAGAAACTTACGGTATTTCTTTTGCGATCCCTGCGCCGCTAGCGAGTAAGATCATGCAGAAAATCATCGCTGATGGCCGCGTGATTCGTGGTTATATTGGAATCGACGGCCAAGACATTAATGCGGTCACTGCTCGCCTACTTGGAAATGAACACATAGGTGGTATTGTCGTACTTGGTATTGATCCAAATGGTCCAGCCAATGCGGCAGGCTTCCAAAAGCAGGACATCATTATCAGTATTGATGGCAATAAAGTGCAAGGGCGTCAGAGTGTTATGGATATCGTCACCGATTTACGTCCTGGCACCACCGTGGACGTCGGTATCATTCGCAAAGGAAAAGAGATGACCTTGAAAGTCACCATTGCCGAAGACAAGCAAGAAGCATAAAAAATCCCAGCCATTGGCTGGGATTTTTATTTGTGCGTTACTCGCTATCGCTCGGTGTTTCCGTCGTATCGGAATCATCTAGCTCAACTTCAATGCGAGTGACTCGCTGCAAACCTCTCGGTAGTAGCCCGCCTCGGCGACCACGTTCGCCACGGAAGTTATCAAGGTCAGACGGTTTAAGACCCAACTTTCGCTTACCCGCGTACAGCGTTAACGATGCACCTTTTGGTAAAGACATTAAGTGAGATAGTACTTCTTCTCGCTCTTTTGCTTTAGCAGCAGGAATGTTGATGATCTTATTCCCTTTACCTTTCGCCAGTTGTGGCAAGTCTTTGATTGGGAACAGCAGCATGCGACCTTGGTTAGTGATTGCTAAGATTTCATCAGAGTCTAAATCTTCAATCTCTTTTGGCGTCATGATCTCAGAGTTGGCAGGTAAAGTGACGAGCGCTTTACCACTGCGGTTTTTAGACAGCAAGTCCGCGCCTTTACATACAAAGCCGTAACCTGCATCTGAACCCACCAGCCACAGCTGATCTTCTTCACTCATGATGACTTGGCGAATACTGCTACCAGCCGTAATATTCAAGCGACCGGTAATCGGCTCACCTTGACTACGAGCAGAAGGCAGTGAGTGCGATTCCAGAGAGTAACTTCGACCGTCACTACCTAGGAATACCGCAGGCTGATTACTCTTACCTCGAGCATGCGCTAAATACTTATCACCCGACTTATAGTTTAAGCCTTCGGCATCCACGTCATGGCCTTTCGCGTGACGAATCCAACCTTTCTCAGAAAGCACAACCGTGATTGGCTCACTTGGTACGAGGTCACGTTCAGTCAGCGCTTTTGCTTCTGCACGCTCAACCATTGGAGAGCGACGGTCATCACCGTATTTCTCTGCGTCTGCTTTGATTTCTTTTTTCAGTAGTGTATTCAGACGACGCTCAGAACCGAGTAGCTGTTCTAGCTTCTCACGCTCTTTCTCTAGCTCGTCTTGCTCACCACGGATCTTCATCTCTTCTAGTTTCGCTAAATGACGAAGTTTGGTATCTAAAATTGCATCCGCTTGGATATCGGTAATACCAAAGCGTTCCATCAGCACCGCTTTTGGATCGTCTTCAGTACGGATGATCTCAATCACTTCATCTAGGTTGAGGTAAGCAACTAACAAACCTTCCAAGATGTGTAGACGAGCCATTACTTTGTCTAGACGGTGTTGTAAACGACGACGCACAGTCGTACGACGAAACTCGATCCACTCAGACAGAATTTGCACCAGACCTTTAACTTGAGGACGGTTATCCAAACCAATCATGTTCAAGTTAACGCGGTAACTGCGCTCAAGATCCGTTGATGCGAACAAGTGGTTCATCAACAAATCACAATCGACGCGGTTTGACTTAGGCACCACAACGATACGCGTTGGGTTCTCGTGATCCGATTCGTCACGAAGATCGTCAACCATTGGCAGCTTCTTCGCACGCATCTGGTTAGCGATTTGCTCAAGCAGTTTGGCACCCGATACTTGGTGAGGCAAAGAAGTGATAACAATATCAGAACCTTCTTTATGCCAAACCGCGCGCATTTTGATGCTGCCACGACCGTTGCGGTAAATCTTCTCGATATCCGCTTGCGGCGAGATAATTTCTGCTTCTGTTGGGTAATCCGGTCCTTTGACATACTGCATCACGTCCGGCAGTTCTGCTTTCGGGTTGTCGATCAAATGAATAGTCGCATCTGCGATTTCACGAACGTTGTGCGGTGGGATGTCTGTTGCCATACCAACGGCAATGCCGGTTACACCGTTAAGCAGGATGTGAGGCAGACGTGCTGGCAACATTTGTGGCTCTTTCATTGTGCCATCAAAGTTAGGTTGCCATTCAACCGTGCCCTGGCCAAGTTCGCCAAGCAATACTTCAGCAAACTTAGACAGTTTTGCTTCGGTATAACGCATTGCCGCAAATGATTTCGGATCATCTGGCGCACCCCAGTTACCTTGACCATCCACTAATGGATAGCGGTAAGAGAATGGCTGAGCCATCAATACCATCGCTTCGTAGCACGCTGAATCACCGTGCGGATGGTATTTACCTAGCACGTCACCAACGGTACGTGCAGATTTTTTGTATTTTGCTGATGCAGAGAGACCAAGCTCTGACATCGCATAAATGATGCGTCGTTGAACCGGCTTTAAGCCATCACCAATGTATGGCAAGGCGCGGTCCATGATTACGTACATCGAGTAGTTCAGATAAGCGTCTTCAGTGAACTTGCGCATTGGCAATTGTTCGACGCCATCGTAGGTAATTTCTGTAGACATCCGTTACACCTCTGCCAAGTCGCCGTTGTTTTGTAGCCAAGAACGACGGTCATCTGCACGCTTTTTACCTAGCAGCATGTCCATCATTTCCATGGTCGCCGTAGAGTCGTCAATGGTTAACTGCACTAAGCGACGCGTGTTCGGATCCATGGTGGTTTCACGCAACTGAAGTGGGTTCATCTCACCCAGACCTTTGAATCGTTGCACATTGATTTTGGCTTTCTTCTTCGACAAGCGCTCTAAAATGCCATCTTTTTCATCATCATCGAGGGCGTAGAACACTTCTTTCCCGCAGTCGATTCGATACAGAGGCGGCATCGCCACATAGATATGACCCGCTTCCACTAGTGCGCGGAAGTGACGAGTAAATAGAGCACAAAGCAGCGTTGCGATGTGAAGACCATCCGAGTCCGCATCGGCAAGGATACAGATCTTACCGTAACGAAGACTCTCGAGGTTGTCGCTATCTGGGTCAATACCCAAAGCAACGGAGATATCGTGTACTTCTTGAGACGCAAGAACTTGATCGGCAGAGACTTCCCACGTGTTCAAGATCTTACCACGTAGTGGCATCACGGCTTGGAATTCACGGTCACGTGCCTGTTTTGCCGAGCCACCCGCAGAGTCACCCTCCACAAAGAAGATTTCAGTGCGACTTAAGTCCTGTGCTGAACAGTCGGTCAACTTACCTGGCAGTGCTGGGCCGGACGCCACTTTCTTACGTACGACTTTTTTCGCTGCACGCATACGACGGTGTGCGTTAGCGATACAGACTTCTGCCAATTGCTCTGCAAGCTGAGGCTTTTCGTTCAACCAAAGACTGAACGCATCTTTTACAACGCCAGAGACAAATGCCGCGGTTTGACGAGAAGACAGACGTTCTTTGGTCTGGCCTGCAAATTGCGGGTCTTGAATCTTAACCGACAGCACGTAAGAACAGCGGTCGAAAACGTCATCACCCGTTAGCTTCACACCACGAGGTAATAGATTACGGAACTCACAGAATTCGCGCATCGCTTCCAACAAGCCTTGGCGTAAACCATTAACGTGCGTACCACCTTGAGCGGTTGGGATTAGGTTAACGTAGCTTTCGGTGATCATCTCACCGCCTTCTGGCTGCCAAATTACCGCCCAGTTTGCCGCTTCAGTATCCGCCAAGAACTCACCAGTAAATGGTTCTTCAGGAATAACTGGATAGCCTTTTACACCTTCCGCAAGATAGTCTTTCAAACCATCTTCGTAGTACCACTTATAGTCTTTGCCATTAACTTTGTCGGTTAATGTGATTTCTAAACCCGGACACAAAACCGCTTTTGCGCGCAGGTTGTTGACTAGGCGCGTCACAGAGAAGTTAGCCGAATCGAAGTACTTCGCATCAGGCCAGAAATGTACGCTGGTACCGCGATTGCGACGACCACATGTGCCAGTTACGGTCAGATCAGACACTTTCTCGCCGTGTTCAAATGCAATTTCATACACTTGACCATCACGACGAACTGTTACTTCAACGCGTTTTGACAACGCGTTTACTACAGATATACCTACCCCGTGCAAACCACCAGAGAATTGGTAGTTTTTGTTAGAGAACTTACCACCCGCATGTAGCTTACATAGAATTAGCTCTACGCCTGATACTTTCTCTTCTGGGTGGATATCAACAGGCATGCCTCGACCATCATCGATCACTTCGAGTGATTGGTCAGCATGTAGGATGACTTGTACTTTTGAGGCATGTCCGGCTAGCGCTTCATCGACACTGTTGTCGATAACTTCTTGGCCCAAATGGTTTGGGCGCGCTGTATCCGTATACATCCCTGGTCGGCGACGTACTGGCTCTAAGCCATTCAGTACTTCAATGGCACCAGCATTATATTGTTCAGTCATAATACGGAATTATTCTCAAAGTTTACTTGTTGCCTGAGTATCACCAATGGGCGTACCCATACTCAGGAAACGAAAAAGCCACCCTGTTCACATCACTAAGAGTTTGTAAACATGATGCATAACAAAGTAGCCAGGGTCCTCGACCCTTAAGATCTTTTGGCAAAACATAGTCGGAAAGCATACCGCCCATGTCAAGAAACGGTTGGATATATCAATAAAAACTATGAGCCTTTTCCAATCGCTTTCGAATTACAGTTCTAGAAATTCGATAATCTGTGCAGGATAACGCTCAAAGCCTACAAAACTGTGATCACCGCCTTGTTCTACTGTTTGCTTAGCGTCTGCAAACTTATCTACCGCTTGTCGATAGTCTAAAACCTCATCTTCTGTTTGTTGCAATAACCAAAAAGAATGTGGCGACGCGATGCTTTGTACATCAAGAGCTTTTAACTCGTCAATATGACAAGCTTCAAGTGTATAGGTTTCATGCGTATATGGGTTAGTTTGCTTACCCAAATAATCTACTAGCAACTCATAAGGCTTGACTGCGGGGTTGACCACTACCGCTTTAAACCCAAACTTGTCATTTAGCCACGTTGACATAAAACCGCCTAATGAACTGCCCACTAGACCAATTTTATAGTCGTCTTTATATTGCTCGATAATATACAACAACATTTTCGCCGCTTGCTGAGGATAACAAGGTAACTGGGGAACAATCACCTTAATATCAGGCCTATGTTGCTCGCAGTAGGCTCTCATCACATTCGCTTTCATGGAGAGTGGAGAGCTATTAAAGCCATGGATATAGAGAAGAAGTGAAGGTTTACTCATATATATCTCGCACAAAAAAGCGAGCCCGAACAGAGAGCTCGGGCGCGTTAGTAGCCGTTAGAAGAGAAGTCTGGTTGGAACTGGCCATCAGGAAGCCGACCTACTTGGGTCGTAATATCGCCACAAGCGTGTAGTTGCAGCTCCCGCCAACCAGGCGAAGTGGTATCAAGGGCAAAATCATCCGAGTTAGGCTTAAACTGAACACAAGTTGAGGGTGTTGCCATCACTCGAATACCCTTGTGAAGCACATTCATATCTTGATGAACATGGCCACAGAGAATGCCTTTCACGTTATCAAAACGCTCGACAACCTGCCAAAACGCTTCGGCATCTTTTAAAGTATGTTGATCAAGCCACGCGCTTCCCACCAGTAACGGGTGATGATGCAACAAAACAAGTGTGTGTCTTTCTGGGTGTTCGGCTAGCTTTTCTTCGAGTAGCGTTAATTGCTGATCACTCAAGCGCCCATGAGGAACGCCAACCACTTGCGAGTCTAAAAGAATTAACTGCCAATGCTCGCCAAGCAATACATGCTCTGCGGCTTTGATTTGTGGCGAAGGCAAAACACTGCCCATATTAGGCTTGTAATCATGATTACCAGGTAGCCAAAAACAGTCTTTCTCTAGCGGTTCAATGCCGTTGGCAAAGCGCTGATAAGATTCTGCACTATGGTCTTGGGAAATATCCCCCGTCGCCAAGATGTAATCAAACGCCACGTTGCGGCGTAAAACATCAGCAACAACAGCATTGAAGCTATCGACTGTTTTTACGCTTAGCAAACTTCCCTCATCGGCAGCAAACAGATGAGTATCCGTAATTTGTAAAAGTTTGATGCTGTCACTAGATGATTGCAAAATGAAAACCTGATTCGTCCACTATATCGTTATTTGTTATTTTCCTTTAGTGACGTGACGATCAATTGAAGGCAAGTGGTGTTCTACTGATACCACTTCGTAAACAAAACGTCAGCCATTCACCGAGGAATGTGTTTAATTGATGCTTTTCATCTTTCTGCATCAGTTGGTCATTGGGATAATCATACTTAGCTTTTATGCGAGAGAACTCTCCGCTTGAGCATACTTCGGCTACTCTCGCATCATGATAAAGCCTGACAGACATCGTCGGTAAAGGAAACACTGGCGTTTCATCACTCTGACATATCTCAACAACTGTGGTGTATTTTGTGATTTCATTCACGGTCAATTGGTAAACCATGTTCGCCGCTTGGTAGCAACGTACATCCCCAACTTCAGCAGAAGCAGGCAATAAGGCATTCAATTTAGCGTAGTTGGTCTCATAGGTTCTCATAAGACCAGCTAAATCAACATGATATTGTTGTTTTTCAGCCAATTGTGCCATTACTCACTCTCCACCGTTTGGGATTGTCCCCATTCTGACTTTAACTCTTGATGGTGTAATTGCAGCCATTGCAACGCAATAATCGACGCACCATTTTCAAATTTCCCGTCCTTCACCCATTGATACGCCGTTTCACGACTCATGACATGAACCCGGATATCTTCATTCTCATAGTCTAAACCATGAATGCCGTGCGCTTTAGACGCATCCACTTCACCAACAAAGACGTCTAGCTTTTCCGAGCAACCACCAGCCGAAGGATAATAGGACGTAACAGGTACAACGCGCCCCACCTGAATCCCCGCTTCTTCGACAGCCTCTCGACGAATTACGGCTTCAGCAGATTCATCGCGGTCAATCATACCGGCGACAATTTCTAGCTGCCAAGGGTGTTCATGTTCCAACGCGCCAATACGAATCTGTTCAATGATTACGACCTGGTCCGCCTTTGGATCATAAGGAAGCATCGCTGCTGCGTGACCACGCTCGAACATTTCTCGTTCGACAACTCCACTCCAACCACCAGCAAATAGCCTATGCTGAAAGCGGTATTTCACCATTTTGAAAAAACCTTCAAATAAGGTTTCTTTCGAGATGACTTTTACATCTCGCGAAGTAAAATCTTGTTGTTGTTTGTCACGCTGTTGCATTCAACACCTCTCTGAGTGAATCCTGTAGTTTACTCATTGTTATTCGCTTGCTCAAAGGACTTGGCTCAACTTTTTGTATAATAGTTACAAATTAATTTAAGTCTTTGCTAAAAATTTATTGCACAAGTGGATAATTACGTGTAAAAAAGTGCAAACTTTAGAGTAAATATCGTGCAAATTGAGTTAAACTACTGAGAATTAACCAATCTATGGACCGCGGGAATAGAAAATGAAAAAATTGCTTCCACTATTTATCAGTGCAGCGCTAGGTAGCATGAGTACGTCTGCGTTCGCAGACTCTTTGGCTGAAATCTACGACTTGGCAAAACAAAATGATCCACAATTGCTCAGTGTAGCAGCACAACGTGACCAAGCTTTCGAAGCAATCACCTCAAGCCGTAGTGCTCTATTACCACAGATCAACCTTACTGCGGGTTACAATTTAACTCGTGGTGATACTGAATACGATTCAAATCTAATTAGTGACGTATCAAACGATGGCAACGCGCTAACCGCTGGCGTTAGCTTTTCACAAGCACTTTACAACCGCGCATCTTGGATCTCTCTAGATACTGCTGAGAAAAGTGCTCGCCAAGCAGACGCAACTTACGCAGCGACGCAACAGGCACTGATTCTTCGCGTGTCACAAGCGTATTTTGAAGTTCTACGCGCACAAGATAATCTTGTTTTCGTACGTGCAGAAAAAGCCGCGGTTGGCCGTCAACTTGAGCAAACTAAACAGCGTTTTGAAGTAGGTTTGTCTGCAATCACTGACGTGCATGACGCACAAGCTCAGTACGACCAAGTGCTAGCGGACGAAGTGTTGGCAGAAAACGCGCTAACTAATAGCTACGAGTCACTGCGTGAAATTACAGGCCAAGAGCACAAAGATCTCAACATTTTGGACACTGGCCGCTTCACTGCTAGCCCATCGACCGTACCAGCTGAATCGCTCATTGATGAAGCAAAAACCAAAAACCTGACCTTGCTATCATCACGTATTCTTCAAGACATTGCGCGTGACAATATTTCACTAGCAAGCTCTGGCCACCTACCAACGCTCTCTCTAGACGGTGGTTACAACTACGGTGATACTTCTCATAGCTCTCGTGACAACACGACAGACAACTTCAATATTGGTGTGAACCTTGCTGTACCGCTATACACAGGTGGTAACGTAACCTCTCAAACCAAACAAGCTGAATACGCGTACGTGGCAGCAAGCGAAGATCTTGAAGCACAGTACCGTAGCGTAGTAAAAGATGTTCGCGCACAAAACAACAACATTAACGCCTCTATCGGCGCATTACGTGCGTATGAGCAAGCGGTTATTTCTGCACGCTCTGCACTAGAAGCAACAGAAGCTGGCTTTGATGTAGGTACTCGTACTATCGTTGATGTACTGGACGCGACTCGTCGTCTATACGATGCGAACAAAAACCTATCGAACGCTCGTTACGACTACATTTTAAGTGTTCTTCAGCTACGCCAAGCAGTTGGTACGCTAAGCGAACAAGACATCTTAGACGTTGATGCAGGTTTGAAAGCGGCAAAATAACCGCGAATTGAATACTTCAGGTCTTAATAAATAAAAAACGCCAGTTGAGTTATCAGCTGGCGTTTTTTATTACTTGTAGTTCAGAGCCTAAAAGTGCCTCTGAACTAAAAGTATCAAAAAGGCCGCACTTAGCGACCTTTATGAGCAAATAGCATTTCAATTCTAACAAACAGCAGGCTTAGCCCTTACCGCCTTTGATTGCATTAATGATTTCACTGGTCGAGCAGCCATCTTCAAAGTTCAATACACGAACTTCACCACCCGCCGCAATGACTTCTTTACCACCAGCAATCTCTTCTGGTTTGTAGTCACCGCCTTTTACTAGCAAGCTTGGTAGAACTTCTGAGATCAAACGCTGCGGCGTATCTTCACTAAATGGTACAACCCAATCCACAGCGCCCAAACCTGCCAACACCGCCATGCGGCGATCGGTTGGGTTTACCGGACGACCAGGGCCTTTAAGGCGTTTTACTGACTCATCGGTATTTACCGCAACGATTAGGCGATCGCCCAGTTCAGCAGCATGGTTTAAGTAAGACACATGCCCAGCGTGCAGAATATCAAAGCAGCCATTTGTCATAACGACTTTCTCGCCACGAGCACGTGCTTTTTTCACCGCTTCGATCAATGCTTTTTCTGAAATCACACCGTAATCCGTGTCTTGGCTGCCATGTACCGCTTCTGCTAATTCAATCTCAGAAAGCGTTGACGTGCCTAGTTTACCAACCACAACACCTGCCGCTGCGTTCGCTAAAGCGCACGCTTCTTCAAATGATTTGCCTGCGGCAACAGACGCTGCCAATACAGAGATAACCGTGTCGCCCGCACCTGTCACGTCGTACACTTCTTTCGCTTGAGTTGGAAGGTGGAACGGTTCCTGGCCACGACGAATCAAGGTCATTCCGTTTTCGCTGCGTGTCACCAAAAGCGCTTCAAATTCAAACTCTTCAACCAAAGCCAGTGCTTTCTCTACTAGCTCTTGGTCAGATTTCACTTTACCTACAACGTCTTCGAACTCTTTCATGTTTGGCGTAAGAAGTGTTGCGCCACGGTAGCGTTCAAAATCCGCACCTTTCGGGTCAATGAAAACCGGAATATTTGCTGCGCGCGCTTTTTGGATGTATGCCTGAACATGCTCTAACGAGCCTTTTGCGTAGTCAGACATAATCACGGCTTTAACGTTTGGTAGTGCGGCATCCATTCGAGATAACACTGGCGCAGAATCTGTGTTTTCAAACTTGTCTTCGAAGTCGAGACGAATAAGCTGTTGTCCACGGCTCATTACGCGAAGCTTCGTAATCGTTGGGTAATCAGGCAGTGCAACGAAATCGCACTTCACATTGAGTGAGCTCAGCGTCTCCGTCAGCACTTTTGCAGGCTCATCTTCCCCAGTTAGACCAACAATGTGAGCATGGCCACCTAGTGATGCGATGTTCATCGCAACGTTCGCAGCACCACCAGGACGCTCTTCATTGTTTTCTACTTTTACAACAGGAACCGGCGCTTCAGGAGAAATGCGTCCGGTTGGGCCATACCAGTAACGATCTAGCATGACATCACCGATGATGAGCACACCAGCGCTGTTGTAATCAGGTAGAATTGGTTTCATTGTTGGTCTCCAAAAATTAAATCG